>CAIUDG010000159.1 GCA_903897925.1 uncultured beta proteobacterium | reverse complement strand
TGCCGCGAAAGCTGACTTTAAAAAAAGTCCTTGGGTAGGTAGAAATACAATTGATTTACATCTCTCACTAGTTTTCATCATATGACTAACCCCACGCCTGAAGCTCAAGGTGATACGGCTGAACCACAACCGCCAGTAGTTGAAGTTTTTGTTGGAATTCTATTGTTCATCGCAAGTATATTCATCGCCTTTCATGCGTGGAACCTGAATAGCCAGAGTAAAACATTCACTGCGATAGAAAGTGCTGGGCTATCAATCATGGTCGCGGGTGGAAGTCTAAATCCAATAAATTTTATTTGGCTTTGCTTGCCGTTTACTCGAAAAGAAATAGCACCGCCTGCCAAATTTGCGTTCTTGTCTTGGATAATTTGTGGGGTCGGTTTTATCCCATTCACGATTGGATTGGTTGGCCGTCATATGACTGTTTAGGTAAAAACACCCAACAATTTACAATGTCACTATGCCGCGATAGCTGACTTTATTCGGGACCACCCAGTTTGATACATTGCTGCCAATGAACCCACACAAACATCTGTCGGTAATGCTTGCTGTTGCCCTTGCAACCCCAGTTGCATTACCTTTGGCACTGTGGTCATTTGCCAGACTAACTTGGATAGCGCTGCCTGATTCATTTGGCGCTCAAGCGTTCCTTTCTATTTGCGTTCTCATGTGCGTGTTTGTCGTGCCAGTCTTCATATGGCTGAGTATCGGACGCCGACCACTGTATTTGTTTCCCCTTCTTGGCGCGCTTGTTACGTTACCAGCAACATTCCTCGTCGTCCTCAGCTTCGGTGCCTTGGCTGACGATATTGAAATGTCACACCGATTGCAATTAGTTTTAATTGTTGCAAGCATCGGTGCTGTTGCAGGCGGTTTCGTGCAATTTGTTGGTCGGCAGGTCAGACGTGCGAATTAACCGCATGTTTACTTCGTCTTCGCCGCGAAAGCAGACCTTCGGATGCTGGGCCTGGTAAAAGCGATGCAAACATGCCGCGTAGAGAAGAGAGGTTGCAATTGAATAAGTCGATGGCTTTATCAATGAACGAGCACATTGAGAACATGTTTCACCATGCCAATCACGTTCTGTACGTCGCCAACAATTCTGGCGATGAAGAATTGAAACTTCGAACTCAAAAGGTACTGGGAACGGTAATGGCCGAGTTGTATCTGGAACTTCAAATCCCCATGTACAAGGAGTTCCCCGAAATGCGACCGGCTGACCGATGAGCCGCGATAGCCGACATTCAGAGATTCCCTCCAATGGGGGATGGTCGTCCCCGCTCAATCGCAGGATAATTTGAAGGTGAACTGTTTACGCCCGCTCATGTCTGCGAATTGCCCACGCTGCAATGAGGTTTTGCCGTGGAATTCGCTGAAAAATCAGTGTGCTTGCCCAGGGTGTGACGCGGTGCTTTTCACCAATATTCGAAGTGTTCGAATAACGGCGATTCTGATTTGGTCAGTAGTCGAGCTACTTGCAAAGCGGCAGTGGATTTCCAATTTCGGAGATGGAGTGCCTTCCTTAACTGGATTTGCGTTGCTCAGTTGTGTTTTTGGATTTGCATTGATTTTTGTCTTGCTACGTGTGCAACTGGACATTGACCTGGCATCGAAGAAATGAGCTATGCCCGCGATAGCAGACTTTCTCACGCCAACGATGAGCATTCCTGCGACCACACTTAGCATGTTTAAGCCATTCAAAAGGCAGGTGCCTGTGCTCGTGTACTTAATAGGCATGTTTCCACTGGGAATGTGGCAGGGTGCTTTACGTTTGGCTTGGGGTGATTTGCCCGCCTTAGTGGCTATCATTGCCTACCTTTTGCTTCTGCGGCTTTTGGGGTTCTTACTGGTTCGATTTATTGACTTCAGAAGTCAGCAAGCGGTAGTGGCCCACAATAAGGCAGTGGAAATCAGCAGGCAGAAGCGGAAAAGGATATGACGCGTACGCCGCGATAGCTGACATTCCAGTGGTTCACCCTAACGGGGGATGCGCAAAATCACCCCAACCGGCACAATGCCGCGAAAGCTGACATTTCGCAAGTTCACCCAAGTGGGGGATGGTCAACCCAATGACGAAGGCTCAGAATGGACCTGCCATTGACTCTTTCAATCCTCAGTCCATTCACTTAATTGAGATGTACACCACAACATGATGAACGACGCCAATTTGCAGAGTGGCAACAGTGAACCTTCCCCAGCGCGGGGGGTGTCACTGACGGTTCAGCGCATCAAATCACTGGGAGACTGGGCACTTTTGGGTCTTTCTGTTGCGGTTGGCATTCTGATAATGCTGGGGATTGGGGGGTATTCACGCCTGACCAGACCGGCAGACGTCGTCGCTAAGCCTTTGGCGTCCAATATATGGGTTACGGAACAGATAAAGTTGGAGTCAATTCCACGGTTGGCTGATGCCTATACCCACGTCATAGACATGCGCCCGGACGGAGAAGCAGCCGATGAACCCTCCTCGGACGCGGTTGGCGCCGCTGTTCGAGCAAATCACATGGATTTTTCCTACGTTCCGGTTCCACACGGCGATATACCGGAATCGGCGGTCGCCGCTTTAGCGAATCAACTGGCAACGACAAAGGGACCAGTGCTTCTCTATTGCCGCAGTGGCAAACGCGCGGCGAGAACATGGAGTTTGGTTGAAGCCTCTCGTCCAGGAGGTTTAAGCATCACTGAAATTGAGGCTGCGGTCAAAGCCAGCGGACAACCAATTGATGACCTGGATGACACGATAAAGAAGCGAATTGCAGGTCGCCCGAATGCACCCGGAGTCTGACATGGCTATACAACAAGTTGAGGTTTCTGATGCGCAGAATGCGGCCTATCCGGGCAAAAGCATGGCATTCCCAAATATTCCTTGGAAGACTATCAACACAATAATTCTTAAGTTAATTATTGTTGCGGGCGGAATAGCAATTGGATTATTTTTGGGGTTAATTATTGGATTTTCAACTGGGCTGATAGAGTTCCTCTGCTAAGCCGCGAAAGCAGACCTAAGAAAGCCATCAGATGAACTTACTTCTGACCGTGATTAACTCGGTATGTATGAAGCCTACCCGTCATTTTGAATGTATGGCGTTATGAAGAGGTTGCTCAAATGGGGCGCTGTTGGGGTAGCAGTTGGTTCGCTCTTTCCAGTTTGCTATCTCTGTCTCGACCATTTGGGATATGTTCAATGGTTCCCAGATTGGGGTATATACCTCTGGCCGACAAGTCTGTTTCTAATGGCTACCGATGGGCAGGAAGATAACCTGCGATTGGTAGCGCTGGTAACTGCAATTTCAATTATAAGCAATGCCGTTATTTGGTTTGTTGCTGGTATTGGCGCATCAGTTGTCTTTCGTAGGTCCAGTGGCCATGACATAACGCAGCCCTGACTGCGGGACACAGACCTAGATGGTTGACCGCTTTGGAGCGCCGGGAGCGTCGGGTAACAGCCCGTTGAAGCGGAACAAAGTGTTGGAGTGATTGTGGCCCTGAAAACCACCCGTCCGGGGGATGGACAGTGCCACTGGAGGCTGTCAAGATTGCCGCGAAAGCTGACTTTGAGCCAAAGTGTCCAGTACGATACCCACGTGCCTAACCGTATCTTCGTAGAGACCGTTAAGACTTATGCATACACTAGGTGATTGGCGACTAACAAACCAAGAGAAATACCTCAAAGGTGTTGCTTTTACTTGGCGCAATTACGAACCAGCGAACAAGGCAAACGACCATGACCATTGCGAGTTTTGCGGCTGCAAATTTATGGCTTATGGACCGTCAAACCCCAATACGTTGAACGAGGGTTTTTCTACCAATGATGGATATCGTTGGGTATGCAAGGCATGCTTCGATGATTTTTTGGGAATTTTTGAGTGGAAGGTTGATAGCACCACACAAATACAGCTAAAGACTTCAACTTAGCCGCGAAAGCTGACTCCCATGTGAAACCAGAAGCCGCGGTAACGACAGGTATTTTTACATACCGCCTAATTCTGGAATTTGGAAGAAATACAGATGCACTCATTATCGATAAATGTTAGGTGTCGCCCTTATGACTAAGTCTTTCAAAATAGCCTACGAACCTTTTTCATTTCGTTCTGCCGTTTTAATTAGCGACGAAAATGATGAGGTAGCTTACAAAGCCCAAAGTGAATGGAGCGTTTCAAAACCTAGTTGGCTACTTCGTCAGAACAGAAAGTTGGTGGCCTCCTTCAAATGGCGCTCGTCGGGCCTGTCAATTGCGAGGGATTCATGGGACATTGAGGGCGACGCCGGGAATTTCTCCATCGGCCCCCAATCATTTTCATTCAAGCGCAAGCTGCATGTTGAGGGGGGTGCCTATGACGGAGCGACCCTCACTGGAAATTTATCTGGTTTGCAGCATATTATTGAAACTTCTAACGGTGTCGAATTGGCCAACGTTAGTGGCAAAATATTCTCCTTGCGTAACGTTCGTAATGTCGAGTTGAATTCTGAGAGTGAAGCAGACGTATTCTTCTCCTTACTATGCGTAGTTGCACTGCAAATTACAAACGCAATGGAAGCGAGCCGCCATCCCCGCTGACACTTTCTTGGACACGACGTGGACGCACCAACAACTCAAATTTCCGACTGCTTTGGAGTACTGGCAATGTCTCCTTCCAGCCCACAGCCAACATTCCCAAAGCACTCTCAACACTTTACGGAACCTCCAGCGCAGCAATTGCCTATTTCAGTTGCACGCTGCCGGCCAGCTGGATACTGACCAGGCTTTTCCCGCCTTCCACCGCCACTGGCGTGTCTTCCTGCGCTGGTGCCGCCGCCATGCGCAGCATCACCGGTGCCGGTCCGTCGGACGGCGCGTTGCTGCTGACACTGACCTCGCGCAAGGTATAGCTGGCAAAGCCGAAACCCACGGCAATGTGCTGCGCCTTGGCTCGGAATTGCTGCAGCGCCAGGTCCAGCGCCTGGGCCTCGCTGGCTTCGCGCAACTCGCGGCTCAGGCCCATGCTGGTACGCGCCACCGCCATGCTGTGGATGCTGCCTGCCAAGGCGCCGATCTTCTCAAAATTGCGGCCTTGCAAAACCAGTTCGGCCAGGCCCTGCCATTGGCTGATTTTGTTGTCCCGGGAATACACCGGGCTGAGACTGAACGCACCAGTGCGCAATTCGACCTGGCCCGGGCTTTCCACCTTGCGGGCTTCGCGCAGGGCCTGCTCCAAGGCCTCCTTGAGCTGACGCTGCACCGCCTGCGAATCCTTGTCCTGCACCGTAACCGACAGCACAAAGCGCAACCAATCCGAAGGCACCTCGACCTGGCCGCTGGCCTGCAGCCGCACCATATTTTCCGGCGGCACGGCGCTCTGCGCCAAAACTGTGGCAAGTGGACAGCAACACAGCAGAACCAGAGTGGCGTGGCGCCATGAGACAAAATTCCAACGCATAGATTTCCTTACAGTGAACGCCTGAAGTTTCACCCGCGGCCGCTAGCAAGAACCGCGCACCGGCAGGCTCCGGGCAGCGCCATTCTGAACCATGCGGCACATTAGCACCAGCCGCTGCCGGCCCTCTGCAGCAGGTTCGCGCCGGCCCGGGCACTGTCTAGTTTCTGCACAATTTTGGCCCAGCCAAGCACGCGGCCGCGGCGCTGCAGCAGAATCTATGGCGGCCACGGGATACCGCATAATTCCCGGCGGTAACGTGCACCCCCACTTTTTATTCAGGACCAAGAATGAGCATTGAAACAGTTGGCATCATCGGCGCAGGCACCATGGGAAATGGCATTGCACAGGCATGTGCCGTCAGCGGCCTCAAGGTGGTAATGATCGATATTTCCGAGGCCGCGGTCAGCAAGGGCATCGCCACCGTCGCCGGCAGCCTGGACCGTCTGATCAAGAAAGACAAACTCACCCCCGCCGAGCGCGACGCTGCGCTGGCACGGATTCAAGGCAGCACCCAGTACGAAGACCTGAAATCGGCCCAGCTGGTGATCGAAGCCGCCACCGAAAACTACGACCTCAAGGTCAAGATCATTCGCCAGATCGACGCCATCGTGGCGCCCGAAGTCATCATCGCCTCCAACACCTCGTCAATCTCCATCACCAAGCTGGCCGCTGTCACCAGCCGGGCCGACCGCTTTATCGGCATGCATTTTTTCAACCCGGTGCCAATGATGGCGCTGGTAGAAATTATTCGCGGTCTGCAAACCAGCGATGCCACCCACGCTGCAGTACACGCCATGGCCCTGGCACTGGGCAAGTCGCCAATCACGGTGAAAAATGCGCCCGGATTTGTCGTCAACCGAATTCTGGTGCCGATGATCAACGAAGCCTTTTTTGTGCTCGCCGAAGGTCTGGCCACGCCGGAAGATATTGACGCCGGCATGAAGCTCGGCTGCAACCAGCCGATTGGTCCGTTGGCGCTGGCTGATATGGTCGGACTGGACGTCTGCGTCGCCGTAATGGACGTCTATTTGCACGAGTTTGGCGACAGCAAATACCGCGCCTGCCCACTGCTCAAGGAAATGGTCGCGGCCGGCCGCCTGGGCCGAAAAACCGGCCAAGGTGTGTATAGCTACTAGCACTAAGCAGCCGGGGCCGATCCGGGCGCCCCGGCAAGTGGTACGCTTGCTGGCCTGCTGTCGCACCGGAACCGGTGCTGCAGGCCATGCACGCTGAGGCCCCACGATGAACTTGAGCAGCCACGACCTGAACCGCTTTATCCCAGCGCAAGACCGGGTCTACGACGGTGTACTAGACGAACTCGCCATGGGCGACAAAACCTCGCACTGGATGTGGTTCATCTTTCCCCAATTGCGCGAGCTCGGGCACAGTGCCAATGCCAAATATTTCGGCATTGCCTCGCGCGCGGAGGCGCTGGCCTATCTGGAACATCCGCTTCTGGGCGCACGGCTCCAAGAATGCGTCAACCTGCTGCTGTCACAACGCAATGGCGATGCCCACGACATTTTCGGCTCGCCCGACGACCTGAAGTTGCGCTCTTGCCTGACCTTGTTTGCCGCCGTCTCCAGCGTGCCCTGCTTCCAGCTCGCACTGCAGCGCTTTTACGCAGGCAAGACCGACGCACGCACCCTGCAGCTGCTGCAATAGCCCGTCAAGCCTTCGAAATTTGCCGCGCAACGCCGGCCCGCAGCGCCTTGGAATAGCGTTTTTATACAAAAGAATAATAAAGAATAGACTTTGTATAAATCATGGCTATAATCCGACGCAGTGGGCTATCTGCCTCTTAGCGCAGACCAAGACCCCGCCAAAGCTGGCGCAGCAGGAGTAGATCCTGACCACGCTGCTTTTCCTCTCGACAACCGTCGACCACGCTGATCTGCAGAGCTGCAGTCCGCCGATTCCCTTAGATGCTCACGCAGGACACATATGGGCCTGCGATCCTCTCCATGAACCAGACTCCCGAGACCGCCATCACCATGGGCAAATACCTTGTATCGCCCGCCACCCAAGTGACCCACAGCGGCAACTACCGCGCCTTGTTTTCGGTCCAGCGCACCGAAAGCAAAGGCCGCTATTGCCGCGTATTTTTCTTCGACCGGGAGTTTTCCTCCCAGGCCGCGGCACGCCTCTTTGCGATTACCCAAGGCTGGCTGGAAACCTGCCTGCCAGCACCCCAGCTGTGCTGAAGCGCCAACCAGCGCAGCCTTTATTTTTTATGCGGAATCTCTGAAACCGCTCCTCCCGCGCCGCAGCGGCCAACTTTGAACCCCTGCTCGCAATCTTTGAAAGACGTTCCTATGACCAGCAAAATTTATGTCGGCAACCTGCCCTACTCTGTGACCGACGCCAGCCTGCAAAGCAACTTCGCCGAATTCGGTGGTGTGGTCTCTGCCAAGGTGATGATGGACCGCGACAGCGGCCGCTCCAAAGGCTTCGCCTTTGTCGAAATGACCAGCGCCGAAGCCGCCCAGGCCGCCATCACCGGACTGAACGGTCAGTCCGTTGACGGTCGCTCTATCGTTGTCAATCTGGCCCGCCCTAAGGAAGACCGCGGCACCAGCGGCGGCTACGGCGGCGAACGCACCCGTTATTGAACGCCAGGCTGCTTATTGCAGCTTGTTCGACTGGCGCCAGATGCCGAGCAACTCGGCATCCTTGATCAACTGCTCACGGAAATCCGGATGGGCAATGTTGATCAGCGCTTCGGTGCGCTGCCAGGTCGACTTGGCTTTCATCTGCGCGCAACCAAACTCGGTCACCACATAGTGCACCACCGAGCGCGGGCAGGTGACTATGGTTCCGGGTGTCAGCGTCGGCACAATGCGTGAACCGATGCTGCCATCCTTCTTCTTGTAGGTGGAGTTGATGCAAATCAGTCCCTTGCCGCCTTCCGAACGGTAGGCCCCCATGATGAAGTCGAGCTGACCACCGGTGCCGGAAATCTGGCGCGGTCCGGCCGACTCGCTGGCCACCTGGGTAAACAAATCGATTTCGATCGCGTTGTTGATCGCCACCACTTTGGGATTGCGCCCGATGGTTGCCGGATCGTTGGTATAGGACGCCGGGAAAATCGCCGCCACCGGGTTGTTGTCCAGAAAGTCATACAGCTTCTGCGAACCCATGGCAAAGGTATAGACCATTTTGTAGCGGTCGATCGCCTTGTGCTTGCCACTGATGCGGCCCGCCTGGTACATGTCCACATACGAGTCGGCCAGCATCTCGGTGTGCACGCCCAGATCCTTCAGGTCGCTCTGCGCAATCATGGCGCCCACAATATTCGGCAAAGCACCGATACCCAGCTGAATCGTCGAACCATCTTCCAACAGCGCCATCACGTGGCCGGCAATCAAGCGGTCGGCTTCGCTGGCCTGGGTTTCCGGCAGTTGCAGCAAGCGGCTGTTCGGGCCTTCAACCACCATGTCGACCTGGGAAATATGGATCGATTCGTCCAGGCCGCCGAGGCAACGCGGGTTATTGGTATTCACTTCGACCACCACCTTCTTGGCCTTGCGGCAGTAGGCGGGCGTCATGGAGCAGCTGGTCGAAAAATTGAAAAAGCCATTGGCATCCATCGGCGCCACCTGCACCACGGCGACATCCGGCTCCTCGTACATGGTCACATTCTGCGGACCCTGGTGATAGCACAGCGGAATATAGCTGGCCAGACCGATTTCGCCATTTTTGCGCGCCAGGCCGGAAAAATGCCAGTCATTCCAGATAAACGACTCGCGCTTCGGATCGACTTCCACGCACTTCAGCGGCTTGGCACGGGTGGTGGTCACCAGAATCACGTCGCGCAGTTCGTTTTTGCGCAAGGCCAGGGCGATATCCACGGCTTCCACGTTCTGGGCAAACTCGCCCATGAATACGGTGTCGCCAGACTTCACCAGCGCAGCAGCCTGCTCCGCCGAACGGCATTTTTGTTGGTATTGGATTTGTGCGGCTTGTGTCATGTCGGGCCTCGCTGATTGAATCTAGGTTAATTATAAAAAAACGGTGCACAGGAAAATCCCGGTGCGCCCGCTACAGGATGCCTGCATCGGTCCACGGAATAGCCTATACCTGATGATAATAAGTCGCCTGGTATATCGATTTGACTTCCATCAGCAAGGGCACCTGGAATAGCACCGCAGATAGGAGTTTCCCCTGAGCCACGCCGTGGCGCACCGAGGGTATCATCAAGCACAACATAAAAAACCGCCGATCGTCCCAAAACATCGGTAGCCACGGTCCGGAGCCAACGCCCTTCAGACCCATGACCACTGGGGACCAGTAGCGTTTGCTCATGCAGCCCCTGCGTTATTTAAGAAATATCAAACCACACAGCATCCAGAGTGCCTTGCTATACAGCAACGTGCTGTCGCTATTGCTGCTGGCCATTCCGCTGGCCAGCCTGACTATTTTTCTGATCAGCGCGCGCCTGCACGACCAGATTGACAATGCCACCCGGCAATTGCGCACCGAAAAGATGGAAGTCATCAAGGAGCGCGTCGATGAAGCCGTCAACTACGCAGAATTCATGCAGCGCCGGCTCGGCCAGCGCGCCGAGTCGCGCCTGAAAAGCCGGGTTCAGGATGCCTACCAGGTGGCCAGCGGCCTGTATGAAAGCCAGAAAGACAAGGTCTCGCGCAGCGAACTCAAAGTGCTGATCCGCGAAGCCCTGCGTGGCATGCATTTCGACGACGACCATGGTTATTTTTACGCCCTTGACTTTGACGGAATGTCACAACTGGCTGCCGATCGTCCGGAGTTGGAAGGGAGCAACCTGCTGCCCTTGAAAGACCGCAGTGGCCAGTTCGTGGCCCGCGACATGATCACCATTGCCACCACCAAGGGTGAAGGTTTTTACAACTATCGCTGGACCAAACCAAAAAGCCCGGGCAATCAATTCCGCAAGCTGTCGTATGTAAAGAAATTTGAGCCGCTGAATTGGGTCATCGGCAGCGGCCTGTACCTTGACGATCTGGAAGACGAAATCAAAAGCGAGGTACTAGACCGGATTGGCGACACGCGCTGGGGCGACGATGGCTACCTCTTCATTTTTAATGAAGACGGCGTGATTCAGCAAAATGCCAACAAGACCGTAGTCGGCAGCAATCTGCTGAGCTCGAACAACCCACAGATGCGTGATGTTGCCAAGCGCATGCTGGCGCTCAGCAAGACCGGTGGTGGCTTCCAGGAATATGTCTGGGACAAGGCAGGCAATGGCACGCTGGTCAACAAAATAGCCTATTCCAGAGGCTATGCCGGCTGGAAATGGATTATTGGCTCGGGCGTCTATCTGCAGGACCTGGAAACCGAGCAAGCCGCCATGGTGGCGCGGCTGCGCTCCGGCGTGATCGCCGCTGTGGCACTCTCCGCGCTGCTGATATTCGCCGCGCTGGCCGGTGCCTATTGGCACGCACAGCGTTTCCGTCGGCGCCTGGTCGACGATATGCAGCCGATTCTGAACTTTCTGGCAGCGGCACCGGAGCACCGGCCATCGCTGCAACCGGCACAGCAAAAATACGCTGAATTGCGCACCATTGCCCATGCCGCGGTCGAGCTCAACGACCACTGGCGCACAACCCAAACCGAATTGCGCCAGCGCGAGGAATCCCAGCGCCTGCTGCTGGACCGCGCGCCCTATGGCTTGGTAGAAGTTCTGCCGGACGGCTATATCGGCTATATCAATCCGGCCTTCACCCGAATACTCGGCTATGACATCCGCGAAATGCCGACACTCGAGCACTGGTGGAACCAATGCTACCCGGACGCGGCCTACCGGCACCAGGTCCAGGCGGCGTGGCTGCAGATGCGCGCGGCGGGCAACCAGGACAGCATGGTCGAGCACGTCTTCCTGGCACAGGCCAAAGATGGAGCAATGCACGAAATACGTTATCTGTTTGTGCGCATGAATGACGATCGCATCATCGTCACCCTGGATGACATCACCGACCGCCGCGCCGCAGAAAAGGAAATCGAGAACCTGGCGTTCTACGACGCCTTGACCGGATTACCGAACCGCCGCCTGCTGTCCGACCGCTTGCAACAGTGCCTGGCCACCAGCGCCCGCAACCGGCACTACGGCGCGCTGCTGTTTCTGGATCTGGACCGCTTCAAGCAACTCAATGACACACAAGGCCACCACATCGGCGACCGCTTGCTGGTGGAAATGGCGCAGCGCCTGCGCCAATGCATTCGCGAGGGCGACACGCTGGCGCGCCAGGGCGGGGACGAATTCATCCTGGTGCTGGAAGACCTGAGCGCCGACGCCGAGGAAGCCGCCAGCCAGGCCAAATTGGTGGCCGAAAAAGTGATTGCCCAAGTGCGACTGCGCTGTGACTTCGACGGCGTCCACTACCAGGGCACCGTCAGCGTCGGTATTACCCTGTTCCAGGGCCTGCAACAGTCGCGCGAAGAATTGCTGAAACGCGCCGATATGGCGATGTACCAGGCCAAGGCCGACGGCCGCAACGCCTATGCCTTTTTTGACCCGGACATGCAGCAGCGCATCAGCGCCCAGGTGCAACTGGAAAACGAACTCCACCTGGCGCTGCAACAACAGCAGCTGCAGCTCTGGTACCAGCCGCAGGTGGATACAAGGGGTCACTGCTTTGGCGTGGAAGCCCTGCTGCGCTGGGCCCACCCGCAACGCGGCATGGTGCCACCGGGCGAGTTCATTGCGCTGGCCGAGGAAACCGGCCAGATCATTGCCATTGGACACTGGGTCATGCAACAAGCCTGCCGCCAGCTGGCCGCCTGGGCGGAAGATCCGCGCACCGCCGATCTCGGCATTTCTGTCAACGTCAGCGCCAAGCAGTTTGCCCAGCCGCAGTTCGTCGAGGAAGTACTGGAACTGCTGCAGGCCAGCGGCGCCCGCGCCACGCACCTGAAGCTGGAAATCACCGAAAGCCTGCTGGCGGAAAACCTGGCACTGGTGGCCCAGAGAATGAACGCACTGCGTGCCACCGGGGTGAGCTTCTCACTGGACGACTTTGGTACTGGCTATTCCTCGCTGACCTATCTGAAGTCACTGCCGCTGGACCAACTGAAAATCGACCAGTCGTTTGTCCGCAATATCCGCAAAGACCAGGACCAGGATGCCATTTGCCGCGCCGTCATTGCCCTGGGCAAGGCGCTGGGCATGGGCATCATTGCCGAAGGCGTAGAGACCCCGGAGCAATGGCAATGGCTGGTGCAGGAACACTGTGAAGCGGCCCAGGGCTATCTGTTCTGTCGCCCGCTGCCAGCCACTGAATTATTGTTGTGGCTGGAGCACCGCAACGCCGCCTAAATCAGCTTTTGGCGGGCGCAGCGCCTTTTTTGATGAAGCCCATGGGAGCGCCCATAGGCAGAATCACCCGGCCAAAATAACTATTCAGAAACACCGCGCCGGCAGCATAAAAGCCAAGCATGGAAATCCCCAGTTCCGAATACGCGGCAAGGCCACTGAAGAGCGGCGCATTAATGCCCAAAATAGACAAGGCCAGTGACGACAGCAGCACATTGATCAGCACCAAAATCGCCGCAAACACCTTGTTGGCTTCGAATGCCGCAACCATGATGAAGATCGAAAAAATACAGTAGCCAATGCAGGCGAAAGCGAGTTGCCTGGGGTCGGCCTTGCTTGCATCCAGTGCGCCAAACCAACCCTGGCTAATGGCCCAATGCATGGCCACTGCAGCCCAGAACAAACCGTAGGCACCGAGTACGATGGCGCCAAAATAATTATTCTTCTTAAAGTCAACGGTTGACGCCCAAATCTGCGCTGCCGAGCCGAGAAACAAGGCCCAGGGAATGATATAGGTCACACCGGTGGTCCAGCCCATTTTGGCAGAGGCCGCTACAAGCGTGACCATGGCGAGGCCGAACACACCCAGCGCGGTCGGATCAGACATAACTATTTTTGTCTCGGTAACAGCTTGTGCTTGCATATATTTTTCTAATCCATAGTGGGGTTTTGCCTACCGCTTGCCGGTGGGTAGATCTGCTGCGGTATTCTGAATATATTTCCGCTGCCGCCTCTGATTAAGGTCAAGCGGCAGAAGATTATTAACAGGGTATATATAGGAAATAAATAGGCTTCGGTCAGTGCCATGTCAGCACACCAATATAAATATCGACAACATTCAATCTATTCCGGCACATCCAGTTATTTGGCATTGCGCCCCGGTTTCGGGAACTCTTGGTACCGCGGCGTGCGGCTGCTAGCGCGCTTGCGGTATCGCGCCGTCTTGATTTTCATCAACACCGGCACGCCCCGGTGGACTACCATTTTCAACGGGGGAGCAATAAACACTCAGGAGACACCATGGATTTAGACAACGCAGTCGCTGCCCATACGCAGTGGAAAACCAAATTTCGTACCGCCATATCCGCAAAACAGACGGTGGACGCGGCCACCATCGGCAAAGACAACTGCTGTGAACTGGGCAAGTGGCTCTATGGCGAGGGCAAGCTGCAGCTAGGTGGCAAGCCGGAATTCCAGGCCCTGATCGAGCGCCACCGCGGCTTTCACGCCGAGGCGGGCAAAGTGGCAACCCTGATCAATAACAAAAAATACACAGAAGCCGAAACAGCACTCGGCGCCACCACGCCGTTCGGCATGGCCTCGGCGGAAACCGGGATGGCTATCAATCGCCTGAAGAAAGTTGCCTGAAAAAAAGTTGGCTGAAAAAAGTCACCTAAGACGACGGACCGGCCCCGCTACCGGGGCCGGCTTGCATTAATGCGACAAGCGGGTGCGCTCCCGGATGGCACACCGCTGTTCTGTTTCGGAACAACACCAGGCGCTAGCCTAAGCCCGTCTGGCGCAAGCCTGGCATCAAAGGCGGCTGCGCGTGGCAGATCCGCTGTCGCAGCTTGCCGACCGAATTGGCACTATTACCCACTGATAGCGCAACTTGCGCCAGCGCCAAGGCTATTCGGCCCTTCCCGCCCGGATCAGAAAACCCGGCAAGGCCAGCAAGGGCGGCACGCGCGCGAGTGCCGCGAAGCTGGCATTGAAGTTGCGGCAACCATTCCCTGTGCTCCTTGCGCGTTGCAGGATTGAACTGGCCGCTAAGGCCGGGGCCGCCTGGTGGCGCATGGTGGCGCCTAGAAGCGCCGGATGGCACTGGCGGCAGCAGCGCATAGGCACCTTTCTATCTATTATCACGAGGGCATTTCAATGCAGGCAACCCAGCGCACGCGACCGGCAATCGGCATCTTTCTGGTATTTTTCATGCTTCAAGTATTTGCGCATGGCGACGTAACACCGCATCCGATCGATACCTCGGGCCTGAAGCCGATCGGCGCCGACTGGGTCCAGACCAATCCCTATCGCGGCAACGAAAAAGCCATTGCAATAGGTGCAGAAGGTTATATGCACAACTGCGCTGGCTGCCATGGCCTCAATGCAGAGTCCGGCGGCGTCGCGCCAGACCTGCTGAAACTCGCCGCCGACTGCGTCGACATGTCCAACAAGGCACAGCAGGACGCCTGCTTTGCAGACAGCGACGACTACTTCAAGGGCATCACGCTAAGCGGCAAGAAAAATAGCGAAGGACGCTACACCATGCCGGCCTACGGCGCCGTATTTACGCAGGAAGCAGTGTGGTCAGTGAAGGCCTATATCGATTCCCGCACCCGGGAAGAAGCTGCCAAAAACGCGCATTGAACCAGGTCAAAGCAGCGCGGCACCGCACCGCACGGCGCGGGCCAGCGTTCAGCGATCGGCCACGTGATGCACACCATCGCTGGTCGGAACTTCACCCAAATCAAACGGGTTCACGCCTTCCAGGCAGGCCACGTTATAGCCATATTCGGCCGGGTTGGAGCGCCGCTGGTGGTGCGTATAAATGCCGCACTGCGTGCAAAAGTAGTGTTTTGCCGTGCCGGTATGAAACTGGTACAGCTTCAGAAACTCCTGCCCTTGCAGAACCGTGATGCCCGAAAGCGGCACGGAAGCAACGATCGCACCGCGGCGTCGGCAAAACGAGCAATTGCAGCGGCGCGGATTCACGATGCCTTGCGGCAGATGAAGTTCAAATTTGACCGCGCCGCAATGGCAGCTTGCCGGGTGCTGCAAGCGAATAGCCGTCTCACCCACCTGCCGGATCATGTCGCCTGCCTGATCATCTGACCGGCCTTAACCGCAGCTGCCAACCGTGCCGCAGCTCACACACTGGGTGCAGCCGTCAATACGGTGTACATCATGGGCGCCACAGTGGCCGCACTTCTTGCCGGTGCCGGGCGTAAAGTGGTCGCCGGCACGCAGGCTTTGCGAACCGGACTCGGTCGCCGTAGCGACCACGGCGTCCAGGTTGCCGCCACGCGCCAACCGCGACTCCAGCAGACGCGCCAGACGGGCCACTGCCACCTGTTGTCCCTCAGAAGTCAGGAAGCCGCGCCGCGCCAGCATTTCCTGCAAAGCGTAACCAATAGCCGCCACTTCGGAGTCATGGAAACGCGGCACCTGGCTGCCGTCGGATTTGGTGGCGTAGCCATAACGCACCGGACCCTTGTCCCAGGCCACCTCGCGCATGTTTTCAATGGTCTTGGCAACCGAGACACCGGAACGTGCCGCCATGGACAGCATGCGCAAGCTCAGGTCAATCCATTGCTGTCCGGCGTCGCGCTGGCTGCCGGCCAGGAAAAATTCGACCGGGCGCTCAATGGTGACGGGCTTGCCATCAACCACGCCATCCACCGTCATGAAACTGGTGGTGACATAGACCGAACGCTTGCCTTCATGGGTCCACATCTGGATCTTGGTGGTCACGCTGTCGAGTTCGCCTTCGACACGCGAGTCAAACTGCTTGTGCAGCGGGTCGTCATTGCTGGCCAGCGCAGCGGGCGCCGCCGCCGTGGCCGCCGTGCCGCTGGCCGGCGTGCCTACCGACAGCACCGCGCCCAGCACCGAGTTCGGACGGTAAGTGGCCAGGCCCTTGAGGCCGGCCTGCCAGCCTTCCAGATACAGGCCCTTGAAATCGTCATAGGGATAGTCGGCCGCCACATTCACGGTCTTGGAAATGGCGGTATCAATGAAGGGCTGCACGGCCTCCATCATCTGCATATGTTCCTGCGCCGTCATCTCCAGCGCGGTCACGAAATACTCCGGCAGATGGGCCATGTCGCCGCCGAGGTGGCGGTACAGGCGCCAGGCATGGTCGGCCACTTCATAGACCCGGTGTCCACCGTCGGCCAGGCGCTTCTTGCGGTCATAGACCCAGCTGAATGCCGGCTCAATACCGTTGGATGCGTTGTCAGCGAATGCCAGCGTAATAGTGCCGGTGGGCGCAATCGACAGCAGATGGCTATTGCGCAAGCCAATGGTTTTGATGCCTTCGCGAATATCGGCCGGCAGCCGCTTGGCAAAGCCGCTTTGCAGGTATTTGTCGGCGTCAAGCAGCGGGAACGAACCCTTTTCGGTAGCCAGCTTGATGGAGGCACGGTAGGCCTCATTGCGCATCATTTCGGCAATTTTGGCAGCCATGGCGCAACCCTCGGCCGAGTTGTACTTGATGCCAAGCATGACCAGGGCGCTACCGATACCCAGGAAGCCCAGGCCGATGCGGCGCTTGTTGGAGGCTTCCATCTTCTGCTTTTCCAGCGGCCAGAAGGTGGCGTCCAGCACGTTATCGAGCATGCGTACCGAGGTGTGCACCACGCTGGAAAACGAATCAAAGTCGAATTGCGCGTCTTCCGTGAAGGCATTGCGCACATGCTTGGTCAGGTCAATCGAGCCCAGGCAGCAGCAACCGTAGTCGGGCAGTGGCTGCTCGGCGCAAGGATTGGTGGCTTCAATCGTTTCGCAGTACCACAGGTTGTTTTCCTGGTTCATGCGGTCGATGAACAGAATGCCAGGCTCGGCGTGGTCGTAGGTGGAGCGCATCACCTTTTCCCACAAATCGGTCGCGGCAATGGTGCGATAAACCCATTTGCCATCCGCGCGCTGGTAGGCGCCATTGGCCAGCAGTTCCACGCCTGGCTCGGCACGGTGCACCAGTTCGAATTTTTCGCCGGCCACCACGGCACGCATGAATTCGTCGGTTACACCAATGGAGATATTGAAATTCGTCAGATCGCCCTTGTCCTTGGCGCTGACAAAGGTCTCAATGTCCGGATGGTCGCAACGCAGCACGCCCATCTGGGCGCCACGCCGGGCGCCGGCCGATTCCACCGTGGCGCACGAGGAGTCGAACACTTTCATGAACGACACCGGGCCGGAAGCCTTCGAGTGGGTGCCCTTGACCATGGAGCCCGACGGACGGATTTGCGAGAAGTCGTAGCCCACACCGCCGCCGCGCCGCATGGTTTCAGCAGCTTCGGCCACGGCGGTATAGATGCCGGGCTTGCCGTTTTTGAACTCGGACACCGAGTCGCCCACCGGTTGCACAAAGCAGTTGATCAGCGTGGCCTGGATATTGGTGCCAGCAGCCGACTGGATGCGGCCCGCAGGCACAAAGCCACGGTCCAGGGCCTCGGCAAAACGCAGCGTCAGGGCCTCTTGCAATTCGGCGGCTTCCACCGAGGCCAGAGCCGATGCCACCCGGGCACGGATATCGGCATGGGTGCGCTCATCCCCCTTGGCATACTTCTCTTGCAGCACGTCCAGTGTGATTTCCTGCGGCGCCATGACGGCAGTGGCAGACAGGTCAATGGCTTCGGTGGTGATTTTTGTATTCATGATGGTCCGTGAAATAGCGGTAAGTCTGTTATGTAAATTTGAAGCAGCTACGGCACGCAAGCCCTTGGACCGCGAATACCGTCGTTTCCCCTCCGAAAAACGCTTTCATCGCGGCCTGTAAGTGGTTCAAACCTATTGGAATATTCGAAATTGCCTCAAGACAGTTTTGTAAAATAGGAACGCATTTTACCTGTATATAAGTACAGCACCAGTACTGTAATGCAATGCCCCTTGCAGCACTGATCCGGCCGTATTGTATGCCACAGCGGGGCCACAATCAAAAATAAGAAACACTACCGGTAGTGTGTTAAATCAGTGAAACACCCCAGATATAGTGGTATTAGGCAAAACCGCAAACATGCATTTCCGCCCCCGCAGGCGCCGCACCAGGGCGCCGCTGCGCCCGTGCCAGGGGCGCAGCGCGTGTACCTATCTGGCGCAGGAAAATACGCTGAAATTACTCTTTTTTGTCGGCATTTGGCAACGCTTGCGGAACCGGCTCCGGTGCGGACGCCGGCTTGGGTTCCGGCACCGGCGCTGGCGCCAACTGCGGCAGTTCGACGCTGTTCCCGTTGACCCACAGCTTGCCGCCTTTGAACTCGATCGTTGACACCAGCACATCGTGCTCCAGCCGCAGCCAGTTTTTTTGCAACAGCGGGCCCACCAGATTTCTGAAAAACACCTTGCCGGCCAGCTTCACTTCGTCTTCCGATACCGGCAAGCCGGTTTTGTTTTTGGCTTCCAGCAGGCCACGTGTCATGATTTCACCCACTGCTTCCACCAGTTGTTTGGGCACATGTACATGCAGCTGCAGCCACAGATTTTCCTTGAACCATTGCGGTGTGGCGTCTTGCCCCTCGGCCAAACGGGACAGGGCAAGCTGACCGTTCAATCCTGCCGTCAGCCCCTGGTATTGAACCGAGAGGTCCTGAATATCCAGCGCCACGCCAGTGCGCAACAGTTTGCGCCCCAGGTCCTGCAGCAGGTCCCGCTGCGCCTTGGCGCGTTCCGCATCGTTTGCACCATAGTCCTTGCGATTGATCTGGTTCAGCTGTGCCACGAAGGCGCCGACCAGGGGGCCGTCCAGCGGCCCCATATGCGCCGCCATATGCACCGGGCCGACACGGTATGCGCCCCAGCGAATGGACTCTATGGAGGATTCGTGATCGATGTCCACCCGCTGCGCCGCCGTCTTCTTCACCTGGGTGCTGAGGGCCAGGTGCTTCAGTTGCAGGTGCCAATCACTGGCATCGTTGTCCACGCTGATGCTGTCCACGCCGATTCGGGATTTGCCCAGCCAAAGTGCACCAAAACCACTGCTTTGATCGCCGCTGATTTTGAAATCGTTCAAGCCAAACCGAAGCGAATTTCCATCGTCCAAAAGCAGAGTCGACAGCCGCTCGCTGCTGGCACGCCGGGTCAGCCCCTGGCTGTAGCGAATATCGCCAACCAAGGGGGATACCTGCAGGTGTGCACCCGAGGCCGGGTTCCGGTGGTCCAGGCGTTCCAGTACGAAATGCACCTGGGCCGTCTTTTTGTTGTGCCGGCTGACTTTCAATGTCAGCGGGTTTTCCTTGCCATACAGTGCCTTCAGCTTCTGCTTCGCTTCCGCTGAAAACTGGAAGTGGCTGAGCTGCCCCAGCTGCGCCGGTATATCCGGGTTGATCAGCACCGGTTCCAGCTCCGACATCACGCTGGTGAAAACCAAAAGCTCTTGTGCCAGAGGAAACTGCTTTACCGCAAGTGCCCCGGTTTCGGCGGGCAATTTAGCCGCGGGCAAATTACCCGCGGGCAATTGCTCCGGCACGGCCACCGGCGCCGGAGTGGCGGGTGCAGCGTCGCAGGCTGGCGCCAATGCAGCGCTTGCACTTGCCGGCACGCTGGCTGGTGTGCCAGGGGATTCTTTCGCCCCCACTGCGCCGGCGGCGCTGCAGAGACTGAGCCAGACAACGCCCAAGCAAAAAATTCGCATAAATCGGCCAAGGTATAGGAATCCCGCATCATGCCTATTCCGCGAGCCGCTGAATATCCCCCAATCAGGTGAATTCAGCCCCCCTAGGGCCGGCTCGCAGCCGCAGCGCTAGCACCGCCGCTGCGAGGTGAACACGGCGCCCAGGGCGGGCGCGTATTCCTGGTGCCTATTCCTAGTACCTATTCCTGGTGCCTATTATTTGCGCACTTTGGCGATCTCGGCCTGCAAGTCTTTCACCAGATCAGCGTGCCCACTGGCGGCAAACTTGGCAATCGCCGGGCGCGCTGCGTCCTGCATGCGGTCAAGCTCCTTCGGGCTCAGCACTGTCACCTGCATGCCTTTTTGCTTCAGCACTTCCAGCGCCTGGGCGCCAGCGGCACGGCTGTCTTTGCGCTCGAAGTCGCGTGACACCACGGCAGCGTCCTGCAATGCCTTCTTTTCATCGGCATTCAGGCCGTCCCACCACTTCTTGCTGGCCAACACGATCCACGGGCTGTAAACGTGTTTGGTGATGGAGAGGTATTTCTGCACCTCGTAAAACTTGCTCGACTGAATCGTGTTGACCGGGTTCTCCTGGCCATCCACGGTTTTTGACTCGAGGGCGGTAAACAACTCCGAAAAGGCCAGCGGAATGGCATTGGCACCAAAGCTGTTGAACATGTCGATATACACCGGGTTCTGCATCACGCGCAGCTTGATGCCCTGCATGTCTTCCATCTTGGCAATCGGGTGTTTCGAGTTGGTCAGATTGCGAAAACCATTTTCCCAATAGACCAGCCCAATCAGGCCCTTGGCCTCAAGCCGGGCCGCCAGTTTGCGACCAAAGTTGCCATCCAGCACGGCATCGGCTTCCTGCTCGGTGCGAAACAGAAACGGCAAGTCATAGATGCCAAAGGCGTCGTCAATGCCGACCAGGGTGGCGGTGGACACCACGGTCATTTCCTGGGCGCCGCCGAGCAAGGCGTTTTGCATCTGGTTGTCATTGCCCAGGCTGGCGCTGGCAAAGCCCTTGGCCTTGAATTTGCCGCCGGTGCGTTGGGCCAGGTCTTGCGCAAAGGCTTTGACGGCGCGGCCCTGGTTACTGTCTTCGGCCAGGCCGTAGCCGAAGCGAATGATGCGGGTCTGGAAATCGGCAGCCAGGGCACTGGCCAGAGATCCGGCAATGGCGCTGGCAATCAGCAGCTTGGTAAGTTTTTTCATGGCAGTCTCGTGGTTGGGATTAATGGAACCAGGTCATCGGTACGGTGATGAAACCCGGGAAGAAAACGAACAGGAAAACCAGCACCGCTTCGGCCAGCAGAAACGGCCAGACCCCTTTGGTGGCACTCTCCAGAGAGATCTTGGCAACGCCGCACACCACATTCAGCACGGTGCATACCGGCGGGTGAATCAGTCCCAGGGTGCCGACCAGAATGAACATCACGCCAAAGTAGGTCGGATCGATTCCGGCAACGATAACAATCGGCATCAGCACCGGACCCATCACCAAAATGGTGGGCGTCAGGTCCATCACATTGCCAATCGCCAACAGCAGCAACATGATGGCGCCCATCAGCAGGCGCGGGTGTCCCATCATGGGGCCGAGCAAATCGCTCACCTGTGCCGGCAGGTCTGCCAGCGTCACCATATACGACGAAACAAAGGCCGCCGCGCAAAGAAACATCACGGTGCTGGTGGTGCGTCCGGCGTTGACCAGCAGTTGCAGCAGCTGCTGCACCTTGACCTCGCGGTAGACAAACAGGCTGACAAACAAGGCATAGACCGCTGCCACCGCCGACGCCTCGGTAGGCGTGAAGATGCCGCCCCGCAAACCGCCCACAATGATCACCGGCAGCACCAGCGCCCACAAGGCGTCGGTCAAGGCATGCAGGCGCTCACTCCAGCTGCGGCGCGGCTGCAGATTCACCTTCATGCTGCGTGCCAGCATGGCCCAGACAAACACCAGCCCACCGGCGCGCAACAAGGCCGGCACGATGCCCGCCACAAACAGCGCACTGACCGAGGTATTGGTCGTCACACCAAAAATAATGAACGGCATCGACGGCGGCACAATTGGCGCAATCACGCCGCCGGCGGCGATCAGCCCGGCCGAACGTGGCACCGGATAGCCGTTGTCCCGCATCATCGGTATCAGCAGGGTTGCCACGGCAGCGGTATCGGCCAACGCCGAACCCGAAAAGCAGCCCAGCAGCAGGGTTGCGGCAATCGCCACATAGCCCAGGCCGCCCTGGATATGGCCGACCATGCTGACCGCCAGCTGGATGATGCGCTTGGAAATACCGCCGGCATTCATCAGCTCACCGGCCAGAATAAAACAGGGCACCGCCATCAGCGGATAGATATCCGCCCCGGCGATCATGTTCTGCGCGACCAGCTGCGCATCAAAAAAATTCAGCTGGTACATCAGCGCAACGCCGGTCAGCATCAGCGCAAAGGCAATCGGCATGCCCATCACAATGAGCACGATCAGGGTGCTCAGAAAAATCAGAATGCTCATCGGGCAGCTCCCGCGGCGTGGCCCGACGCCAGCGCCTGCGTGGCATCGGCTGGCGGGTCACCGGCCATCACCGCATCGGGATGGTTGCACAGTATTTTCAGCAGGTTGGCGCCAATGATCAGCAGCATCGACGCCGCGCACACCAGGCCGGCCGAGGCAATAAAAGCATTGGGAAAGCGCAGCACTGTCGAATAGTTGCCCATACCAATCTGGGTCTGGGTCCAGCTGCCGGCCAGAAATAACCAGAGCGCATACAAAGTCAACACGTGGGTAGCCACGGCGCAGATTTTTCTGGCCCAGCGCGGCAAGCGCGCTTGCACCAGCTCCACCCCCAGGTGCGCACGCCGGCGCAGCGTCAATATGGCGCCCAGAAATACCAGCCAAACAAACAACAAGCGCGACAACTCCTCGGCACCGGCAAAACTGGCGCCCAGTACATAGCGCCCCACCACGTTGGAAAATATCAGCACCACGATCAGCGTCAGGGCCACAGCCATGAGCTTTTCCACCAGACGCTCAAGGCGCAGTACTAGCCATTGCATACATCACTCCGGTTATCGTTGGAAGTCGCTAGCCATTGCGCCAGCTGCGCTGTCAGCACCGGCAAAGCGTCGGTCGCCTGCAGCTGCAATACCCGGGGCTCGGACACCGGCACTTCCAGGGTGGCGAATTGGTCGTCCACCAATGTCGCCGAGAAAAAATGGGCTGCTGAACGCGCTTTCACACGCAGCAGCGCTTCCTCTTTGTCAATCTCCAGAAAAGCGAAATGCACATCCGGCACCGCACTGCGCAAGCGCTCTCTATAGGCTTGTTTCAATGCCGAGCAGGACAGCACCACGCCGGCAGGATAGTTCTGCAGCTCGTCGCCCAGTGCGGCCAGCCAGCCGGCCCGGTCAGCATCGGTCAGGGCAATGCCGTGGGACATTTTGTCGCGGCTGCTGGCACTGTGAAAATCATCGCCCTCGATCAAATGCCAGCCCAGCTTTGCCGCCAAGGCCCGGGCCAGGCTGGATTTGCCGCAACCGGCCACACCCATGATTACTACCGCTTGTGCCATATTTGGATAGCGCTATCCTAGTTGAATAAAAAATAAGTGCCTCACACAGGATAGACTTGCGCCTATTACCCGGAAACACTCTGGATAGCGCTATCCTAAACGACAGCACCCAGAGCCCTATCCGTAGAAACCCTTGATCTGATTGCAGCCCATGAAGAAAGACAAGCAACGCCAACGCGCCACCGGTCGGATCACCCTGGCCGACGTAGCCGCCGCTGCCGGCGTCAGCCCGATCACGGTGTCCCGGGCACTGCGCGGCGAGCGCGCGGTCGATCCGGCGCTGGTCGCACGGGTGCAGGCCGCGTCCCAAAAACTCGGCTATGTGCCCGACCCGGCGGCACGCGCGCTGGCGTCGCAGCGCAGCAACCATGTGGCCGTGCTGATACCGCTGCTCTCCAACGAATTGTTTGTCACGCTGCTCGAAGCGGTACAAAGTGGCCTGCGCCGCGAAGGCTTTCAGACCTTTATCGGTGTCACCCACTACAACCCGGCAGAAGAAGAGCAACTGCTCAGGGAACAGCTGATGCACCGCCCGGCGGGCCTGCTGGTGACCGGCTTTGACCGCACCGCAGCGGCGCAACAACTGATCGAGAACAGCGGCATTCCCTGCGTCTATCTAATGGAAACGGCCGACCGCCGGGACACCTATAGCGTCGGTTTTTCGCAGGCCGACGCGGCCTATGACCTGACGCGCTATTTGCTTGCCAGTGGCAGAAAGCGCATCGCTTTTGCCGCCGCCCAACTCGACCCGCGCACCATGCAGCGGCTCGATGGCTGGCGCAAGGCACTGCGCGAGGCTGGCCTTTACTCGGCCACGCTGGAGTGGATGAACCCGGCGCCTTCGAGCATGCAACTGGGCGGCACCATGTTTACCCAGATCGTCGGCCAAAGTCCGCCCATGGATGCCATCTTTTTCTGCAACGATGACTTGGCCCAGGGCGCCCTGCTGTGCGCCAATAAATGCGGCATTGCAATACCGGATCAGCTGGCGATTGCCGGCTTCAACAACCTGCGTGGCAGCGATCTGATGAACCCGCCCCTGACCACGGTACACACCCCGCTGGCCGAAATGGGCGCAGCCGCAACCACCATGCTGTTGCAATTGATACGTGGCGAAAACGTTGCTGCGCCGGTAGTGGACCTGGGCTACCGCCTGGTGCTGCGCCAAAGTGCCTGAGTCGACCGGGCGGCGAAACGCCGGCGCTTAGGCAGCGGCGGATCAACTAGCCGAATAGCGCCACCCGGACGGGCAGCCATGGTATAGGCCAGCAAAATGTGGTTTATGCTAGATATAGCCAAATCAGCAACGGCCATATCAGCAACGGGCAACTAGCGGGAGATCAATGAAAGAATCGCGCCTCCGTGGCAACAGCACCAAGATTCAGTCATTTGCTGTCTATCTGGCGCTGGCGGTTATCTTCGCGCTGGTGGGCGGCTTGTCGGCCCTGAGTTATGCGCGCTTCCAGCACGAAGCCGGCACCACGGCCAGCAACCTGGCCGAAATTATCCGCATCGGCATTGAGCAGACGCTAAACCGCAGCGAAGGCGATATTCGCAGTTTCGTCCATTTTTTGCAGCCCGAAGACCTCGCCCCGCGCCAGGATCCGCGGCGGCGCTATGCGATTGAAAAGCTCATGGGCAACCAGCTGCGCCTGTTTCCACAAACCTACAACTTCCGTGTCTTCAACGCCAACGGCGTATCGGTCGCCAGTGCCGGCCAGAACACGGCGCCGATTGATGTCCACGATCGCGATTGGTTTCGCGCCCTGAAAAGCGATCCCCAGAAAGACTTGGTGATCTCCGATGTGCTGATTGGCAAAGGCATGAAACAGCCGTCCATCATTCTGGGCGTGCCGGTGCGCGACCGCGACGGCCACTTTATTGGGGCGGTGAATGCGGCACTGGATCTGCTGTTGCTGCAAAAACTGATAGACGCACCAGACATTGGAGCCAAAGGCATGATTGGCGTGCGCCGCACCGACAACGCCCGTCTGGTCTTGCGCCGGCCCGAAATGGCAGCGCAAATCAATGCTCCAGTGCGGATGGAAATTATTCCGCGCGTTGAACGCGGAGAGAAGTCGGGCCTCGTCGAATTCACCTTCCCGACCGACCATGTCAAACACATTGCGGCGTTCCAGAGCATGCAGAACTACCCGCTGGTGGTCTATGTCGGCCTGGCGCCCGATGACTTCCTCAAGCCCTGGAAAATTCAAACCGCCATCGCCGTCAGCGGCACCTTGTGCCTGGAACTATTGTTGTTGCTGCTCTATTTCCGCCAGCAGCGCATCGCCATCAGCCTGGAGCAGGAACGGCTGGCGGCAACCCTGCAATCACAGCGCTATGAAGCACTGGCCAAAGCGGCTGCCGAAGGTATCTATGGCATCGATGCCAGTGGCCGCCTGAACTTTCTCAACTCGGCAGCACGCCGCATGCTCGATCTGGGCCCCGACGAAGGCCTGGGCCAGGACTATCGAAGCCTTATCTACCAACATTCGCCCAGTACCAGCACGTCGGCCGCCAGCGATCTGGTGTTCCGGGTCCTGAGCGACGCCAGCACCGGCAGCGATGTACCGGCCTACCACTTTGACGATATCTATCTGCGCAAAGATGGCCATTCTTTCCCGGTGGAGTTTTCGGCGGCGCGCATCGGCGGGCCGGAGCAACTCGAAGGCGCGGTCATCACGTTCCGCGATATATCCGAACGCAAGCTGGCCGAGGCACAAGCCGAACGCGAACGCCTGCGCCTGCAAACCATCTTGCGCACTGCCAGCGATGGCATTCACATTTTGGACCAGCATGGTTTGCTGGTGGAAGCCAACGACGCCTTCCTGCTCATGCTGGGTTATGACCGCAACGCCATCGGATCGCTGCATGTCAGCGACTGGGATAGCGCCAATGTAAGCGCACTCATACAGCGCCTGATCACTTCGCGCCAGCAAGAAATTTTTATCGCCCGCCACCACCGCCGCGATGGCGTGGTGCTGGACGTTGAAATCAACGCTTGCGGCATTGAAATTGACGGCCAGGGTTTTCTCTATGCGGCCTCGCGCGATATCTCCCAGCGCAAGCAGGCCGAACAGCAATTGCGCATTGCCGCGATTGCCTTCGAAGCCCAAGAGGGCATGTTCATCACCGATGCGCAACATACCATTTTGCGAGTCAACCGTGCCTTTACCGAAATCACCGGCTATAGCACCATCGAAGCCATCGGCCAGACACCCCGCTTGCTGAGTTCCAACCGGCACGACGCGCAATTCTTCAAAGCCATGACCGAGTGCATTGCGCAACGCGGCACCTGGCAAGGCGAAATCTGGAACCGCCGCAAAAATGGCGAAGTATTCCCGGAATGGCTGACCATCACCGCGGTCAAGAATGAACACGGCGGGGTGGAAAATTATGTCGCCACCCTGTCCGATATTTCGGCACGCAAAGCCGCCGAGGACGAAATCCGCAACCTGGCGTTTTATGACCCGCTGACCGACCTGCCGAACCGGCGCCTGCTGCTCGACCGCCTGGCGCAAGCGCTTGCCGCCTGCGTACGCCACCACCGGCGCGGCGCACTGCTCTTCATTGACCTGGACAATTTCAAAACGCTGAACGACACGCTGGGCCACGACAAAGGCGATCTGCTGCTGCAACAGGTGGCGCAACGCCTGGTGAAGTGCGTACGCGAAGGCGATACCGTGGCCCGCCTGGGCGGCGACGAGTTCGTGGTGATGCTGGAAGACCTGGACGCCCACCCTGAACAGGCCGCCAGCCAAACCCTGGCCGTGGCGGAAAAAATACTCCAGTCTCTGGGCCAGGCCTACCAGCTCGGTGACCGGGTGCACCACACCAGCGCCAGCATCGGTATCACGCAGCTGGCCGACCACGACGTCACCATCGAAGACCTGCTCAAGCGTGCCGATCTGGCCATGTACCAGGCCAAGGCGGCGGGCCGCAACACCCTGCGTTTTTTCGATCCGGCCATGCAGGCAGCCGTCAGCGCGCGTGCCGAGCTGGAGGCCGGCCTGCGCGAGGCCCTGGCGAAAAAACAATTTGTGCTGTACTACCAGCCACAGGTCAATCGCGCCGGTCAGATCACCGGCGCCGAAGTCCTGCTGCGCTGGCAACACCCGGTGCGCGGGCTGGTGCCGCCAAGCGAATTCATCCCGGCAGCCGAAAGCATGGGCCTGATTTTGCCGCTCGGTCAGTGGGTGCTGGAATGCGCCTGCGCGCGCTTGCATGCCTGGGCCGCACGCCCCGAAATGGCCGCGCTGACCCTGGCCGTCAACGTCAGTGCGCACCAGTTTCTGCAAGGCACGTTTGTCAGCCAGGTGCTGCAAGCGCTGGCGCAAAGTGGCGCCCGCGCAGAGCGCCTGAAGCTGGAGCTGACAGAAAGTGTGCTGGTCAGCAACGTCGAAGACATCATCCAAAAGATGGTCGCACTGAAAGCCCACGGCGTCAGCTTTTCGCTCGATGACTTTGGCATGGGCTATTCCTCGCTGTCTTACCTGAAGCGCTTGCCGCTGGACCAGTTGAAGATTGACCAGGAATTTGTCCGCGACATGCTGGTCGACCCGAACGACGCGGCGATTGCCAAAATGGTTATCGCACTGGGCGACAGCCTGGCCTTGGAAGTGATTGCCGAAGGTGTGGAATCGGAAGCCCAGCGCGACTTCCTGGCGCACCATGGCTGCTATACCTATCAGGGCTATCTGTATAGCCCACCGGTGCCGCTGGCGCAATTCGAACAACGCGTCACGGACGCCGCCACCAAGCCATGATGGGGCGCGCCCGCACCGTCGCGAAGGTCAAGTGATGCAGCGCAGGTAAATAGCTGCGAATCGGTGATTACAATCCGCCATCTTGGCTATGAAACACGGTCGCTTTGCGCGCAAACCGGGGCGCTAACACACAAGGAGGACGCATGGCTTTGCGTATCGGAACCCGCCTGATCGGCATTCTTTTTCTGACACTGGGCCTGGGCGCCTGTGTCACGCTACCCACCACAGACGACGCCAGCGCCAGCGACAGCGCGGCGGTCGAGAAAAAGTCGGTGCGCCTGTCGCAGACACCACAGGGTGCGATGATCAGTTCCGACGACCGCATCCTGTTCGACACCGGCAAATCGGATATCAAACCCGAAGGTGAAATATTTCTGGACCGGGTGGCGGCGATTCTGAAAGACAAGACCAAGGCCAATGTGTTGATTGAAGGCCACACCGACAATGTTGGTAGCGCGCCCAGCAATTTGCTGCTCTCGCAGGCGCGCGCCAATGCCGTCAAGCAGGGCTTTCTGGCACGCGGCCTGAGTGACGCGCGCATCCAGACCCAAGGTCTGGGCCAGACCAAGCCGGTGGCAGACAACAGCAGCGCCGAAGGACGCCAAGCCAACCGGCGCACTGAAATTATTGTTTTGGGCGAATCCATGGACAAGCTCGGCGGCGCCTCCCTGGCCGACCGGCTGTCCGAAGGGTTGGACCGCTTCCTCAAGAAAGCCAACGGCCTGTTCGACAAGGTCAAAGATTCCGTGGTGAAGTTTTAAGCGCCCGCAGCGTGCGCAGCCGGCGCGCGGTTCATCGTCTATTCGCAAGTCGGAGTTCTCCGTGAAATTTTGGATTCAGGCATTGGGCGTCTGCCTGTTGGCAGTTGCTATCTCCACCCACGCCGCCGCACCGGCCGCCGAGCCCGTGCTGCGCATCAATGCCGGCATGCACATCGCCAAAATTCGCCGTCTGGCAGTGGATGCGGCGGGCCGCTATGTGGTGACGGCTTCGGAAGACAAGACCGCGCGCGTCTGGGACCTGGCCAGCGGCCGCTTGCTGACGACCCTGCGTCCGCCGCTGGGCGAGGACAAGGAAGGGGAACTCTACGCCACTGCCATCTCGCCAGACGGCGCCAGCGTGGCGCTGGGCGGCTTTACCCAGGACGGGGACGCCGGCGTCAGCGTGTATTTGCACGACCGCGCCTCGGGGCGTCTGCGCCAGCGCCTGAGCGGCCTGCCCAGCATCATCGTGGACCTGGCCTGGTCACCCAGCGGCCGCTATCTGGCGGTGGCACTCAATGCCCAGGGCCTGCGGGTCTACCGCACCGACACCTGGGCCCTGGTCGGCAGCGACACCGATTACCCACGGGCCTGCAGCGGGCTCGATTTTGGCGCGGCCGACCGCCTGGCGGTCAGTTCCAGTGATGGCCTGGTGCGCCTCTACAGCCTGAGCGGCGATCGGCTGGCACTGCAACGCAAGGCCGCGGCGCCCGGTGGCAAGCAACCCCAGGGACTGCGCTTCTCGCCGGATGGCAGCAAGCTTGCCGTCGGCTTCAATGACAGCACCAAGGTCGACGTGCTGGATAGCGCCAGCCTGCATGCGCTCTACCAGCCAGATACTGCCAGCGCCAACAACGGCAACCTGGCCGTCGTGGCCTGGTCTGCCGACGGCAAAACCCTGTTTGCTTCCGGCCTGTTTCAAATGAATCGGCGCACCATCATCCGGCGCTGGAGCGGCCCGAAAAACAGCCCGCCCAAAGACGAAAGCGTCGCCAACAACGCCGTTATGGACATGCGCGCCACCCCCAGCGGCGAAGTGGTGTTTGCGGCGGCCGACCCGGGCTGGGGCGTGCTCAGTGCCAGCGGCGTGCATTCGCGCTGGACCAGCGGTCCGATCGCCGACTTCCGCGACAACTTCCAAAACCTGGCCTTGTCCGAAGACGCCAGCACGGTGAGTTTCGGCTATGCCCTGAATGGCCGCTTTGCCGCGCGCTTTGAATTGGAAAACGGCTTGATCCTGGGCGACCCGTCAAAACTGCCCCTGTCACCACCAATCACCGAAACCACCGGCTTCGATGTGGCGGACTGGAAAAATGGCAGCGCACCGACCCTCAACGGCAGCGCCCTGGCGCTCAGCCGCTACGACAAGGCGCGCAGCCTGGCGATCGCGCCCGATGGCGGCGGCCTGGTGCTGGGCAGCGACGAAAGCCTGCACCTGTTTGACGCGGCGGGTAAATCGCTATGGGAAATTGCCACGCCCGGCATTGCCTGGGCGGTGAATATATCCGGTGACGGCCGCTATGTGGTGGCGGCCTTTGACGATGGCACCATCCGCTGGTATGGCCGCCAAGATGGCAAGGAACGCCTGGCCTTCTTTCCCCATGCCGACAAAAAACGCTGGGTCGCCTGGACCCCCTCGGGTTACTACAACGCCTCGGTCGCCGGCGAGGACTTGATCGGCTGGCACCTGAACCAGGGCCAGGACCAGGCCGCCGATTTTTATGGTGCTTCGCGTTTTCGCAGCCGTTTTTACCGCCCCGACGTATTGGCCAAAATACTCAGCGCCAGCAGCGAGGAACAGGCGCTGCGCCTGGCCGACAAAGAACTGGGGAAAAGCATCGCCAGTCCTGCCGTCAAGGTACAAAACCTGCTGCCGCCAGTGGTGCAAATACACTCACCACAAGATGCCAGCACGGTCAGCAGCCACCAGGTTCTGCTGAGCTACACCGTGCGCAACCCTGGCGACGCGCCGGTGACCAAAATCCGCGTGCGTGTGAATGGCCAGGCAGTGGCACTGGAGGACAGCAGGAATCTGATCGTGAGCGCCGAAGACAGCCACGACGTGATGGTGCCGATTCCGCCACAGGACAGCGAAATCCAGCTATTTGCCGAAAACAAAAACGGCGTATCGGCACCCAGCACGGTCCGCGTCACCTGGAACGGCGCCACGCTGCCGCAGGCGGTCCCCGGTCGGATGCCGCCGAAGTCACAGTCCAGGCTCTACATGCTGGTGGTCGGCGTCAGCAAATACGACAAGCCGGAATACCAGCTCGAATTCGCGGCCAAGGACGCCAACGATTTTGCCAACGCCATGAAGGCACAAAAAGGCGGGCTCTACCAAGATGTGGAAGTTCGGCTGCTGACCGACAAGGAGGCAAGCCGGGCCAATGTGCTGGCCGGCCTGCAATGGCTGCAAACCCAGGTCACCCGGCGCGACGTGGGCGTGCTGTTTCTTGCCGGCCATGGCATTAACGACAGCGACCAGACCTTCTATTACCTGCCCGCCAACGCCGATGTCGCCAATCTGAAAAACACCGGCGTGGTGTTCACGGAAATCCGCAGTGCCATGGCGAATATGCAGGGACGCTCGCTGTTTTTTGTCGATGCCTGCTATTCCGGCAATGTGCTGGGCAGCCGGCGCCTGAGCTTGACCGATATGAACCTCATGGTGAACGACATGAGCAGCGACGAAAACGGCGTCGTCGTATTTTCTTCCAGCACGCGCAAGCAGTTCTCGCAAGAAAGTGCCGAGTGGAACAACGGCGCCTTCACCAAAGCCCTGGTCGAAGGCGTGAATGGCAAGGCCGACTACAAGCGCGACGGCCGCATCACCTACAAGGAACTCGACGTCTATCTGGCCACCCGGGTCACCGAGCTGACCGCCGGTCGCCAGACCCCGGTCACCCAGGCGCCCGGCGGGGTACCGGATTTTGCCGTCGCCATGCCGACCGGCAGCCAGCCTTAGCGGGGCCGCGCCGCAGCCCGGCGCGCGGCACCAATGCGACAAAGTGCGATACTGAATAGCCACCAGAAACTGCACTATAAGCATCCGATCAGCAGCCCTTTCCGAACGTTATATGCGCATTACCGAACTACCTCCCAGCGCCCTGCGCCGCACGGTTGACGCCAGCACTTTGGGCTTTGCCAGCAGCGCCGAGCTTTTGCACCTGGAGCTGCCCTGGATTGGCCAGGAACGCGCCGCCCAGGCGGCGCGCTTTGGCCTGTCCATGGAACAGCCCGGCTACAACCTGTTTGTACTGGGGGAAGTCGGCTCCGGACGCAGCACCCTGATGGGCCAGATGATGCGCGCCGAGGCGGCGCTGCGCGCGGTGCCACCCGACCTGTGCTATTTGCACAACTTTGACGTTCCCGAACATCCACGTGCCCTGCGCCTGCCGGCCGGCGAAGGCCGGCTGCTGCGCCAGCTGATGGGCCAGCTGGCCAAGAAACTGCAATCCGACATTCCCAAGCGCTTTCTGGAGGCCGACTTCAAAGCCGAAAGCGAGCGCCTGATCCAGGCCAACAAAAGCGCTGAAGAGCGCGCCTACCTGGAACTCAGCGCCTTCGCCGATGCGCGCAACTTCGTGCTGATGCGCGAACAGGGCAATATGGTGTTCACGCTCCGGGACACCCAGGGCGAACCGCTGACCGCCGGCAAGGCCATGGCACTGACGCGCGAAGAGCGGGCCCGCATTGACGGTGCCGAAGACGCCCTGCGCAGTGAAATCAGCCGCTATCTGGAAACCTCCCGCGCCATGGAGCGCGTGCTCAACGAAAGCCTGGCCGCGCTGCGCCGGCACATGCTCAAGCCGGTGCTCGACCATGAATTGCAAACCATCCGCAACGAGATGCGCAAGCAGATCAAAGACAGCGTCAAGCTCGGCAGCTACCTCGACCAGGTCAGCCACGACATCCTGGAAAACATCGAAGCCTTTGAACCCGGTGAAGACGAGGAAAGCCGGCTCGAAACCCTGGTGGCGGTGTTGTCGCGCTTGCGCGTCAACGTGGTGGTTGACAACCACGGCCTGCAAGGCGCCCCGGTCATCACCGAAGACAATCCGCTGTTTCGCAAGCTGTTTGGCAGCATTGAATACGAGTCCGACGAGGACATGCTGGTGACCGACTTTTCCCGCATCCGCGCCGGCAGCCTGCTCAAGGCCCATGGCGGTTTTCTGATGCTGCACCTGCGCGACCTGCTGGCGGATGAACCGGTGTGGGAAAAGCTGCGCCGCTTTTTGCGCAGCGGCCGCTTGCAGATTGAAGAGCCCGGCATGATGTATGCGCCGATTGCCGCCGTCTCGCTGCAGCCAGAGCCGGTCGACGTGGAGGTGAAAATCGTGCTGATCGCCTCGGTCGAAGACTATTACGCGGTGCAGGAAGGCGACCCCGAATTTGCGCGCCACTTTCGCAGCAAGGTCGACTTCGCCGCCAGCTTTCTGTCCAGCCCGGAGTCGTTCCAGGCCAGCGCCATATTTGTCGCGCACACCTGCCGCCGCCTCGGACTGTGCCACTTCTCGGCCGCTGCGGTGGCTGCAGTCATTGAACACAGCCACCGCGAAGCCGAAGACCAGACGCGCCAGAGCGCGCTGTTCGACCATGCCGAAGCCCTGGTCATTGAAAGCAGCAGCATCGCGCAGCAGCGTGGCGCCAGCCTGGTCGAGGCTGCCGATGTGCGCGCCGCCCTGCTGGCCCAGGTGCACCGGCGCAGCGCACCGGAAGACCGCCTGCAGGAAACCATCGTCGATGGCGAGCGCCTGCTTGATGTACACGGTGCGCGGGTCGCGCAACTCAACGGCCTGACGGTGGTCGACCTGGGCGACTACGCGTTTGGTTTTCCGGTACGCGTCACGGCGCGCACCTATGCCGGTGAAGCCGGTCTGCTGAATATCGAACGCGAGGTCCGGCTGTCCGGCCCGATCCACGACAAAGGCGTGATGATTCTGCATAGCTACCTGTCGGCACTGTTTGCCCACATTGCACCGCTGGCCCTGAACGCCGCGATTGTGTTTGAACAGGAATACAACGGCGTTGAAGGCGACTCGGCCTCCTGCGCCGAGTTTTACGCACTGCTGTCAAGCTTGTCCGGTCTGCCGCTGCAACAGGGCATTGCCGTCACCGGCGCCGTCAACCAGCATGGCGAAATGCTGCCGGTGGGTGGCATCAATGAAAAGATAGAAGGCTACTTCCGCAGCTGCGAACTGCTCGGGCTGGACGGCACCCAGGGCGTACTCATTCCGGGACGCAACCGGCGCCACCTGATGCTGGACCCGCGCGTGATCGAGGCCGTGGCGCAGGGCCGCTTTCATATCTACACCGCGGACCTGGCCAGCCAGGGCATGGAACTGCTCACCGGCAAAAGCTTCGGCCAGCTCACGGGACACGAATACCCGGGCGATAGCGTGCTGGGGCTGGCGCAGAAAACTTTGCAGGACTACCGCCTGGCCTGCGAGAAACCGCGCGCCGCCAACACGCCGCGGCGTCTGCAGAAACTGGCCCACGAGCGGCACCGCAATCGCTACTAAAGCGGCAACACGGCGACAGCGCCGGCACCGCCAGCACCGTAGTTAGCTTGGATAACTGGCGGCAATGGTTTTGCATTCCTGCTCTAGCGCGAGGAATGCGTCCAGCACATCCGGGTCGAAATGGCTGCCCCGGCCATCGCGGATGATCTGCATGGCAGTCTCGTGGCTGAACGCCGGCTTGTAAACCCGCTTGCTGATCAGGGCGTCGTACACATCGGCAATCGCCATCAGGCGCGCAGAAATCGGAATTTGGTCACCGGCCAGTCCCTGGGGATAGCCCGAGCCGTCCCACTTTTCCTGATGGCAATAGGCAATTTCCTTGGCGCAACGCAAGAACGGCACGGTCTTGCCCAGGCGCGCCTCAGCGCTTTCAATCGCCTCTTTGCCCAGGGTGGTGTGGCGCTGCATCACGGCAAACTCTTCGGCCGTCAGCTTGCCCGGCTTGAGCAATATGCGGTCCGGAATTCCTACCTTGCCAATGTCATGCAGCGGCGCTGACTTGAACAGCAGGTCAATCATGCCCTCGCTCAAATAGTCGGCGAAACGCGGATGGCTGCGCAGCTGCAGTGCCAGCGCGCGCACATAGTGCTGGGTCCGAATAATGTGGTCGCCGGTCTCGTTGTCGCGCGTTTCGGCCAGCGACGCCATCGACAAAATGGTCACGTCCTGCACATCGCGCAACTCCATGGTGCGGCGTTCCACTTCTTGCTCCAGCAGCAGATTGCGGTCGCGCATGAAATCGGCGGCGGCCTTGACCGCCAGATGGGTGCGCACCCGGGCCAGCAAAATCGCCGGGTTGACCGGCTTGGTAATGTAGTCCACGGCACCGAGTGCCAGTCCGTGTTTCTCGTCCTGCTCCTGGGTCCGCGCGGTCAGAAAAATCACCGGAATTTCGCGCGTGGTCGGGTCCGCCTTGAGCTGGCGGCAGACTTCGTAGCCGTCCATCTCGGGCATCATGATGTCGAGCAAAATCAGATCCGGCACACTTTCGCCGTTGGCGATTTTCAGCGCGCGCGCGCCCCCCGAGGCAATCTTCACGGTGTATTCCGACTGCAGCAGGTCATTCATCAGCATCAGATTGGCGGGCGTGTCGTCCACCACCAAAATAGTCCTGCGCACTTCGTTCTGCAACGGCATGTTGATCGTCATTTCATATCCTCCGTCAGACCCTTGCTGCCACCGCGTCGATGCGCTCCAGGGCCTGGTCCAGCGCCAGCCGTTCCATGGCCCCTTGCACCGGCGCATACTCCGCCCCCAGCAGGCTCTGGAATAGCCCGGCATGCTCTACAAAAAAGCGTTGCGCATTGGCGTCATCGTCTTGCAACAGCTGGCGCAACTGCTGCAACGCCGCCTGCTCGGCCACTGCGTCGGCCACCCGCTCGGCGCCCAAACCGGCGCTCGGCGCCGTGGCGCGCAAGCTATGCAGGCGCGGTGCCAGCCCTTGCAACAGGGAATGCAATAAATAGGCCACTTCCGGCAGACTGTCGGCGTTGGCGCCGTGTTGCAGCGATTCTTCCAGCATCTGCGCGGCGTCATACAGGGCATGCGCGCCAATGGTTCCAGCCAAGCCCTTGAGCGTATGCGCTAGGCGAATGGCTTGCGCCAGTTGGCCCTCCTGAAGCGCCGCCTTGATACGCTGGCAGACATCGGCCTGCCCTTCGAAAAAGCTGTTCAACAAGTCCAAATAACGCTCCTCATGGCCGAGCACCCGGCGCAATCCGGCTGCCAGGTCCAGACCGGGCAGCTGCTGCAGCGCCCGCAAGGTGTCGGTCATCGGCGTCTGCAGCAGCTCGAACGCCAGCTGCGGCGTCACGGCTTCGGGCGCATCTTTGCAGGCCCAACGCAACAAGGTTTCATACAACTTGCCGGGTTCGATCGGTTTGGCGACAAAGTCCACCATGCCGGCATCGGCGCAACGCTTTCGGTCGGCGGCCATGGCGTTGGCGGTCATGGCAATGATGGGCGTACCACGCCACGCCGGCAAGGCCTGCAGCGTGCGGGTGGCATCCAGACCGTCCATCTCCGGCATCTGCATGTCCATCAAAATCAGGTCAAACACCTGGGCCTGGGCCATCTCCACGGCGATCCGGCCATTGCTGGCAATCTGCACCGCAATCCCGACATCGGCCAGCAGCGCACGCGCCACCTGCTGATTCAAGGGATTGTCTTCCGCCAATAGCACACGCAGCCCCTGCAACAGGCTGCCAGTGCCGGTCTGCACCACGTTTTGCTGCGCCGCACCGGCGAGGTCCTGCGACATCAGTCGGACCATCGAGTCGTACAGCGTGGACGGGCTGACCGGCTTGTACAGCACTTCGGTGATGCCGGCATCGGTGGCTTCGTTGAGCAGGTCGTTGCGCGAATAGGCCGTCACCAGTGCCAGCTGCGGCACCGGCTGCAGCGCACTGTTGCGGATGCGGCGCGCCACCTCAAGCCCGTTCATGGCCGGCATCTGCCAGTCCAGCAACACCGCATCAAACGGCGCGCCTCCGGTGTCCAGCAGCTCCAGCGCCGCCGGTCCCGAGGACACCTGCGTCGCCTCGAAGCCAAGCTGCTGCAGCACGCCCTGCAGCACGGTGCGGGCATGGGCGTTGTCGTCCACCACCAGCACCCGCTTGCCACGCAGATCGGTGTGCTGGATGCGCGCCGGCGGGGCCTTGCTGCGGCTCACGCCGAGCCGCGCAGTGAACCAGAACTTCGAGCCCTTGCCGATCTCGCTGCTCACGCCGACCTGACCGCCCATCAGCTCCGCCAGCTGCTTGGAGATTGCCAGCCCCAGGCCGGTGCCGCCATATTTGCGCGTCGTCGATGCATCGGCCTGCTGGAAACTCTGGAACAGGCGCCCCATCTGCTCCTCGGTCAGGCCGATGCCGGTGTCCGACACCGAGAAACGCAGCAGCACCTCGGTGTCGCTGCGCTCGGCCACCTGCACACTGATGGCGACTTCGCCGGCCTCGGTGAACTTGACTGCATTGTTGGCAAAGTTAATCAGAATCTGGCGCAGCCGCAAGGCGTCGCCAAGCAGCGCGTGCGGCACATCGTGCGCCACATCGATCACAAACTCGAGCTGTTTCTGCGCCGCCTTTTCCGAAATCAGCGTCGCCACGTCGTCCATCAGGCCTTCGATCAGAATGTCACCGGACTCGATCTGCAACATGCCGGCCTCGACCTTGCTGAAGTCGAGCACGTCATTGATGATGCCCAGCAGGTGCTGGCCGGACTGCTGGATTTTCTGCACATAGTCGCGTTGCTGCGGCGTCAGTGCCGTGCCCATCGCCAGATAGCCCATGCCGATGATGGCGTTCATCGGGGTGCGGATTTCATGGCTCATATTGGCCAGAAAGTCGGACTTGTGCTTGTTCGCCAGTTCGGCGGCGGCACGCGCCTCGGTCACCGCCGTGAGCATGTCCACGTTGTCAATTGCAATCACCGCTTGGTCGGCAAAGGTCTGCAGCAATTCGACCTGGGGTGCCGGAAACACCGCCACCTGCTGCCCGGTGACCGCAATACACCCCACCGCCACACCCTCGCGCACCAGCGGCACCAGCAACACCGCATGAAAGCCGCTGGCGCGCGCCAGCGCCTGCGTTGCCGGCGTCAATTCGGCGGCTTCCTGCGCGTCCATCAACTGGCGCGGTTGCAGCGAGGCCAGCACCTCCTGGGTCCAGGGCTCGCTGGCCTGCGACAGGAAGTGCGGCGGCAAACCCTGCGCTGGCGACGGCTGCGTCGCTCTGCTGGCGGCCAGTTGCAGCTGCTGCTGGTGCAGCCGCGCAAGCGCTACCGAATGCACTTGCGGCAGCCGCCCTATGCTTTCGACAATGGCGTCAAACACCGGTTGCACATCGTCACGCGACTGGGCAATGACTTTCAGAATATCGGCGGTGGCGGTCTGGCGCGACAAGGCCTCGCGGGTCTCGGTGAACAAGCGCGTGTTCTGCAGCGCGATCACAGCCTGGTCGGCAAAGGACTCCAGCAATGCCACCTGCTTGGCGGAAAACGCACCCACCACTTCACGCCCGACATAAATGGTGCCAATACCCACCCCGTCCGACACCAGGGGCACGAACAATATCGAGTGGGTGCCGGTGGTGCGGCTGTTGCGCCGCAGCTTGGCGGTGGCGCCGGGGTCGGTATGCACATCGGCAAACTGGATGATGCGTTTTTCCTTGATCACCTGGCCGGTGATGGAGCCTGGCTCGAGTTTGCTCGGCAGACCAAGCGCCAGTTCCTGCGCGCCCGGGCCGCGGTGCGCGCCCAGGTGCACCACGTCGCCTTCGGTGAGATAAAGAATACCGCCATGCAAACCGGCAAACAGCTGGAAACAGCTTTCGGTGATTTTCTCGAACACCGGTTGGGCGTCGGCCATCGAGTTGCCCATCACGTGCAGCACCGAAGCCGTGGCCATCTGCTGCGCCAAGGCTTCCTGCGACTCGGTCTGGCGCAATTGCTCAAGTTCCTGGCGGGCGGCGATTTCCTGCGCCAGCTGCGCCTGCAGGCGCTGGCTCTGCGCGCTGCGGCGCCAGGCCAGGACCAGACCGCCGAGTCCGAACAGCCCGGCCAGCACCATTGCGGTCCCAATCAGCACAGGAATGAACATCGGGCGCCCACTGAAGGTCCAAGCAATAAGCGTTGCAAACGTAGCCGCATAGGTCTAGCCGAATTCTCGGGCCAAACGCACGAGCCGGGCCTGCAGGCTGGCGGCATCGGTGGATTCATTCAACAACTGCGCGCTCAGTTGCCGGATTTCCTGCGCACTGAGTTTGCCCTTGCTCAGGACGCTCACCATCCAGGGCGCTATCAGCTGGTGCAGCCCATTGATCGGCGCCGGCGCTGCCGACACCGCACCGCTGCGCGGATAGTTTTTGTCGTACGCGGCCTGCACCTCGGGCGCCTCGGTGCGTGGCGTGGCACGTTGCAACACGCCTTCAAAAGTCGGCGCATGCTGCACCCGATCGCCCATGCACCAGCGCGACTCGGGCACGCCGGCCCAGCGCAGCACCGTGGCCAGCACCGAAGTCAGGTCGTACGTGGTTTGCGGGTCTTCGGCACGGAACACCGTCTTTTCTTCAATCCAGGGCGACACCAGAATCGCCGGCACGCGCACGCCCAGCATGTCGTAACGGAAACCGTCATTGCAGTCGTTGGGCCAGGGATTGCGGGCGTAAGGCGGCGCCGCATGGTCAAACAGACCGCCATGCTCGTCAAAGGTAATGATGAACAGCGTGTCTTTCCAGCCCGGCCCCTGGCGCACCGCGTCGTACAGGTCTTTCAGCGCACGCTCGCCCGCCAACGGGTCGGCGCCCGGGTGGTAGGAAGTGGTGCCTTCCATGGCAATCCACACCGGCTCCAGAAAACTGAAAGCCGGCAGGGTCCCGGCCAGCGCGTCCTGCTTAAACTGGTCGACGGTTTGTAAAAAACTTTCCGGGTTCGCAGCAATGGCCCGGTCCACCGAAGGAATGGTGCCCTGCAAAAACAGGTGGTAGGTGTGGACGAACTGGAGCCAGTCCACCGAGTGGTACAGCTTCCAGTCGGTGAAGCCATTGGTCCACAAGGCTTTCCAGATCGACTGGCGGTGCGGGTTGCTGGGCCAGTTCAGATAGGTGTTGCCATTCTGAAAATTGTTCAGCGTGCCGAGCGACGATCCGGTAAAAGCAAACGCCCGGTTTGGATCGGTGGCGCTGGGCATGGAGCAATACCAGGCGTCCGACACCGCATAGTTGCGCGCCAGCCCGTTCAGCACCGACAACTGCGCTGGTGCATAGGTCTGCATTACCTGGTGCACGCCGTTGTTCCAGACAAAACCTTGCATCTGCGGCTTCTGGCGCAGTGCATAGCCATTGCGCTGGCCATAAAACATCTGGCGCATCACGTCGGTCTTGTCGTGAAACGGATCGTCGGGCAGGAAGTCCAGGCCCCAGTCCTCGCTGAGCTGGCCGCCCTGGTACTGGCTCAGCATGACTTTCTCCGGCGTGCGCCCATCGGCACCGCCACACGGGTCGATGTTGTACATCTCGGTGCTGGCACCATCAAACTGTGGTGCGCCGGCGCCGACAAACCGGATACCGGTTTCGTCTTGGTCGTAGAGCCAGCCGCAGACATGGTCAAAGCTGCGGTTCTCCAGCATCAGGTAGACCACATGCTTGATCTTGTCGCGCATGAAGTCCATGGTGCCTGGCGTCTTCGCGCGCTGCGCATCGACCGAGCGCGGCAGCTGCACCAGGGTCAGCGTGGTGTGCGCGTCGAAGCCTTCCGGCAGCAGGCCGCTGCGCACCGGACCGCTGAGCGGATTGGCCGCCGTCGGATCAAATTTCCAGAGCCGGAAGGCCCGGCTCGCCGGCACCCAGTCGAGCACGTAGTCGCCCATGGCCACCAGCTGGTGGCTGGCGTCGATATCGCTCCAGCAGCCTTGCTGAATCGCCGGCAATGCCAGCGGCATGATGGCCTGCGGGTCAAAACTCCAGACCCAGTATTCGCCGGTCTGCGCCACCCAGTCCAGCACATAGTTGCCCATGGCCAGCAGCTGGTGGTCAAAATCAATCGTGTCAAACGAGCCTTGCGGCGTATAGGGTGCCGGCAGCGGATCTTGGCCCTGCTGCGGGTCGCTGGCATTCAGATGCGCCGGGTTGGGATCAAAATTCCACAACTGGAAAGTGCCACGTCCCATGGTGGGAATCATATTCAGCACAAAGCTGCCCAGCGGCAGCAGCAGCAGGTCCTGGCCCGAGTCGTAACTTTCCTTGGCGCCATTGGGATTGCCAAAATCGGCACGGTAACTCCAGAACTTGGATTTGGTCCAAATCCCTTTCTGCAGTGCCGGCCCCATCAGCGGATTGTCCTGTTGCAGGTCGAGCTCAAACAGGCGATAAGGAAAACACGGCTGATAATCCTGCAGCATTACCGGGCCCCACTCCAGCAAATAGCGGCCGATCGGCGCAATTTTGTGGGTTCGGTCAAATTGCGCCTTCGGCGCATAGCTGGTACGCCGCAGCAGCCCCTCATAGCCAGGATCAAATAGCCATACCGAATAGGCATCTTCTAGGGCGTTTCGGCTGATCACATAATCATCCTTCGGCAATGCAGATTCGGTCATATTAGTTACTTCCATTTTTACTATATTCATCCTCACCAGGGGCTAGTATGCTAGAGTTTCCCGGGTATTCGGAGTCTGCAATCAGGAGAGGATCAACAAATGCATAATTTTTCGCCCGCCTTGCCGCACGGAGAAATACAGCAGGTATTTCCAGATGTCTTTTTTGTGACAGGAACCATGAAAACGGTCCTGTTAGGTGCCCACTGGCACTTCAGCCGCAACATGACCATCGTGCGCGACGGCGAAGATTTAACACTGATCAATAGCGTGCGCCTGGACGACGCCGGACTGGCCCAGCTCGAAGCCCTCGGCACGGTACGCCACCTCGTCAAGATCGGTTCCCTGCACGGCATTGACGACGCTTTCTACAAACAACGCTACGGTGCCACCTTCTGGGCCCTGCCCGGCATGCCGCACGACCACGGCCTGGTGCCGGACCAGCTGCTCAGCGTGGACGGTGCGCTGCCATTCCAGGGCGCTTCGCTGTTTGTGTTCGAATCGTCCAAGCTGCCCGAGTGCGTGCTGCGCATTGACCGCGAAGGCGGCATCCTGGTGGCCTGCGATGCACTGCAGAACTGGATCGGTGCAGACGCCTTCTTCTCCGAAGAAACCACAAAAATGATGAGCGACATGGGCTTCTTTCAGAGCGCCAATATCGGCCCCTACTGGATGAAGGTAAACGAACCCCAAGGCAATGACTTTGCCCGCCTGGGCACACTGGAATTTCGCCACGTACTGTGCGGCCACGGCGTGCCGCTGCGCGACAACGCCAAGCAGGCCTTCCTGCAACGTTTCACGCAGACCTTCGGCGGCTGATGCCCCGACCGGGCGCGCTTTGCAGCCGGCGCATTTTCTGCCCTAACAGCCGCAGCCGAAACAGGGCGAGGCTTGTGCCCCGCCGCTGGTCTTGCAACGCTGCAGCGCCTGTTCGTAGCTGTACATCGGGGCAATCGTTTTCGGATCAAAGCACAGGTCCATCTGCGCCAGCGCACACAGGGTGAGCCGGTCTTGGGGGTCCGGCGGGTTCGCTGCCGCGCTGCCATCGTCGGCACCAAACCAGCGCTGGCAAGCCTGCACCTTGGCAGCAAGCGGGTCAAACGTCTGCCCACGGTCAGCCGCCTCAGCATACAAGGCCAGCCAGCTCGCGGCGACCATGTCCTGTGCCTCGTATTTCTGGATATTCGGTATCTTGCTGGGATCGTCTGTGCACTTGCCGGTGACCCCTGCGGCAATCATGTGGTTGGCAATCATATAGGGCGTTAATTTGCGGCTGTCCGGCGACAGGCGAACCAGTCCCACCTGCAGCACGTCGACGCAGGGTGTGCCGTTCTTGTCACGGGGCAGCTGGTCCTTGTAGCGGGTGCGAAACCAGCCCGGTGCCTGCGGGTCATACAGCGGCGAACCGCAAACCAGCAGGGGCAAGGTCAGCGGCTGCTCGGCCTGCGCCGGCGGATTCAAGGTCAGCTCCAGCATCGAACGCACATAGTGCAGCCCGCGTGGCGTGTCGTCAAAAAACTGGGACGTGAGACTGATCGGGAAATAGTCGTTCGGGTATTCGCTTTCGCCGGAGCCGGGTGCGGCAATCGGGTTCACATCCAGAATCGCGTGGTACAGCGAGGTCTGCGCAATGCCGGCGCAGCACAGCAGCTGGGCCCAGCGCCGCAGCGTCATGTTATTGAGGTAGCTGGCGGTCCGGTAGGCCACGATCGGCGGATAGTGCATCAGCGTTACAGCACGCTGGTTGGCCACCGGCATGCCCAGCGGCAGGCAGGGCAGCCATTCGGATGGCCCATCGCTGCGGTTCACCGGATAGCCTGCCATCGGGTTCCAGGCCGGCGTCTGCCGGCAGGCCTCGGCACCGCGCAGCGCCAGTCCGAAATGCTGTTCATCCAGCATCGTCCGATGCATGTGGGCAAACTGCTGCGCCATCGCCTCGCAGCCCGGCGCCGGCTCGAAGCCGATCCAGTAGCCACCATGTTCCAGCGTCACCTGCAGCGAATCGGCCACGATGTCGATACCGTCCTCGCGCAGTGAACTCAGGGTGAAATGCCGAATCACTGCGGCATAGCTGTCCAGTCCCAGCTGGCTGCGGGTGGCGGCGTCGAGCAGCGCCGGATTGGGATACAGCTGCTCCTGGTAGTGGCGCGTCGATGGCAAGGCGTAGTGGATCATGAAATATTCCCTAAGTCGGTCTATTCGCTATTCTGAGGCCAACGCTGAGGCCAACGCCAGTGCCTGGATCGCTAGCGCTGACAACGGCTGATACACCGTGGTAACCACGGTCCTTGAAAACTTGGGCATTATTCGCCTGTTCGTCCCAGCCCTGCCCTGCCGTCGGGTGGGCCGGTGCGCCCTACTTCAATACCTTCTATTTGACACCATGTACCAAGCACATTCGGAGCGCTACAACGGCACCATGCCCTACCGCCGCTGCGGCCAGCGGGGACTGCAACTGCCGGCAGTGGCCCTGGGCCTGTGGCACAACTTTGGCGACGCCACGCCGTTCCAGACCCAGCGTGACATGTTGCGCACGGCATTCGACCTGGGCATCAACCACTTCGATCTGGCCAACAACTACGGCCCGCCCTACGGCAGTGCCGAAAGCAATTTTGGCGAGCACCTGCGCCGCGACTTCCGGCCTTACCGCGACGAGCTGATCATCTCCAGCAAAGCCGGCTGGGACATGTGGCCCGGCCCCTATGGGCAAGGCGGCGGTTCGCGCAAGTATGTGCTGGCCAGCCTGGACCAAAGTCTGAAGCGCATGGGTCTGGAGTACGTCGACATTTTCTACTCGCACCGCTTTGACCCGGACACCCCGCTGGAAGAGACCATGGGTGCGCTGGCCACCGCAGTGCAACAGGGCAAGGCCTTGTATGTCGGTATCAGCAGCTATTCGGCCGCAAAAACCCGTAACGCCGCAGCGATCCTGCAAAGCATGGGCGTGGCGGCGCTGATCCACCAGCCCTCCTACAGCCTGCTGAATCGCTGGATCGAAGAAGACCTGCTAGACACCCTGCACGACACCGGCATGGGCTGCATTGCCTTCAGCGCTTTGGCGCAGGGGCTGCTCAGTGACAAATACCTGAACGGCATACCGGCCGATGCGCGTATCAACCGCCCGGGCGGCAGCTCGCTGGCGGCGGCGCACCTGAGCGCGCAAAACCTCCAGCACGTGGCCGCACTCAACGACATGGCCCTGGCACGCGGCCAAAGCCTGGCGCAAATGGCCATCGCCTGGGTGCTGCGCGACGCGCGCGTCACCTCGGCCCTGATCGGTGCCAGCTCGCCGGCGCAAATCAGGGAGCTGGTAGGGGCGATGCGCCGGCTCGACTTCAGCGCCGCGGAACTGCACGCGATTGACCAGCATGCGGTGGACGGCGGCATCAATCTCTGGAAAAACCCCTCCACCGACCAGCGCCCGTGAAGCACGCGCTGACAATACCGCACCGCTGCTTCGTACACTAGTTCCCTTCACCCACCCGCCCCTAAGCCAGATTTACGCCATGCCCATCTTCGTAGCGCTATTGCGCGGTATCAATGTCGGCAAAGCCAAGCGCGTTTCCATGGAAGCGCTGCGCGCAGTGCTGGGTGGGCTGGGCTACGCCAAGGTCGCAACGCTGCTCAACAGCGGCAACCTGGTATTCCTGGCCGCAGGCGGTACGCCCGCCCAACATGCCGCGGCGATAGCCGAGGCGCTGGCCACGCAACTTCAGCTGGACGTGCCGGTCATCGTCAAGTCGGCAAAGGAATTTGCCAGCGTGGTCGCTGAAAACCGGCTGGCAGGCGCGGCCTTTGACCCTTCGCGCCTCTTGCTTGCGTTTATCGGGGATGCCCAAGCCCGGTCGGATGTTGCTGCCATTGCGCAGTTGACGGTCGCGCCGGAAGTGTTCTTCATGGGCACGCATGCGGCTTACCTCCTCTGCAGCAACGGAATACTCGAGAGCAAGGCCGGTAAGGCACTGCTCGGCAAAGGCGGCAAGGCAAGGACAAGCAGAAACTGGGCTACTGTGCTCAAGCTGCAGGCACTGGTGCGTGAAGTCGCCGGCCCGCCCTAGCCTATTGCCATCTGACTGGCTGTGGGCGGTGTAGCCAGTCCGCGCAGCAAGGCCAGACCGGCCGCCCAATCCAAATCTTGCAAGGCCACTTCGAGTGCGTTGAACACCCCTGCCGGTAACAGTTCCAGGTCCGCGCGCTCTGCGTTGAATAGCTCCAGGACCGCAAAATCCTCGTTTTCCAATAGCGCTATGCAACGCGCAACAAGCCGATTCAGTCGCTCAGATTCAGGCCGCGCAGGCGCCATTGCATTGCCGGACTCTGGCGCTGCATCAGGAACCCGCATGGTCTGTTCCAGCGCACGGCAGGCCTGCGCAATGGCCTGCTCCAGGGTATTGATATTTTCAGCACACGCGTCAAAAGTACTTTCCTTTTTGCAATGCATCTCCAGCGCTGCGAACAAAGCAGCGAGTGAATGCAAACCCAAGGTGGCGGCGTTGCCCTTCCACGTGTGCAACAGCATCGCGCACTGTTTCCGGTTGCCGCTTGCAGCCAAATCGGACAGCGTTGCGGTCATCGTCGGCAATATGACCAACAGGTCTTTTGCCGCGCGCAAATACAGGCGCTCATTGCCGCCCATCTTGGACAAGGCACCGGCATAGTCAAGCACCCCCGCCAACGCGCCGCCAGGGTGCGCAGAAGCACCCGCGTTCGCTATGACCGCCTCAGCGGCCAGACCATCCTCCCCGGCGTCGGCAGCCGGCGCCAGCGGGTCCGGCCGGTGGCCGGTCAGCCGAATAACCACCGATACCAGCTGCGCCAAATCAAACGGCTTGCCCAAGTGCTCATTCATGCCGGCACGCAGGCAGTCTTCGCGGTCGGACTCCATGGCATTGGCCGTCAGTCCAACAATGGGGAGGCGTTCAAGCCCCATATTCTGGCGAATGATTTTGGTCGCTTCAAAGCCGTCCATGACGGGCATCTGTATATCCATCAAAACAATGTCGTAGGGCGTTTGCGCTGCGGCGATGGCATTGATGGCCACTTCTCCGTCAGCGGCAATGGAGACCACAGCACCTTGCGAATTGAGCAGTTCCTCGGCGACTTGCTGGTTGATGGCGTTGTCCTCTACCACCAGAATCCTGACACCCGCCAGCACCCGCCGGTGGGTTCGGGGCGTCCTTCGAAGCGACTTTTCGGAATCCTGCTTGTCCAAAGACGCGTTGTAAACCATGGAACCCGTGACCGGTTTGATGAGGAAGTCGTTGATCAAGGCCTGCTCGTCCAGAGGGCGCATGTCCAGGGCATCCCGGCCATTCGCCGACACGATGACATATTTGGGCGAAGCCAGTCCGGCCATTCCACACAGCTGCTGCATTTGCTGGACAACTTCCCAGCCGTCCATGCCCGGCAGCCGCCAATCAAGGTACGCAAGGGTGTATGCATCGGCCACCCGCTTGGACCGCTCACGGAACAGTTCCAGCGCCGCTTCGCCGGTGTGCGCGACATCCACACTCCAGCCAAAGCCGCGCATCATTTTTGACATCAACTTGCAGGCGGTGCTGTTGTCATCGACCAGCAACACCCGATGCCGCGCTTTCGCCGGCGTCGTGCCCGCTGACGCAAGGTCCGCGACGTCCTGCGCGGCGACCTGCTTTGCTTCGGGCTGTGGCTCCGATACCAGTGGGTCCAATGGCATGCGCAGCTGAAAGCTGAAGCTTGTTCCGACATGCAATTCGCTGCTGAGGGAAATCGTGCCCCCCATCAACTCGACCAGCAGTTTGCTGATGGCAAGGCCCAAGCCTGTTCCGCCAAACTTCCGCGTTGTCGAGGCTTCGGCCTGCGAGAAGCTATTGAACATTTTTGGAATGTTTTCCGGAGCGATTCCAATGCCACTGTCGGTCACCGAAAACTCTATCAAGGCCTCCTGGCTGTGCCTTGCCTCGTCGGTGCGCAACTCCACCAGCGCCAGGGCAATAACCACCTGCCCGACCTGGGTGAATTTGACGGCATTGCCTCCCAGATTGATCAATACCTGCTTCAGTCGCAAAGGGTCACCCAGCAGCGACAAGGGAATCGCCGGGTCAATGTCGAACAGCACGTCGATCTTCTTCGCCCCCACGTAGTTCGACAACACAACGGATAGCTCGCGCATGAAACGGTCTATCCGGAACGGTTTGACCTCCAGGTCCAGCTTTCCGGCCTCAATTTTTGAAAAATCGAGAATGTCGTTCAGCAAGCCCAGCAGGGATTTGGCCGAGCCTTCAATTTTTTCTACGTAATCAAACTGGTTCGAAGTCAGCGCGGTATTGCCAAGCAACTGTATGAGCCCCAGCACGGCATTCATGGGGGTCCGAATTTCGTGGCTCATGTTGGCCAGGAACAGGCTTTTGGCGATGGCCGCATCCCGCGCGACGTTGCGTGCCTGCATCAACGAATCGGAGTACGTTTCCTCTGCGGTAACGTCCCGATTGGTTCCCACCATGTACACCACATCACCGCTCTCGTTGAGACGCGAGCGGCCCAAAGCCTGCACGTACCGGAGTTCTCCGCCGGGCTGCCTGATGCGGAACCGGGCTTCAAAGATGGCCCGCTCCAGTACCGCCTTCTGAAACCGCTCTTCCACACGCGGCAAATCCTCTGGCACAACGTACTGGGTCCAGCTTTCGTAGCTCAGGTCCTCGATTTTGGGTTCCAGGCCATAGATGCGGTACTGCTGGGCGTCCCATTTGAGCTCGCCCGTCGTCAGATCGATTTCCCAAATGCCGGCGCCGGAGCTCTCAATCGCCACCTGCATCCGCTCTTTGGACTCGGCAAGGTATTGCTGCTCCAGGCGACGCGCGGTGACGTCCAGATAGGTCATGACGATCCATCCGGTAGGCAAAGGAATGGCCTGCAGCTCTATGTAGCTGCCGTCGCGCTGTTGGCGCTCCAGGGTGAGCCGCTCGCGTCGCACCATGGCGCCGATAAAGCGCGCTTCAATTTCCTGTCGTTTCTGCTGATGGCCGTAATCGCCCCGTTCATACAAGTAGGCCACAAGGTCTACAAAATTAAAATTCTCAGCGCCCAGCAGGGTCGGCGGCAGCTTCAAAATATCCACAAAGCTCTGGTTATGGAAGCGGACGAAGTGCTTCTCGTCGTAGACAACCAGCCCGTAGGGAACCGAGTTGACGACATCTTTCAGCAGCTGTGTTTGTCGCTCCAGCGTCCTTTGCGCTTCATTGCGTTGCGTGACCTCGCTCAAAATGGCCAGGCCCCGCTGTGCCTGGGCGTTCGGCGCGTCAATCAAAACACCGGAAACCTCGACCTCCAGGGGCACCCCATTGCGCGCGCTGAAGCGCAGCGGCAAGTCACGCACCGCACCGGTTCGCAGAAACTCGGCGAACGGCGCGGCGGCTACCTGCGCTGCATAGTCAGGTGCCAAAAATTCAAAGACCTTGCGTCCAATGACTTCGTCACGCGCATAGCCCATGCGCTCCAGCCAGCGGTCACTGACAAAGCGCAGCGTGCCGTCACTGTCGAACGAATGCAGCATGGCCGGGGTTTTCTCGTAAATCTCTTTCAACTGGGCTTGTGTGGCGGCAACTTCGCGCCTTTGCTCTTCGAGTTTTTCCAGCACACTGGCCAGGAACAGCGGTACCAGCAAGGCGACGGACAAGGGCAAAAAGAAGCCCAGGTGCAGACCAACGGAGGTGTACACCGCGCTCGGCAAACCGCCGCTGGCAGCAATCACGCCAATAGCAACGGCTGTCAGGAATACCCCCACCGCAGCCCCCTCCCAGCGGTTGATCAATGCCATAAGCACCAGCAGGCCGGAGACGTATATCCAGGGAAACGGCACTTTGGTCAGGGCCAGCCAAATGCCCAGCAACAGGGTGGCAATCGACACCGCAAAGATCGGGCGGCGCCAGGCCGCTATCACGCGCGCAGCCCCGCCTTCCAATAAAAACATGCCTATCGGCAGGGTTGCCAAAACCCCGATTCCAGCGCCTTCAAACCACTGGAACCAGACTTTGTCAAACGGCGCCAAACCATAGGCAGACAACACGCCCGCACCGACGACGCTGCCGACGGATATCGGCACCACCCCCGCCAGCAACAGGGTTCTGGCGATTTCCAGCGGACTTAAAAGAAAGTTTCTGCTGGTGCAGTAGCGCTGCAACATCCAGGAGCCGACCGCTATTTCCAGCACATTGCCTGGCAAAAAAGACAGCACCAAATAGAGTGGGCGGCCGAAACTGAGGTTGGCCAAAGCATTGGCGCACCCCGCCAGCATAAGCAGCCCAAGCCAGAACACACCTTGCGAGCGGTAGAGAAAAACAATCGCGGCAGCGTTGGCAAACCACAAAGTCGCAACGCTGGTTTCCTGCGATGAAAGTGCAATGCCGCCAAGCGCCAGGGCGAAATAGCTCAGCAGCAGACGCAGTGCAGTCCTCAAATAGTCATCGGGCAGCAGCGACTTCATTCAAATCCTTCGAATTCGCTCAAACACTCCCCGTGCGCATGTCGAAACTGCGCTTTTTCTGCAATTTACTGCAAAACATCTATCCGCGCCCGATAGCGAGCAAGTTTTTCTATTCGTATGAATAGCCTTGTGGCGTTGAATAGCAGTGTCCAGGTGACTGCCAGGTAGCTTGCATATATCGAAGGCCGGTCGCGTGCTAGTTTCAAGCACTGGCCAGTGCCGGTTGACCCGCACTTCAATTGCCGCCGGTACGCCCCAATAAGGGGCAATGCATCTGGCGGCAAAACCACGCCTCCAAATTAATGCGCCCATCGGCACCCAGCTGTGTGATGATCAGACCTGCTGCAATGGTGTAACTTGCACCGCCGGCGGCGCGATGTGCCTAAGCAAGTCGCGCACATCAGAGGTCCGCAGTGACTCAAATACATGGCTACCCGGCCGGCAACGCATTCGCGCGGCCGGTTTTGATTTTGTCTGCGCGTCACCCTCTGTGGCCGCACTGCGGGCTAGGCGCTGCGTTGACGCCCGCGCACCTGGCGCGCCGGGGAGTATCCACATGAAATTCACCCCACGCATGTGGACCGCGCTGCTGGTGGCGGCGCTGTTTCTGTTGGCTGGCATGGCCTTCAGTCTGAGCACGTATCGGCAGATTCGCGCCACCGCCCTGGCCCAGCAGCAAACCTTGCAACTGCTCAAAAGCGCGGACGATTTTCTCTCAGCCCTCAAAGATGCGGAAACCGGGCAACGCGGCTATGTCATCACCGGCAACGAAGCGTTTTTACAGCCCTATCTTGCTGTGAAGGACAGCATCCAGGCCCGCCTGGAGCAGTTACAGCAACTCGCACAAGTGGATGGCAACCTGGATTCGCTGCCCGATCTGGCGTCCCTGGTGCATGCCAGGATGGACGAGCTGGCACAGGTGATTGACTTGCGCCGCGCCCACAACAACGCCGAAGTGCTGGCGCGGGTCTCCGATGGCCGGGGCAAGCAGCTGATGGACACCATTCGTGCGCGCGTAAAAGCATTTACCGAACAAGAAGAGGGGACCCTGGCCCGCCATGAGGCCGATTACCAGGCCACCCTGCGCAAGCTACTCAGCCTGGTGGTGGGTGCCAGCGTGCTGGCCCTGGGCGCGGCACTGAGCTTCGCCTACCTGCTCTACCGCCAGGGCCTGCAACGCCAGGACGGACTGCTGTACCAGGAAACGCGGCGCTTGCTGGACCAGCAGGCGCTGTTGAACCAGCAATTGCAGGAAGCCAACCAGACCCTGCAGCGCAGCGAAGAGCAACTGGCTGTGACGCTGAACTCGATTGGCGACGGCGTGATTACGACGGATGCCATGGCACAGATCACCAGCCTCAATCCATTGGCCGAACAGCTCACGGGCTGGACGCTGGAGCAAGCCCGTGGCCGCAAGATCGAAGACGTATTGCGGATCGTGCATAAAACCAGCCGCGCGCTGGTGGTCAATCCGGTGCTGGATGCCCTGCAGTACGGCAAAGTGCAAGAGCTGGCCAACCACACCCTGCTGCTGGACCGGGACGGCAACGAATACGACATTGCCGACAGCTGTGCACCCATCCTGGCACGCGATGGCCGGGTCATCGGTGCGGTGCTGGTGTTTCGCAACGTGACGAAAGAGTATGCGGTGCAACAGGGTGCCCGTGACAGTGCGGTCCTGATCCAGACCATACTCAACACCGTGGCTGACGGCGTGCTCACGCTGCATGGAGAAGGCCTGCTGGTGGAAACCGTCAATCCGGCGATTGAAACCATGTTCGGCTACGCAGCGTCGGAGATGGTGGACCGGGACATCCGGCTGCTGATCCCCACCTTCTCGCCGCTTGCTGACCCCGACGGCGCGGCCACCGCGCCGGCCGAAGTGATCGTGGTGCGCGAGGCACAGGGACACCGCAGGGACGGCAGCGAGTTCACGCTGGAGATCACCCTGAACGAAATGTGGCTGGGGGGCGAGCGCCACTACACCGCTGTGCTGCGGGACATGACCATGCGCAAACTGGCCGAAGAGGCCTTGTTCAAGGAAGGCGCCTTGCAGGCGGCAATTTTTAACAGCGCCAACTTCTCCAG
>CAIUDG010000158.1 GCA_903897925.1 uncultured beta proteobacterium | reverse complement strand
GTCGGTGCCGTCGGTGACGCGCACCACGCGGAAGTTGTTGGCGCCCTGCATGAACGCCGTCGCCACCTGGGTGCCCAGGTCGTACTTGCGCGCGTTGACGTTGCCGAAGATGGCGCCGAACTGCGCCAGCGTGCCCACGATCGTGGCGCTGTTCACCGGCCCCCAGCTGGCCGTGCCGACGATGCCGAGGATATTGGTCGGCAGGCCGTTTAGATACTGGGTCTGCGGCGGCGTAATTTGAATGTACAGGTCGGGCACGACCAGGGAGGTCGTGTTGATCTGGCCGGACTGGCTGACGGGCATTTTGCGCTCCTAGAAAGCGAAAGGCCCGCGCGCTGCGGGCCCAGAGAAGAAGAAGCCGCCCGGAGGCGGCCTGCTGTGTGGATCGGTCGGCTCAGGCCGTTGCGGCGGGCGCTTGGGCCGGCGCAGCAGGCGGCGGATCGGGCAGCACCACCTGCACGACGTTGGCCACGTTCGCGCTCTCCTTGATGGCGGCGATCTTCTCGGCGTCGGTGATGTGGTCGCCGCGCTTGTAGTCGGCGAAGTCGGCGGTTACGGTCAGTGCGAGCATGGTGGGGCCCTGTTGGTCAGTAGTTTGGGAAGGGTGCTGTCGGCACCGGGATAGTTGCGCCGCCGGGATAGCGGTTGGCCTTGGTCACGCGGAGCTGCGCCCAGCTAAAATCGCAAAACAGGGCGCTTGGGCCGCTAGTGCCGAAGCCATTTCCAATCGTTAGACAACCCTGCGCGTAACCCAACCCACTAAAAGCCGATGCGTTGATCGTTTGTATCAGTGTGCCGTTGAGATACACGTAAAGCATTGAAGTGCTGCCGACCCATTGCAGCGCGACATAGTTCCATTGACCATAGGAAAAAGGTAACGATGGAGTTCCAGAGTCGTAAGTAGACCCATAGAACGCGGAGACTTTACCTCCATTGCTAAAAGTCGCAAGACCAATTTTTGAAGTGAATACAGGAGCGCCCGCCGTCTGCCCATAGAAATTGAAATGAACTGGCGAGGCGGTTGAGGCGTAATTCCCGTTGGCCTCATAAAACCAATATTCCACGCAAAGGCTGTCGGTTGCGGCGAGCGCAAGATTGTTGCCGCTGGTGTAGAGCAGCTCCTGATTCTGCGGCGACGTCTTGATGTAGCTCAGCGTGTTCAGGCCGAACAGCTGGCGGTTGTTGCTGACCTGAAAGGTCGGCTCGGGAGCTCCGTACTGCGTGAGCAGCCACGCGTTGCCTCGCAGGTCCACCGGCGCGGTCGTTCCAGGTGCGTCGCTGAACGGGGAAAGCACAAGCACAGCCGGCAGGTAAGGGTCGCCGACCTTTGGCCGCTGCGGCGCAAGCTGGCAGTAGCTGTCCCCGTTGACCAGAGCCTCGTAGTTGATGGCGCTGGAATCCATGAACCTACCCATAGACCGTGGCCACCGGGTTGTAGGGCAGCACGCCGGCCACCGCGGCCGAGACGTTGAGCTGCTCCTGGGTGATCTGGGTCTCAACCTCGGTCTGCGTGGTGGCGTACTCCACGGTGTAGACCAGGTCACGGC
>CAIUDG010000157.1 GCA_903897925.1 uncultured beta proteobacterium | reverse complement strand
TCAATAGTGCCATCCAGCTTATCAAAGCCAATGCACGCGGGTTCCGCAACTTCACCAACTACCGGGCAAGGATTCTGTTTCATTGTGGCAAGCTGAATTTAGCTATGGCTTGAAAAATCACAGTGGATTCAACGAAGCTCCTATTTTTTTACAGCTGGCGACCCACCAGCTCGCGCTGGATTTCGTTGGTGCCGCCATAAATGCGCTGTACCCGCGCATCAGCATACATCCGGGCGATGGGATATTCCTTCATATAGCCATAGCCACCAAACAGCTGCAGGCACTTGTCGACGACTTCGCCCTGGCGTTCGGTGACCCAAAATTTGGCCATCGAGGCGGTCACGGAATCCAGTGTGCCGTCGACCCAGCGCTGCACCACCATGTCGGTGAAGGCGCGCGATGCGGTGACGGTGGCCTTGACGTCGGCCAGCACAAAACGGGTGTTCTGGAAATCGATGATGGCCTGGCCAAAGGCCTTGCGCTCTTTCACGTAGTCCACGGTCATGTCAAACGCACGCGTCATGGCACCGCAGGCCCACAGCGCAATCTGCGCCCGCTCGTAGGGCAGTTGCTGCATCAGCTGGTAAAAGCCGCGCCCCTCCTCGCCCCCAAGCAGACAGTCGGCCGCCACGGCACAGTTGTCAAAGAACATTTCGGAAGTGTCCTGCCCTTCCATGCCAATCTTGTCCAGTGCCTTGCCGCGCTGAAAGCCCGGGTTGTTGGTCTCGACTATGAACAGCGAGATGCCTTTGGAGCCCTTGGAAGGATCGGTCTTGGCCACCACAATCACCATGTCGCAAAGTTGTCCGTTGGTGATGAAAGTCTTGGCACCGTTGATGACGTACTGGTCGCCCCGGCGTTCGGCCGAGGTGCGCACGCCCTGCAGGTCGGAGCCCGTGCCGGGTTCGGTCATGGCAATGGAGGCGATCACTTCACCCGCCATCAGGCCGGGCAGCCAGCGTTGCTTTTGGGCTTCGGTGCCGCAATTCAGAATGTAGTGGCCAACGATGTGATTGATGCCCAGACCCAGTCCGGTGTTGCCGCTGTAGCCGACTTCCCAGAACGCCACCGCCGCATGCGCCGGAGTGCCGCCAAAGCCACCGTATTGTTCCGGCAAATCGGGCAGGATCATGCCCAGCTCACCGGCTTTCAGCCAGGCTTCACGGGTGGCCTGCTTTTGCGTGCGCCAGGCCACATCGTTGGGTTCCAGATACTCTTTGGAAAAGCGCCGGATCGCATCGCCGAATTGCACCAGATCTTCGCTCATCCAGGCTGCTTGGTAAGGTTTGCTCATGGTATTTCTCTTAGACGCCGTTCAGGCCACCACCGCAGGTCAGCACCTGGCCCGAAACATAGTCGGACTCGGGAATGCAGAACATATACACCGCGCCGGCGGCTTCTTCGGCGGTACCGGGGCGTCCCAGCGGAATACCGGCCTTGGCCATTTCCAACACCTGCTGGCTGACACCTACCTTGATGTCGCGGCCTTCAATTTTCACCGTGGAAGAACCTGCGGCGGAGGCTTCGGTCAGACGCGTCATGATGAAACCATAGGCCACGCAATTGACGTTGACCTTCATGCGGCCCCACTCCTTGGACAGGGTCTTGGTCATGCCAATGATGCCGGCCTTGGCCGATGAATAGTTGGTCTGACCGGCATTGCCACCGGTGCCGGCAACGGAAGAAATATTCACTACCTTGCGGAACACTTCGCGTCCGGCTTCCTGTTCGGCCTTGTTCAGGGCACGGATCACCGGTTGTGCGGCGCGCAGAATGCGAAACGGTGCAGTCAGATGGCAATCCATGATGGCGTACCACTGCTCGTCGGACATCTTCTGGATCACGTTGTCCCAGGTATAGCCGGCGTTGTTAACAATGATGTCGATGCCCTGGTAGTTGTCGACCGCGGTCTTGATGAAACGTTCGGCAAAATCCGGTGCCGTAACACTGCCTTCGCAGGCCACTGCCTGCCCGCCCAGGGCCTTGATTTCTTCCACCACCGAATAGGCAACGTCCTTGTCCAGATCGTTGACCACCACGCGGGCACCTTCGCCCGCCAGTTTCAGTGCCACCGCGCGGCCGATGCCACGCCCGGAACCCGTTACCAATGCCACCTTGCCGTCGATTTTCTTGCTCATGATGTATGTCCTGTGAAAAGTTGCTTGAGTGTTGTTGCAGAGTTGAGGGTTGCTTCAGTCCAGCGCCAGCAGCGCATCGCCGACCACTTTTTTGTCGCCATACTGGTTGGTGGCAAGAATTTCCACGCGCACCCGGCGCTCGCCGTCCTGCTCCAGCTTTTCCAGCACCTTCCCGGTGCAGGTCACCTGGTTGTACAAATGGGTGATGGCAACAAAACGGAAATTCAATTGGCGGATGCGGTCCTGGCTAACCCAAGCAGTCAGCAGGCGCCCCATCCAGGCCGCGGTCAGCATGCCGTGACCAAATACGTCCGGCATGCCGGCCTTGCGCGCAAAGTCGGTATCAATATGCAGCGGCACATGGTCACCGGAACCACCGGCATAGAGCGCCAACATGGCGCGCGACAGCGGCGGCACCACCAGCGGCGGCAGCGCCGCACCGGGTGCCAGGGAATCGAAGCTAGGATTGCTCATTGTTATTTGACTCCTGGGTTGCGGACCACCAGCGACTGCTTCATGCGTGCCACCAGGTTTCCGTTTTGATTGACTACCGTGGTGTTGGACACCACAAACTCCAACGCGCCGCCCTTTTTATCGTAGATATCTGCAATGGTGGTTTCGAAAGTCAGGCGATCGCCGGCAAAGGCCATGGCCGAATATTCGAAACTTTGCTCGCCGTGCAAAATGTGCTGCAGGTTGATGCCGAGCTCGGTAACCCAGGCCGTCGGGTCCGCGCTGTCCAGCATCGGCAGGCAAAAATAATAGGTCGGCGGCACCGGCAGCGACGGATAGCCGGCAGCTTGTGCTGCCGCCTCGTCGGTATAGACCGGATTGCTTTCGCCGATGGCCTTGGCAAAGAAGCGCAAACGCCCCTTCTCCACTTCCGTGGTCACACTGGCCAGCTTTTTTCCAATATGTGCTTTATCGATCATGAAGGCTTCCTTAGACCTGGCCGTACATGGTGACCACAGCGGCACCGCCCAGACCCAGGTTGTGCTGCAGGCCGATGCGGGCACCGCTGACCTGGGTTGCTTCTGCCGTGCCGCGCAGCTGGCGCGTCAACTCATAGCACTGGGCCAGACCGGTAGCCCCCAAGGGGTGCCCCTTGGACAGCAAGCCGCCCGAAGGATTGGTCACCACTTTGCCGCCGTAAGTGTTGTCCCCGGCTTCGACAAATTGTTCGGCGCCGCCATGCGGGCAGAAGCCCAGGCCTTCATAGGTCAGCAATTCGTTTTGCGCAAAGCAATCGTGCAATTCGCAGACATCGACCTGGTCCGGCCCCACACCCGCCTGTTCGTACACGCTCTTGGCAGCGGCGTCGGTCATCTGGAATCCCACCACATCGATCATCGACTTGCTCTCGAAGGTGCTGGGGAAATCCGTCACCATCGACTGCCCCAGAATCTGCACCTTGGGGCTCAATCCATGCTTGGCGGCGAACGACTTCGACACCAGCAGCGCAGCGGCGCCGCCACAAGTCGGCGGGCAGGCCATCAGGCGCGTCAGCACACCGGGCCAGAGCATTGGCGCCTGCATCACGTCGTCTTCGCTCAGCACTTTGCGCAGCAATGCCAAGGGGTTGTTGGCGGCGTGGCGGCTGGCCTTGGCGCGGATCTTGGCAAAGGTCTCCAGCTTGGTGCCGTATTTCTTCATGTGCTCGGCGCCGGCACCACCGAAGTAGCGCAAGGCCAGGGGCAGACTGGCGCTCTCGGGCGACAGTTCATCGCACATGGCGTCAAATTTTGCAAACGTGCCGGGACGGTCGGTCCAGACTTCACCCAGGGCACCGGGCTGCATCTGCTCAAAGCCCACCGCCAGCACGCAGTCGGCCATGCCGCTGGCAATCGCCTGGCGCGCCAGAAACAGTGCCGAAGAGCCGGTCGAGCAGTTGTTATTCACATTGAAAACCGGAATGCCGGTCATGCCGACTTCATACAGGGCCCGCTGACCGCAGGTCGAATCACCGTACACATAGCCGGCATAGGCTTGCTGGACGTGCTGGTAGTCGACTCCGGCATCGGCCAGTGCCAAACGCACGGCCTGTGCCCCCATTTCAAAGTAGGCGGCACTGGCGCCAGGCTTGGAAAACGGAATCATGCCGACGCCGGCCACCATAATTTGTTGTGTCATTACGCTAATCTCCAGATGATGAAAGTGCCGGAAAGGTGACGCTTTCTGTGAGTGCAATCGTAGTTTTTACTAGGGGTTGTCCGCTATTGCGCATCACGGAGTTCGTATTGCAAAATACCTCGAAACAACCAGCCGCCTCCGATTCCATGCGCTCTGCGCCGATTACTATTTCCGTTGCCTTTGTTCATGGAATCCTGTCCGGGGTGCGTGCGTTGGGCGAACCCTGCGACAACTACCTGCGGCACGCCGGCATTGCCCAGGAACTGCTCGACGTCCCCGATGCGCGTATTACGGCCGAGCAATACGTAGCCCTGTTCCAGGTGCTGATCGAACAGCGCAACGATGAAAGCCTGGGCTTTTTCTCGCGCCGTTTGCGGCTCGGCAGTTTTGCCCTGGCCATGCGCAGCTCCCTCAGCTCCAAAACCGTCGAGTCCGCCATCAAACGCACCTGCCAGGCGATTGAACTGCTGCAGGATGACATGCGCTTCGAAGTGCTGCATGAAAATGGCCTGACCGGCATTGGCATCAAAGTCTCGCCGAACTACGGCGCCGATCGCTTGTTTGTGTATGGCTGGATGATGCGCATGCTGTCGCGCTATGTGGTGTGGCTGCATGGCGGGCGCATTCGCGCCTACGGGTTTGACTTTGCCTATCCCCGCCCGAGCTTCTCGGACGAATACGACAAAATGTTTTCCGGACGCGTACGCTTTGACCAACCCCACTCTGTCATGTGGTACAGCACCGACGGCCTGGCCGCCCCGATGCGCCGTGACGCCGTGGCCCTGCGCGAATTCCAGCTGCAAACACCGCGCATCGTCATCATTCCGCGCCGCCATGACGAAGAAACCAGCGAACGCATTCGCAACTATCTGCAACAGGTACGGCCGCAATGGCCCGACCTGCCGGCCACCGCCACCGCCCTGCACATGTCCATCAGCACACTGCAGCGGCAGCTGGCCAATGAAGAGACCTCGTTCCAGATTGTCAAAGACCAGCTGCGGCGCGACCTGGCCATCATGCGCCTGAGCACCTCCTCGGTGCCGCTGGCGGTGCTGGCGGGGGAACTCGGGTTCTCCGACCAGGCGGTGTTTCAACGCGCCTTCAAAATGTGGACCGGCAGCGCACCCGGCGCCTACCGGCAAAAGCCCAAGTTGCCCGCCAGCACGGACAGCAGCACGGCGCACCAACAGGCAGCCTGAGCACCTCCGCCGCACCGCACCGCACCGAGCGGCACGCCAGCCGCAACCGCCGCTGCTGCCAGCGGGCCTGTGCGATGATGCCGGGCCGGGCAACACGCGCAGGCGGCGCTGCGGCACTCCGCTCCATGCAACACCAGAAAGCTATGCAATGAAAGTATTGATCGTCGGCGCCAGCGGTATGGTCGGACAGGGCGTGCTGCGCGAATGCCTGCTGGCATCGGATGTCAGCGAAGTGCTGCTGCTGGGCCGCACGCCCATCGCCAACACACACCCGCGCCTGCGCCAGCTGGTACACAGCGATTTGTTTGATGTAGGCGCATTCGAAGCTGCCTTAACGGGCATAGACGCCTGCTTTTATTGCCTTGGCGTATCGTCCGCCGGCCTGCGCGAGGCCACATATAGCCAGCTTAGCTACACGCTCACCCTGGCCATTGCCGGCGCACTGGCGCGGCACAACCCGGCCCTGACCTTCTGCTACGTTTCCGGCGCTGGTACCGACAGCAGCGAGCGCGGACGCAGCATGTGGGCCCGCGTCAAGGGGCGCACGGAGAATGCGCTGCAGGCGCTGCCATTCGCGGCAGTCTATTTATTTCGCCCGGGCATCATTCAACCACTGCATGGCAGCCAGTCCAAGACGCCCAGCTACCGCCGCTTCTACCAGTGGACCCGCCCACTGCTGCCGCTGCTCAAGCGCTGCTTTCCCAGGGCCATTCTGACAACCGAAGAAGTCGGCCTGGCAATGCTCAACGCGGCGCGGCGCGGCAGCGGCCGCTTCGTACTGGAGTCCCGCGACATTGCGGCCCTGGCTGCCAATAGCCAGCAGTCTGGGCGGTAGAAATCGCCGCAGTCGCTTTGCAGCCGGCGCTTTTTCTGCCGCCCAGGCTCCCGGCAATGTAGGCGCATCCCTACCCCCGGCCGCGCTTTTCCCTACAGAGAAATCGGACCCGTCTGATAGTGCGATAGGCCTGCCACAGGCACTATGGCCCTATGGCATTCAAAGTTCTCATCGTTGATGATTCCGACCTGGTCTGCGCGTCCCTGGGCAAGCTTCTGAAAGGCATTCCAGCGATTGAACAGATTTACAGCACCGACTCCATGACCGGGGCGCTGGTCAGCATGAAGCGCCACGCACCGAATTTCGTGGTGCTCGATCTGCACCTGCGCGACGGCATCGCACTGCAGCGCGTGGAAGCGTTCCGGCGGCTGACGCGCCGGGCTGATGTAGCGGTGCTGACCAACCACACCAGCGAATACAACCGCAAGGCCAGCCTGGCCGCCGGCGCTGGCGCTTTTTTTGACAAATCCACCGAATTTGAACTGCTGCTGGACCTGCTGCGCCATCGCGCGGCCATGCACTGAAACGCAGGCACGCCAGCGCGCACCATCGATCAACTCTTCCAGCGCATTGATATGAAAAACCTCACCATCATTCGACAACTCAGCATCGGCTTCGGTCTGGTCTTGCTGATCCTCATTGCCACCAATGTATTCTCGGGGATCCAGCAAAGCCAGCTGGCGGCGCTGACCGACAGCCAATACCAGCATCCGTTCATGGTCTCCAACGCGGTGGCACGGGTGGATGCCAACACCGCCAAAATTCGGCGCGATGTGAGCGAGTTGGTACTGTTTGGCGATGATGCAACGCTGGCCAAGAGCATTGCCGAAATCGCCGAACTCGACCAGCAGATTGAGGCCGATCTGGCGCTGGCCAAAGATCGGTTCCTGGGTGACAAGTCGGACTTTGATGCACTCATCGCGGCATACCACCAATGGGCGCCCATCAATCAAAAAATCATCGATGCCAGGCGCGCTGGACAGGTGGAATTAGCGACCCAACTGATACAAACCGAGTCCGCCCCCAAATCCGCGGAATTGATCGCACTGAAAAAGAAAACCTACGACTTCGCCATGCGCAAGGCCGAGGGATTCCAAAAAAACGCGGCTGCGGTGCGTGACTCTGCGTTGCAGCTAACGGTGCTGATGGTTGTTCTTTCCGTGGCGCTGGGCGTGGCGATTGCCTACTACATTGCGCGCTCACTAACCCAGCCGATCCAGCAAGCGGTGCAGGTCGCGCGGCGCGTGGCCGACGGCCACCTGGGTGGCCATATCGAAGTGAATGGCAGCTACGAAACAGCACAACTGCTGACCGCGCTGCAGGACATGCAAGGCAGCCTGGTTCAGGTGGTACACCAGGTTCGCCAGGGCTCTGACAGCGTGTCCAATGCCAGTGCCGAAATCGCCCAGGGCAATAGCGATCTGTCGGCACGCACCGAAAGTCAGGCAAGTGCCCTGCAACAAACCGCTGCCTCGACCGAGCAACTCAGTGCCGCAGTGAAGCAAAACGCCGACAGTGCGCGCATGGCCAACCAACTGGCCATGACCGCCAGTTCGGTTGCCGTTCAAGGCGGCGAGGTGGTTTCGCGGGTGGTGGAAACCATGAAGGAAATCAACGAACGGTCACAGCGCATCGCCGACATCATTGGAGTGATTGACGGCATTGCATTTCAAACCAATATTCTTGCCCTGAACGCGGCGGTCGAAGCGGCACGTGCCGGCGAGCAGGGCCGTGGCTTTGCGGTGGTGGCCAGCGAAGTGCGGTCACTGGCCGGACGCAGCGCCGAGGCGGCCAGGGAAATCAAAGTGCTGATCCATGCCAGCGTGGAAAAGGTGGCACATGGAAGCGCACTGGTCGATCAGGCCGGCAGCACCATGAATGAAGTTGTCACCAGCATTCGGCGCGTGACCGACATTGTGGGCGAGATCAGTGCCGCCACCAGCGACCAAAGCAATGGAGTAACGCAAGTAGGTGAGGCGGTGAACCAGATGGACCACGCCACGCAACAAAACGCCGCGCTGGTAGAACAAATGGCAGCCGCAGCGGCCAGCTTGCGCCAGCAAGCGGGAGATCTGGTGCAGGTGGTTTCGGTGTTCAATCTGGCCGAAGACCAGGGCAAGCCGCCACAGGAACATGCCCGCATCGGCGCGCGCCACAGCACCGCGCTGGCGTACCAGGGACGGGCGCGCGGCGATGCCGTTTCCACACAGGCGCTGGCAGCGGTCGAGGCATCAGACGCCATGCACTGAAGGCGGCACGGCCTGCACAGTTCGATGGAAAGCGGCTTGCGGGCGGGCAGCCGGGCGCCCTGCAAAGTGTTCTGGCCTGAGGCACACCGCCCTGCGCATGCTGTTGGCCGCTAGGAGGCTGGGCGCCAAAAAAATGGGCTATGCAATTGCTATTTGCATAGCCCATTCAAAGCCGCGTATCAGGCAAAGGTATTCACTTTATTGCCCAACGTCGCTGTCGGTTTTGACACCACTGGCGCTGCCGGTGCTTGCGGTTTCGGCATGGACGCCTGCCATTTCGCCACCGAACTTTGGCTGGCCTGTGGTGCTGGCGCGGCCCCACCCCCAATTCGCATTCCCATATGATCTCCTTGATCTGGGGCGTTTCACGCCAAGGCTTGACGCAGCAACACCCCATTGCCTTTCATTTCGACTAGCGCTTGCTTAACTTGATGGCTAGTCGCTGCTGCGAGCGCCTATTCGGGCAGGCTTTAAGAAACACGTAATCTGGCGCACAGGAAAGGCTGAGCGCAAGGACAGCGAACGCGGAGGCTGCCGCAATACGAAGGCCCAAGCCTTTGCCACACCTCAAGCCCGCCTTTGGTCTCCATGGGTTGCAAGGACAAATGGCTTCACTTACAGGGGAGCACCTTGACCGGATCACGCCTCACGGACAGCTACTTGCTCCACTGGCTTGGCGCCGACTGCGAGCTTCGGCTTTGCGCGCGAAGGCCTAAAGCTCCTTGTCGGCCAACACATAGGCTGAACTGTTCAGTAGCCTCGCGACCACCAAATCCAGGAATGCTCGCACTCGTTTTGGCTGCGCCGCCCTGCTGCCGTAATAGACGTGCAATCGAATATGGCTGCTCGCAAAAGGCAGAAGCACCGGCACGAGCCGGCCGGAGCGGATGTGCTCTGCCGCAGAAAAATTTGCAACCTGACCAATCACTTGACCAGCGAGAATGGCCTGGAGCTCGAGCTCGGTGTCGTTCGTCGACAGCGCCGGAGGAAAATGCCGCTCCTCCACATCGCCGTTGACGGACAAATACCATAGAGACACCTTGCCCGTCGCCGGATGCCTGAACACGCTGCAACGATGCTTGGCAAGGTCCTCCACCTTCTTGGGCGCGCCATGGCGTTCAAGGTAGGCAGGCGACGCGCATCCATTTCCACCTCCGTCAACTCCGTAAGGCCGGCACCATCCAAGTTCGCAGTATGAGGTGAATGAACCAATGGCATCCCCAATGGCGTCTCATCATGGGCGTGTGCGGGCCACGTTTTGGACATGATCCTTAAGGTCCCGCTTTTGGTGGGGACAGTAATCCATTATTTTTTAACCCCATGATTTTCAATGGGAAAATAGCATCTCATGAGTCAAAGAGTCACACCCAGATAAAACCGGATTGATCGGCAATACTGCAGCGCGCCAGTCCGTCAATAATCTATAAGTCATTGATGCAAAAAGAGAAAAATCAAACCGCCGAACCGCCAAATCCGTTCGATGGGCACACCCCCATGATGCAGCAGTACCTCGGCCTGAAGGCCGAGTACCCGGACACCCTGCTGTTCTACCGCATGGGCGATTTCTATGAAATGTTTTACAGCGACGCCGAAAAAGCGGCGCGCCTGCTCGACATCACACTGACCCAGCGCGGCCAGTCGGCTGGCCAACCAGTCACCATGGCGGGCGTACCGTTCCACGCCATGGAAGGCTATCTGGCCAAGCTGATCCGCCAGGGCGAGTCGGTGGCGATTTGCGAACAGATCGGCGAAGTCGGCGGCAAGGGACCGGTGCAGCGCAAGGTGGTGCGCGTGGTCACGCCAGGCACCCTGACCGACGCCGAGCTGCTCAGCGAAAAAACCGAATCCATGCTGATGGCCGTGCACCAGGGACCGCGCAACCGCTGCGGCCTGGCCTGGTTGTCGGTGACACAGGGCGTGGTATTTCTAGCCGAATGCCTGCCAGACGAACTGGACGCCTGGGTGGCCCGCATCGCCCCGAGCGAGCTGGCCTACAGCACCGGCGTCACCGACGCCATGGAACAACGCCTGAAACGCCTGCGCATGGGCAATGCGCTGTTCCTGACCACCCGCCCGGAATGGCAGTTTGACAGCGCGCTGGGCCAGCGCAAGCTGCTCGACGCCCTGCAAGCCGCCAGCCTGAGCAGCTGGAATGCCCAAGACGCAACCCTGGCGCATGCCGCCGCCGCCGCGCTGCTGGCCTACGCCGAACACACCCAGGGCCGGGCCCTGACGCACATCAGCAGCGTGGCGGTACAACGTGACGACACCCTGATCGACCTGCCGGCCAGCACCCGGCGCAATCTGGAACTGACGCAAACCCTGCGCGGCGAAGACGCCCCGACCCTGTTCTCACTGCTCGACAGCTGCATGACCGGCATGGGCAGCCGCACCTTGAAGCGCTGGCTGCTCGAACCGCAACGCGAACGCAGCGCGGCGCGCCAGCGCCTGCACGCCATCAGCTGCCTGCACGGCGGCCTGAACACGCCGCTGTGGCAAACCTTACGCAGCCAGATCAAGGGCTGCTCCGACGTGGAACGCATCACCGCGCGTCTGGCCTTGCGCCAGGTGCGCCCACGCGAACTGGTGGCGCTGCTGCAGACCCTGCACAAGTCGAGCACGGTGGCGCCCCAGCTGCACCAGCAACCGGGCTACCTGGCCGCCCTGGGGCAGGCACTGCAACCACCGGCGGCCTGTGCGGCGTTGCTGCAAGCCGCCATTGCCGCAGAACCAGCTGCCCTGGTGCGCGACGGCGGCGTGATTGCCACCGGTTTCGATGCCGAACTCGACGAATTGCGCGGCATCCAGACCCACTGCGATACCTTTTTGCTGGACCTGGAAACCCGCGAACGGGCGCGCAGCGGCATTGCCAACCTGCGCGTGCAGTTCAACAAGGTGCACGGCTTCTATATCGAAGTTAGCGCCGGCCAAGCCAGCAAGGTGCCGGACGACTACCGGCGGCGCCAGACCCTGAAGAACGCCGAACGCTTCATTACGCCGGAGTTGAAAGCCTTTGAAGACAAGGCGCTGAGCGCACAGGAGCGCGCCTTGGCGCGCGAAAAATGGCTGTTTGAACAGGTGCTGGACCAGCTGCAGGCCTTTGTGCCGGCGCTGATCCAGCTGGCCCAGGCGCTGTCCGCGCTGGATGCGCTGTGCGCCCTGAGTGAACGCGCCACCACGCTGGACTGGTGCGCTCCGCAATTTGTCGAGCACGCCTGCATCGACATCCGCGCCGGCCGCCACCCGGTGGTGCAGGCGCGCCTGGCCGAACTGTCAAGCGGCAACTTCATTGCCAACGACACCCAGTTGTCGGCACGACAACGCATGCAGATCATTACCGGCCCGAACATGGGCGGCAAATCGACCTATATGCGCCAGGTCGCCCTCATTGTGCTGCTCGCCAGCATCGGCAGCCATGTGCCGGCGGCGGCCTGCACGCTGGGGCCGATCGACGCCATTCACACCCGCATTGGCGCCGCCGATGACCTAGCCAACGCGCAGTCCACCTTCATGCTGGAAATGACCGAGGCGGCACAAATTTTGCACAGCGCCAGCCCCTACAGCCTGGTGCTGATGGACGAAATCGGCCGTGGCACTTCCACCTTTGATGGCCTGGCACTGGCCGGCGCGATTGCCACCCAGTTGCACGACAAAACCCAAGCCTTCACGCTGTTTGCCACCCATTACTTCGAATTGACCGAGTTTCCGGCGCACCACCATGCGGCGCTGAACGTGCACGTCAGCGCTGCCGAGTCCGGCCGCGACATTGTGTTTCTGCACGCCATCGAACCCGGCCCGGCCAGCCGCAGCTACGGCGTCCAGGTGGCCAAGCTGGCAGGCATGCCGGCCGCCGTGCTGAACCATGCGCGCCATGCACTGGATGCGCTGGAAGCCCAGGCACAGGCGGCGCAGCGCCAGGTCGACCTGTTCGCCGCACCGCCGGTGCAGGAAGCGCCCAGCCACAGTGCCGCCGAAGCGGCGCTGGCAGCGCTCAACCCGGACGCCCTGAGTCCGCGCGAAGCCCTGGAGGCGCTGTACCAGTTGCGTGCCCTGGTCGGCAAAAACTAAGGCGCGCCAGCCGGCGCGCCCGGGCTGCAATACACTCGAACATTTAGAAAATCGATTGCCCCCATGACCTATTGCGTAGCCATCAAACTGAACGCCGGCCTGGTATTCCTGTCCGACTCGCGTACCAACGCCGGACTCGACCAGATCAGCACTTTCCGCAAAATGATCGTCTACGAAAAGCCGCAAGACCGTTTCATGGTGCTGCTGTCGGCCGGCAACCTGAGCATCTCGCAATCGGTGCGCGAAATTTTGCAGGTAGAACGCCTGAAAGACAACGAAGACGACGAAGGCATCACAATCTGGAACGCCACCAGCATGTTCGACGCCGCCCGCATCCTGGGCGCAGCGATCCGCCGCGTCTATGAACGGGACGCCGCCGCGCTGAAAAATGCCGGTGTCGACTTCAATGTGTCGCTGATTTTTGGTGGCCAGATCAAGGGCGAAGGCATGCGCCTGTTCCAGGTCTACTCACCCGGCAACTTCATTGAAGCCACACCCGAAACACCGTACTTCCAGGTCGGCGAATCAAAGTACGGCAAGCCGGTGCTGGACCGCGTCATCACCCCCGACACACCGCTCGACGAAGCCGCCAAATGCGCGCTGGTGTCGATGGACTCCACGCTGAAGTCGAATCTCTCGGTCGGCCTGCCAATGGACCTGGTGGTCTATCAAGCCAACACCTTCGAAACCGATCGCGTGGTCTGCATTGACGAAAACAACCCGTACTTCAAGATGTTGCACGGCAGCTGGGGCCAGAAGCTGCGCGAAGTTTTCGACAGCATTGAAGACCCAACCTGGGATGGTGCGCAAACCGCAGTGCCGCTTATGGTGCCCACCACCCGCAGCCAGCCGCTGCGCAAAATTTCCACACCGGACGACAAACTGATCTAGCAAGCCCGGCCCACTGAACCAGGAATGCCATGACCCTGCGCTACACCTCTGTCATTCACCGCTTGCCCGAAACCAAGATGCGCCTGTACCCGACCCGGGTCATCAACATCATTGGCGGGCCGGGCAGCGGCAAGTCGCTGATTGCGGCGGCGCTAATGCTGCACCTTAACCTGCACCAGAAAACGACAGAAACCATTCCTGACTATGCCAAGTCACTGGTCTGGCAAAACAGCCACCAGGTGCTGAAGAACCAGTACTTCATTGCCCAGCGCCAGTTCGAAATGCTGGAGCTGCTGGACGGGCAGGTGCAATACCTGATCACCGAATGTTCGCTGCCCCAGGTGCTGTTCTACAACGAGAACTATCCTGACAACATCTGCGACATTGCCAAGACCCACAAGCAGATTCTGGACTGGCACCAGCAGTTCGATAACGTCAACATCCTGGTCCAGCGCAGCAGCAAAAAATATGTGCGCAGCGGGCGCTTTCAAGAGGAAGAAGAAGCCATCGCCATGGACCACGGCTTGCGCAGCCTGCTGCAGCGTGAAGCCATGCCGTTCACCGAACTGGCCCCGGATGTGACCCAGATCAATGCATTTGCCGATCGGCTGCTGTCGCGATAGCGACAACTGCACCAGTCGGATGGCATGTAATTTGCTCATGCATAAAAAGCTAGTGCTCCCTTCTTCCAACAGGGGCAAATAGCTGCTTATACTGCGTGGCCAGTGCTTTACCAAGGTAGGGCCTGTCAGTGTTGGCAATTGCCCTCTGCCCTGTGATTGGGGTTCCGGGTGTGTTTCTCGATATGTGACGCAATTCACATTTATTCAACTAAATACTGGAGTTTGAAACTCATGAAGCTAAATATCGTTGCAGCAGCTGTGCTGGCCATTTCTGCTGGCGCATCCTTTGCGCAAAATGTCGTGACCATTGCCCACGTCGGCCCGACCAGCGGTGCCATTGCCCACCTGGGTAAAGACAACGAAAACGGCGCCATCATGGCCGTGGAAGAACTCAACGCTGCAGGCGTGGTCATCGGTGGCCAGAAGGTCACCATCAAGCTGATGACGGAAGACGACGCAGCCGATCCCAAGCAAGGCACCGCAGTGGCCCAGAAGCTGGCCGATGCCAAAGTGTCCGGCGTGATCGGCCACCTGAATTCGGGCACCACCATTCCCGCTTCCAAGATCTACAGCGACGCTGGCATTCCCCAGATTTCGCCGTCTGCTACCAACCCCAAGTACACCCGCCAGGGCTTCAAGACCACCTTCCGCGTGGTGGCTGATGACACCCAGCTGGGCGGCACCCTGGGCCGTTACGCAGTCAAGGAACTGCACGGCAAGTCGATCGCTGTGATTGATGACCGCACTGCTTACGGACAAGGCGTGGCGGAAGAGTTCAGCAAGGCCGTGACGGCTGCCGGCGGCAAAGTGGTTGCCAAGGAATTCACGACCGACAAGGCTACCGATTTCAACGCGATCCTGACCACCATCAAGGGCAAGAAGGCTGACATTGTGTTCTTCGGCGGTATGGACGCTGTGGCGGGTCCGATGTTGCGCCAGATGAAGTCGCTTGGTATCAAGGCCAAGTTCATGGGCGGCGACGGTATTTGCTCGACCGAACTGGTCAAGCTGGCTGGCGATGCGGTGTCTGACGACCAGGTTTACTGTGCTGAGGCCGGTGGCGTGGAAGGCAAGGGCAAGGCTGGCATGGAAGATTTCAAGAAGAAGTTCAAGGCCAAGTTTGGTACTGACGTGCAGGTTTACGCTCCGTATGTGTACGACAGCGTGAAGATTATGGTTGCGGCGATGGTGAAGGCCGGCTCTTCCGATCCGGTCAAGTGCCTGCCGGCACTGGCTGCCACCAAGAACTACCAGGGTGTGACTGGCCCGATCACTTTTGATGAAAAGGGTGACATTAAGGGTGGTGCGCTGACTTTGCGTACGGTGAAGGGCGGCAAGCTTGAAGAACTGGCTGTGATTCGTTAATCACGCGCTGCTTCGCAAAAACGCACCGCCTAGCGGTGCGTTTTTTTTGGTCTTTACGATGTTGCGAGCACTGGTTGATCTATCCGCACCTTGGGTGTTTGTGTTCGTTGCGTTGCGCGCCTGCTTTTGTCCTTTTCCTCCTACTTTGTTGGCGTTCGCTGCGTTGCGCGCCTGCTTTTGTCCTTTTCCTCCTGCTTTGCTGGCGTTCGTTGCGTTGCGCGCCTGCTTTTTTCCATTTCCTCCTGCTTTGTTGGCGGTCGTTGCGTTGCGCGCCTGCTCTTGTTCTCTTTCACCTGCTTTGTTGGCGTTCGCTGCGTTGCGCGCCTGCGGGTGGGCAGGGGCTGACGAAGTGGGTGTACGTTCTCCGGCCTCTAGTCGCCGGGGTCTG
>CAIUDG010000156.1 GCA_903897925.1 uncultured beta proteobacterium | reverse complement strand
GTGTGCCGCAACTGCAGCGTCTGATTCGCAGCACCGAACTCCCGATAACTTCCGCCATTGCAAGGGCTTAACTTATGTACACCCCATTCAATCCATCCCCGGTGCTGGGCCGCGTTACTCTGGTGGGCGCCGGCCCGGGCGATCCGGAACTGTTGACCATCAAGGCGCTGAAGGCGATTCAGGCGGCCAGCGTGTTGCTGGTGGACGACCTGGTGAATCCGGCGATTGTTGCCATGGCGGCGCCAACGGCCCGGGTGATCCACGTGGGCAAGCGCGGCGGCTGCAAGTCCACGCCCCAGTCCTTCATTGAAAAACTGATGCTCACGGCGGCGCGTGAAGGCGAAAACGTGGTGCGCCTGAAAGGCGGCGACCCCTTTATGTTCGGCCGTGGCGGCGAGGAAGTGGCGCACCTGCAAGAGGCCGGCGTGCCGGTCAGCGTGGTCAACGGCATCACCGCAGGCCTGGCCGCCGTGGCTTCGCTGAACGTGCCCCTTACGCACCGTGATCAGGCGCATGGTGTGCTGTTTGTCACCGGGCACGCGCGTCCCGGCAGTGCCGGGATTGACTGGCCCTGCCTGGCCGCCACGGCAGCGCGTTGCCGCCTGACCCTGGTGGTCTATATGGGCGTCTCCAGCTGTGCCGATATTCAGGCCGGCTTGCTCACCGGCTTGCCGGCGCAGACCCCGGTGGCGCTGATTCAGAACGCTTCGCTGCCGCAGCAGCGCCACGTGCTGTGCACCCTGGCGCAGCTGCATGACAGCGTGCGCGAGCAGCAGATTGGCAGTCCCGCCGTGATGGTGGTGGGTGAGGTGCTGCAAGGCATCAATGCCCTGCGCGAGCAGGTGTCGCCGGTTGCCGCATTTCGCTTTGCCAGCTGACGGGGTGTGGCGCAGGTGTGTCATGATGCCGGTCCAGTGACCGGTATTAATGCATGTTTTTGTGCCACGCAACGCAACAGGTGAGGTTTGAACGCTAACGCCGTATTGGCCGGGCACGCGCGCCTGCGCCAGGGCCTGAAGCTGCTGCGCGCCGGCCTGGCCCTGCTGCTGCTGGCGGGGCTGCTGGGCGCGCTGTATGTGCGCGACCCGGCCACCTTGCAGTCACTGCGCAATATCAGCTTTGACCAATACCAGCGCTGGCAGGCGCGCAGTTACCAGGATGCGCCGGTGCGCATTATTGACATCGATGACGAAAGCCTGCGCCGGCTCGGGCAGTGGCCCTGGCCACGCACCCGTATCGCCGAACTGGTGACACGGCTGCAGCAGGCGGCGCCGGCCGCGCTGGCCTTTGATGTGGTGTTTTCCGAGGCGGATCGGACTTCCCCGAAGTCGATGCTCGAACTCTGGTCGGTGCCGGCCCAGGCGCGCCACTGGATGGCGGCGCTGCCCGATCACGATGCGGTGCTGGCGCGCGCCCTGGCTGGCGCGCCGGTGGTGCTGGGCCAATCGGTGGCCAGCGGGCCCGCTGAGGGCACGGCGCCGCCGGTCAAGGCCCGTTTTGTCAGTGTTGGCGCGCCCGCGCTGCCCTATTTGCATGCCTTCCCGGCCGCGCTGCCCTTGCTGCCAGAACTGGAAAGTGCCGCAGCGGGCGTTGGCTTTATCAGTTTTCTGCCGGACACCGACGGCGTGGTGCGGCACGTTCCCTTGCTGCTGAATGTGGCCAACACCCTGGTGCCGTCGCTGGCTGCCGAAGCCTTGCGCGTGGCCCAGGGCGGGCGCAATTACCTGGTCCGCACCGGGCCGAGCGCCGGCGTTGGTGTCACCGAGCTGCGCATCGGCCACACCGCGCTGGGCACCAGCAGTGCCGGCGAAGTCTGGATGTATTACAGCCAGCCGGCGCCCCAGCGCTATATCCCGGCTTGGCAGGTACTCGCCGGCAGCGTGCCGGCGCAGGCGCTGGAGGGCCGGATTTTGCTGGTCGGAACCTCGGCCAAGGGCTTGCTGGATTTGCGCTTTACGCCGCTGGGCCATGCCATTCCCGGGGTCGAGATCCATGCCCAGTTGCTGGAGCAGGCGCTGAACGGCAGCTTGCTGCAGCGGCCGTCCTGGGCCCATGCCCTGGAGGCCGTGCTGATGGTGGCGGGCGCCTGGGGCCTGGGCATGGCGGCATTGCAGTTCAGTGCGCTCTGGTCGTTCGCGCTGTATGCCCTGGTGCTGGGTGGCCTGGGGGCGGGCAGCTGGTACTGCTTTGCGGCGCGCGGGCTGCTGATCGATGCAGTCGGGCCGGCACTGGCCATCACCCTGGTGTATGTCCTGACCAGCGTGGTGCGGCACGTTGCCAGCGAACGCCGCCAGCGCTGGATCCGGCAAGCGTTTTCGCGTTACGTATCGCCCAATCTGGTGGCCTACCTGATCAAACAGCCGGACGCGCTGGAACTGGGTGGGCGGCGCCAGGACTGCAGCTTTGTGTTCACCGACCTGGCCGATTTCACGCCCTTGCTCGAAGGCATGGACGCGGGAGCGGCGGTGGCGTTGATCAATGCCTATCTGGACGGCATGATTGCTATTGCCTTTGCCCATGACGGTACGTTGAACCGGATTGTTGGTGACGCCGTGGTGATCATGTTTTCGGCACCGGTGCCGCAGGCCGACCACCAGCGCCGGGCACTGGCCTGTGCCTGGGAGATGCGCCGCTTTTCGCAGGACTATGCACAGACGGTGTCGGCGCGTGGCATTCCTTTTGGGCAAACCCGCATTGGTATCCATTCGGGCGAAGTGATTGTCGGAAATTTTGGCGGCAGCACCATTTTTGACTACCGCGCCCTGGGCGATCCGATCAACACCGCCGCCCGCCTGGAGAGTGCCAACAAGCAGCTCGGCACCTGGGTGTGCGCTTCGGCGGCGACCCTGGCGGCTTGTCCGGGCTGGCCGGCGCGGCCCATCGGCAAAGTCTTGCTCAAGGGAAAAACGGTTCCGCTGATGGTTTACGAGCTGCTCGACCCGCAGCAAATGGCGGACGGCGATGCGCCTTACCAGGCCGCCTACGCCCTGTTGGACGGCCAGCCCGCGCTGGCGCGCAGCGCCTTTGCCGCGCTGGCGGCGGCACGCCCTGGCGACGCCCTGGTGGCACTGCACCATGCGCGCCTGCAGGCCGGTCAGGCTGATGACCTGATCGTGCTGGAGCGCAAATAGCGGCTTCAGCGCACCGTAACTTCGACGCGGCGGTTGCGCGGCTCGTCGGTGTTGTCGGGGGTGGGCACAATCGGGTTCGTTTTGCCGTGCGATTCAATCGCCATCCGCTCACGCGGTATGCCGGTATTGCCGATCAGCTCCGCCACGATCTCTGCGCGTTTCAGGCCGAGTTGGTAATTCGCCTGCGCGTCGCCAGCGGTGTCGGTGTGGCCAATAACGGAAATATCGGCACCTTCGCGTTGTTGGATTTCACGCAAAATTTCTGGAATGGCGTCGCGCGAGGCGCTGGTCAGGGCGGTGCCACCGGCTTCAAAGTAGAGCAGGAAGCTGCGCGGTGCTTTCGGGCTGGCGGCCATGGCGGCGCCAAAGTCCTGGTTCAGGCGTTGCGGGTCGACCGGAAAGGTCTTGCCGGGCGTGCCACCCACCAGCGCGCCTTCGTTGGCGTTCTGCAGCAGCGTGCTGCCGGCCGGCGTGCTGACCATCACTTTGCCGACGTTGCCCGCTGCATCCGGTAGCAGCACCACATAACTCTTGCTGGCGCAGGCGCCCAGGCTGAGCAGCAAGACCAGCGCCAGCGCCAGGCGGATCAGGGTTTGGAGACTCCAGATGGAACTACGCGACATGGCTCAATCCTCTACAACAGACAGGACAAAATGCGTGCCGCGCACGCCGATATTTCCGCTCGGGGTGCGAATCACCACGGCCTCCGGCTTGAGCTTGGCGATAACACCAGAGACGTAGTTGAGCGTGCCTTTGCTCATGTGGGCGCCGAGTTTGAGCGCATCTTTTGCCGGCGCGTACAGGTAGTCGTCCAGCACCAGCTCGGTGTCCGGGCCGAGCGACAAAATGGTGTTGTCCTTCAGGGTCAGGCCGAGGCTGCCGCTTTTGCCGGTTTTCAGCACATTGTTTTGAAATACCGGGGTTCCGGGTGCTGCGGCTACGGTGTGGCCGTCGGCGATGACGCTGGCTTCGCCGACACTGGTCTTTACATAGCCGATGGCCGGTTCCTCGGCCAGCGCTGCCGTGGCAACAAGCCCGAGCACGGCAATCCAACTGAGCTGCTTTCGAATCCACATGGTGCTGTCCCTCCGCTGTCGGCACCGATGGGCTGCCAACGTTTAATCGCCAAAATGACCGCAGTTTACAGCTGTCCTTCGTCGGCAATGCGTACCAGGTCGGCGGTGCTCTGCGCGCCGAGTTTTTCCATGGCACGCTGGCGGTGCAGTTTGACGGTGCGCAGGGCGATGCCAAATTCTTCGGCAATGGCCGGATTGGTCAGGCCAGCCGCAACCCGGCGCGCGATATCGCGTTCGCGTCCGGTCAGCTGCGCAATGCGCGCACCGAGGTCGGACTGGCGGCTGTGTTGCTGCTGCAGTGCACCGCTGCGTGCCAGCGCCTTGTCGACCGCGCCCAGCAGCAGATCGGCGTCGATCGGTTTGATGAGAAAGTCGAGCGCCCCGCAGCGAAAGGCGATGACGGCATCTTCAACGCTGCTGGCGCCGCTCATCAGCAGCAGCGGCGTGTCATCGCAATCGGCCAGGCGGTTTTGCAACTCCAGTCCGTCCAGATCCGGCATCCGGATATCACTGAGTACACAGCGCGGACCGGGAAAAACCACCGCATTGGTTTGCAGCTCCTGCAAATAGGCCCGGGCTGAGCCATAGCTGGCGCAGGCGTAGCCTTCCAGCGTTAGCAGGGCGCACAGCGCGGACAGAATTTCGCTATCGTCATCGATGACCGAAATATGCCCGCGCCGGCAGCGCGCGGCGAGCTGTTCATCGGCGACGGTGACAGGGTGGCGGTATTTTTCCGAACGGGCCATGAAACAGGTTTATTGCAGCGCTGGAAACAGCGCAGTTTCCAGAACATCAAGATCGAACGGCTTTTGCAGAATCCAAACGCCATCGAACCACTGACCGTAGCATATGCGCTCATCGGCCCGCATTGCGGTAATGATGGCCAGCGGCATGGTCGGTGCCAGCTGGCGCAGCGATTTTGCCAGTTCCAGGCCGGTGATGCCAGGCAGGTTCAGGTCCAGCACCGCGCCGACCAAGGGGCGTGGCACCGGATCGCTGGCGCCAGCGCGCAGCATCAGTTTCCCATCGACCAGATCGAGCTGCTGCAACAGGCTTTCGCCAGAACTGTGAAACGCCGCATTTTGCCGGCGCTGATCCAGCCACAGGCCCAGCGCATCCAGGATTTGCTGGTCGTCGTCCACTACCACCACCACGCCGCGTCCCGGGACGCGGGGCAGCGCAATGGCGCCGGTCGGTGTGGCGTGCGGGCTATGGTTCATGGTTTGCTCCTGGTGCGGCGGCTTAAAGCGCCTGCCAAAACCCGTCGGGCGACCTAGCCGGGTTTTGTCAGGCGCACTTAGCCGAATAAGGCTGGGCCGATAGTAGTTGTCGGCCTGCGCCGGGGGAATTGCCCCTTGGGGCAATGGCTATTTTTCAGCGCCTGCCTACCATTGCCCTGGGCTGCGACAGTGGGTTACGACAGTTGGCTGGTGCTGCTGCTGGGCCGGGCTGGCGCTGGACCGAAAAAAATAATGCAATGGAAGGGGTGGTGATGTTTGGATTTCTGAAAAAGCGGCGGCAGGACAAGGCCTATTCGATGGGGCAGGCCGTGGCGTCTACCCTGGGCAGCCTGCCGCGTACGCCGAGCGGCTTTCACCGGGAATTGGTTCGCGGGGTATTCAGCGAGATGCTGCGAAGCCAGGGCATTGCGCCGGAAATATTGGTATTCGATATCTTTCCGCTGCGTCGGCTGACCGGCGAAAAGGAATTGCATATACAGATCATCATGGTGCAATGGAATCCGGCGGTGCTGCAGCTGGCGCCCCAACTGCAACAGCATATGCAGCGGGAACTGGCCGCCTATGCGTCGCCCGCGGATATATCGTCTTTTGTGGTCGAGTGGCGCTTTTCTCCCGCTTGCATCCATGCCTCCGCCCAGCGCCCGGCGTCCGTGGCGCCAGCGCCGCAGGTGGCGCCAGCGCCAGCGCAGGACCACGAAATAGCAATTTTCCGGGAACGGCAGTTTGCCCCCGCAGCGGCGACACCGCCAACACTCGACGCTTCGCTATTCGCCAGCACCACCAAGTTTGCCTATTTCCCGGCCACCGAGGTCCATCCTTTAGAATGATTTGCACCCGGGCAGGGTGCCTGCCAGCGTGATTCCAATCCCCAACCGGGGCGCGGCTGCGCTGGAACCGGGGATGCAGCGTCATGAAAAATATCAACAAATACACGGCCTTCCCGGAGCATGCGCGCTGTCGCATTCTGGTGTTTGACAATTCGGCTATCAATGCCACCGCGCTGGCCGGCTTGCTGGGCAAGCTGGGCTATCGGGATGTTTCCACCATCATCACGCCCCGGCTGGTGGTTTCCGCCTTGCAGTGTGCGGTCAGCTTTGACACCATGCTGGTCGACTTGAGTCTGCCCGACCTGGAAGGGCTGAAGCTGATCTATCTGATACGCCGGCAGTTTTCGGCCGCCGAATTGCCGATTCTGGCAATCGTCGATGGCGCTTCGCCGGAACTCTGCAATGCCGCCTTGCTGGCCGGCGCCAATGACTACCTGGTGAAACCGGTGGACTCCGTCAATCTGGCGCTGCGCGTACGCAATCTGCTGACCATCAACGGAATTTATAACTCGACCAGAAATATCCGCTACCGACTGGAGCGCGAAGTGGCGAACAACACCGCCAAGCTGAATCTGTTGATAGACAACAGTTTGCTGATGGCGACCACCACCGACCAGCCGACCCTGATTCGCCACACCCTGTTTGAGGGCCGGCGCCTGCTGCACTGCGATGCGGCGTCGATGTACCTGGTGACCGAACAGAATAGCTTGCGCTTTAGCATGCGCACCCGCGACGATGCATTGGTAGCCAGCGATATTGCGCTGTTTGACGACACCACGGGGCAGCCCAATGAGCGCTATGTATCCACCTATTGCGCACTGCGGAAAAAGACCATCCTGATCGACGACGTCTACCAGGAAACCCGCTTTGATCTGAGTGGCACGCGCGAGTTCGATGCGCACAGCGGCTACCGTACCGTGTCGCTGCTGACGGTTCCGATGATCCCGAGTGACGGGAAAGTGGTGGGCGTGCTGCAGTTCATCAACAAGATTGATCCGGCGACCGGTACCTTCATTCCGTTCCATCCCAGCCTGGTCGGCTTTGTCGAAGCGCTGGCATCGCAGGCGGCAGTGGCGCTGGAAAACCTGGTGCTGAACGAGGAGCGCATGGCGCAGGAAGAGGCGGCCCGGCAATTGGGGAGTCAGCTGGCGCACCTGGACCGCTTGCGCAGCATGGAAAACATGTCGGCCTCGCTGGGCCATGAGCTGAGCCAGCCGCTCACCGCCATTTTGACCAATGCGCAAGTGGCCAAGCGCGGACTTGCCAGTGGGCTGGAGCCGGCGCAGTGCCTGCAGATGCTGGACAAGATCATTTACAACACCCAGCGCGCCAGCCAGATCGTCGAGCGGATACGCGGATTTATCCGGCCGACCCAGGGTTTGAGCAAGCCGGTTCAGCTGCACCAGGTGCTGCTGGAGGTGGTGGCATTGTTGGCCGACGAGGCACGCAGCAACCAGATCCAGTGGCTGTTGCCCGGCGAATATTCGCCGTTGCAGGTGATGGCGGACCCGGTTCAGCTGTCGCAGATACTGCTGAATATGCTGCGCAACGCGATGGATGCGGTCCGACAGGCGCCGGTGCGGGAAATCCAGGTTGCGATGCAAAGCGAAGGCAGCCAGGTGCTATTGACTATTCAGGACAGCGGCCCGGGCTTTTCGGCTGAGGCCCTGGCGCAGGCTGGCGTGCCATTTTTCACGACCAAGCTCAGTGGTTTGGGCATGGGTGTCGCTATCTCGCGCAATATTGCGGCGCAGTTTGGTGGCGCGCTGACGCTGCGCAACGCGCCGGATGGTGGTGCGCTGATCGAGCTGCTTTTGCCAGCGCTGCCAGCGCTGCCAGCGTGACTTGCGCGCCCCTGCGCTGTGCGGCGGCGACACGCTTTGCGCGTTGAAGGCATAGCAGGGGTAGCAGGTATAGCAGGGATAACAGATATAGCATGGACAGGCCTATTCTGGCGACCGCTGTCATCTGCGTTGAAAATCAGTTTTATCAAATAATATACAATCGCAGGCAGTCCTGCCGAGCACTGCGGAGCGGGAATTCTGAGGGCAAAGCGATCGAAAGGTCGTGACGCAAAGCTTCCGGCCTACAGCGCAGATGCGCCAGGGCAGCGGGGCTGCCAATGTGGCTCCGTGCCGTCGTTGCGGACCGCTGAATAGCCCACATTGACACGCGGCCCTCGCTTACCAAGGAGCGATACCGCCATGAAAATCCCCGTTTATTTTTTCTGCAACACTGCTTCGCGCCGGGACAGTGCGACGTATTCCGGGTGCCATCGATGACACATACTATTCTCGTTGTCGATGATTCAACCAGCCTGCGCTCGGTCGTTGTGATGGCACTCAAGAGTGCCGGCTACCAGGTGCTGGAAGCCGCCGACGGGGCTTCGGCCCTGAAGCAACTGGATGGTCGAAAAATCGGCATGGCTATTTGTGACGTGAATATGCCAGTAATGAACGGAATTGAATTTGTCAAGGCGGCCAAGGCCTTGCCCAACTACAAGTTCCTGCCGGTTCTGATGCTGACCACCGAAACCGATAGCAAATTGAAAGAGGCCGGGCGTGCTGCCGGGGCCAAGGCCTGGATGGTCAAGCCATTTTCGCCAAACGCCCTGCTCAGTGCAGTCCAGAAGTTTTGTACGGTGGCAGCCGCACCAGAATAAATGCAGCGCCCGATGCGGCGCAGGAGACTCCAGTGCAAGAAGCGGATCATCCAGAAGCGCCCACCCGACGTTTCAAGCCGATTTGGGTTGCAACCCCGGACCTCCAGCCGGGCATGGTGATTGCCGATGCCGTGCTGGGTTCGGCTGGTGGCTATGCCACTTTGAAGATCAGTCCGGGCGGCGTTATATCGGACGAAACCATTGTTCAGCTCATGGTCAAGGGCATCGAATGTGTGGCCATCGTCAACGCCGCACCGATGTCGGAAGCCGATTTTGCGCTGGCCTGCAGCGCGCATGCAGCGCGCCTGCAAGAAATTTTTTCCGCTACCTCGCAACCCGCCAGTCTGGCCCTGTTGAATGCGCTGCTTGCCCGGGGGCCATCGCAATGGCAATAGTCAACCCGGCAAATCTGGATATCGAAAGCCTGGCCAGGCGCCTGCCGGCGTTTCCGGCAGTTATTGTGCAGTTGCTGGACCTGCTGCGGGATGACTCGGTCACGCTGGAGGCGCTGACGCGCATCATTCGCAATGACCCGGTGGTGATGGCCAGCATCCTCGCGCAGGCCAACCACATCCGGCGCCTGCGGGTGCAGTCCGACGTTACCGATCCGTTTGTCGCGGCCTCCATTATTGGTGTCAACCACGTGCGCCGGATTGTGGTGACCATTGGCATGAACAGCTTCATGGCGCTGCTGCCGGGCGGTTCCGGTTTGTTCCAACACTCGTTGGCGGTGGCCATTACGGCGCAGGAAGTCGCCACCCTCAGCGGGCTGTCGCCGGACCATGCCTATATCACCGGGGTGCTGCACGATGTCGGACAGCTCTGCCTCTCTATGCTGGACCAGCTGGCCTTTGAAAAAGCGCATTCGGAGTCGGTCATAGGGGCTGAGTTGCTGCACCGTGAAGCCGAACTGTTTGGTGTCGATCACTGCCAGATAGGTGCCCGGCTGGCGCAGTACTGGAAGCTTCCGGAGGCTATTCACGGTGCCATTCTCAGCCACCATGACGACCACATTGTGACCGGGCCGATGCAGGCCTGCATCAGCGTTGCAAACGTGTTGGCGCGGGCGCTGGACCTGCCCATGTTGCCCCAGAACCGTGTCGCCGAAGTCAATAGCCTGGCGGTGGAAGCACTCCAGCTGGACTGGAATGCACCGGAATTCGCCAATATGCTGGACCGCTGCGTGGTGCGCTTCCACCACGCGCTGCGCAAATAGCCAAGCTTAGCGCACGCTGGTGACGGCGTCGGTCAGCGTGGCATCGAGCAGCAGCTGGCGCGGCCAGCTTGGCCAGAGCTGTGGCAACGCGCTATGGTTGGGATTGCCGCTGCGCGCGAAGGCGCCCAGAAAAGCCATCATGGTCTGTGACAAGGCCAGCCGGCCGCCCTGGTTGGCCTTTCCGCCAATTACCCTGCTGAACAGCGAGTGGCCGAAATTGCCAAACAGAAATGGCAGGTCAAAGGCGTGGGCGGCACCATAAATCGCGTTCCACGGCGCCGCTTCCTGGTCCCAGTTGAACTGGTAGTACCAGACCTCGTCTTGGCGCGACTTCAGGGCGTTCAGAACGCAGTCGCGGCTCGGCAAAAAGAAGATGCGGTTGAGCAGGTCGGTTCTGGCGGTATAGCCGGTCTGCGGTGTATCGACCGGCAGATAGTTCGGATGGATATAGGCGTCCGGGGTCTGCTGCGCATGCTCCTGGTCGGGGTCAAAGTGGTACATCGCGGTAAAGCGGTCGGCATCATTCACGATCAGCCCCGGCACGCCGCCCAGCACCGGTGACAGTGCCAGGAAGCCGGGAAACAGTTTCGCCTCATCGCGCGTGTTGCCGGCCAGCACCGGCACTTTCATATAGTTGCCAGCGCGGATGGCTTCAATCGGGTCCAGCGGCAGCACATGGCCTTCGGGTATCGGCCCCGAGGCCGACAGTCCCATGGCCGCCAATTTGCCCATGAGTACATGGAACAGCGCGTGCGCGTCCTTGGCGCGCAAATAGGCCGCCAGCTGTTCCTGTGATTGGCTGTCCACATAGGCCTGTGCCGATGCCGTATCCGCTGCCAGTCCGTCGTCTATCAGCAGTTGGTTCAGCAATGCGCTGGACTGGGCCAGCGCATTGCTGGCCGGGTTCAGGGTGGGAATGCAGCCCGGCGGCAGGTTGCTGGCCAGGCAGATGCCACCGCTTAAGGGCACGGCGCGGTGAAACAGGCGCGTTGGCGCCATGCACACCAGTGGCGAGGTCAGCAGGGCGTAGACATTGACGGCGCCGGCCGATTGACCCATCAGGGTGACCTTGTCCGCATTGCCGCCGAAGGCGTGCACATTGTCTTGCACGAATTGCAGCGCCTTGATGGTGTCCAGGGTGCCGAAGTTGCCGGAGTCGTCGAGCGGGTTGTCGCCGCTACGCAAGTGCGGGCTGAACAGCCAGCCGAAGATGCCGACGCGGTAATTGGCGGTGACCACTACTGCGTTGGCGCTCTTGGCGAGTGCCGCGCCGTCGTAGACCGGGTCCGCCGAATAGCCCGAGACATTGCTGCCGCCAAAAATATAAAAAATTACCGGCAGGCCGGTTTCCTGGGTCGCCGGGCGCCAGATATTGAGGCTCAGGCAGTCTTCGCTGCCGACCGGCGTGCACAGCGTTTCGGCAATGCTTTCGTCGTGCGTGTTGTTGCGTCCGGGGCCGTAGATGCGGCCGTATTGCAGCGGGGGTGGACCAAAGTGGTGCGCCTGCAGCGGGGCGCTCCAGGGCTCCGGGTCGACCGGTGCGCGCCAGCGCCATGCGCCTACCGGTGGCCGGGCGTATGGAATACCTTTCCAGAACAGGGTGCCGGTGGCACTGCTGTCGTCGACACCGTGCACGGCGCCGAAGCGGGTGTTGCGCAGCAAGTGCGTAGCCGCTGGAATATCTTCAGGGATGTGTTGGCTCATAAGTACCTGCCTGTCGATCAATTAAGGGTCTGGGCGTTTGGTGCAACCAGGCGCCCGGGCGACAGAAAATGCGCCGGCTGCAAAGCGACCGCGGCGAATTCGGCAAAAACTGGCCGCGCCGGGGTCGCTTTTCGCTTCGGCGATTTCTGTCGCCCAGGCGAGTGGTTTAGAACCAGTAGTTGATGTCCACCGACAACTGCTGCGAACCTTCACCCTTGCCCACAGCGTCGCCGCCCAGCGAGGTACCGGCCAGGAATGGCGAGTAGGTACCGTTGGTGTCGTTCTTCAGGCGCGTGTAGAACACGCCCAGGAAGGTCGACTTCGACAGTGCATAGTCGTAGCCCAGGTTGTACTGGGTGGCACCGCTGCTGTCGATGTTGGAGGTAGCACCGGCCGAGGTGTAGGTGAAATACACCTGGTGCTTGTCCCAGGCGTAGCTGACGGGCAGGGAAATCACGCCGCGCTGCGCGGACAGACCGCCGGTGGGGCCGCCAACGGCATTGGCCACGCTGGTGTTGTCATAGACTGCGCCGAAGCGCCAGCCATTGCTCATGGCGTAGCCCACACCCAGACGATAGGCGTTGGTGTTCGCCGGACCGGCATTGGTCAGGGGGTTATAGAAACCGCCCGCCACTTGCTGGTTCAACAGGCTGGCCGATGCCGTCAAAGGACCGTCGTTATAGGTTAGGCGGCCATATACGGTTTGACCGGTGGCGTAGTTTGAGCCCGGGGTGCAGCCAACGGCGGCGGTACAGGAGTTGATGTGCGGTTCGTCGCCTGCGGAGTTCGGGCTGTAGGCAAAGCTGGCGTTGAATTTGCCAAGTGCGGGCGAGTCATAGCGAATCACGTTTTGCGCACGCGTGATGCCCATGGTTGCGACCGGACCCGCTGCCGTGCCGACCTGGCTCAACAGGTTGAAGGTGGCCAGTCCGTTGCCGTCCCAGGCGCGGTAGGATTCACCGGCGCCATTGATGCCGAAATAGGGCAGGGCCAGGGTATCGGCGTAGTAGAGCGTCGATTTGCCGACCACAATTTGACCGAAGTCGCCAGCCAGGCCGACCCATGTATCGCCGTCAGCCCAGCCGCTGGCTGCGCCGACGTTGACGGTGCTGCCAGGTATCAGTGCCGTACCCGGGCGGTCATCGGTAGTGAATCGGCTCTCGATACGAAATACACCGCGCAGGCCGCCGCCGAAATCGGAGCGTCCGCCAATCGTGAAGCGCGAGGTGTTGTCATCAACGCGGGTCAGCGTTTGCACCGGGCGCGTGGTATCGGTCACGGTGCTCAGCTTGACGCCGGCTGCCAGCAGGCCGCTCAGGGTCAGTTGGGTGTCGGTTCCCACCGTCACGCTCAAAGGTGTTGGCATGCTATCAGCGGCATGTACGGCCAGGGGCAGTGCCAAAGCGGCCAATACGGCGGTGGAAATAGTTGTCTTCTTCATATTAAATTTTTCTCCTGTGAATCATATTTTTTCAATCCAATGCGATGCAAAACCCAAGGATGCAAGCAGCTGCATAGGTGTGAACTAGGTGCGGTGAAATGGGAGCCGGGCTCCGGGCGAGGGGTGACTAGTCGAACTTGAACCTCCTTTTCTTTCATAAATCAGTGGATTTGCGGAACGGTAAAAAAACAGCAAGGGCGCGATCAGCGGGATGCCGCCTGCAGAAAGTGGGCAATCGGCTCCAGCTGCGCCGCCACGTTGAGTGCCGGTGCATGGCCGCAGCCGCTGACTTCTTTCACCTGCAGCAATCCGGCAGCGCCCGGACCGCGTTGGCGCATCGCCGCGATGGTTGATGGCAGCACCAGGTCCGAGTCGGCGCCGCGCAGGCACAGCAGCGGAATGCGCAGCAGGTCGTAGTGCTGCCAGATCTGGTAGTCGTCGGGGTAGTGGATGAACTGCTGCACCATGGCCGGGTCGTAGTGCGGAGTCACGCGGCCGTCGGCGAGGCGCCGCACCGAGGTCTCGGTCAGGTGGCGCCATTGCGCATCGCTGAGCCAGCCGTAGGGCTGGTAGGCCTGCCGGAAAAAGGCTTCCAGCGCTTGCACCGTGTCAAAGCTGGGTGGATTGCCGGCATAGTTGCGGATGCGCTGGATTGCGGCGGGCGCCAACTCCGGTGCGTTGTCGTTCAGCACCAGGCTGCGGATGCGTGACTTCAGCGTGGGTTGCAGCACGCCCGCGGCGCAGACGGTGCCGATGGCGCCGCCCATGGAGGTGCCGATCCAGTGTGCCGCTTGAATGTCCAGCTGGTCCAGCAGGTCGGCCGCCAGCCGGGCATAAAAAGCCAGGCAGTAATGCGCGTGCGGGTGGGCACTCCACTGGCTCAGGCCACGCCCTATGGTGTCCGGGCAAATCACGCGGTAGTGCGGGCTGAGGTACTCTGCCAGCACGTCCATGTCGCGACCGGTGCGGGCCAGGCCGTGCCAGGCAATCACCACCGGCGCGTCGTCGGCACCCCATTCGGTGTAGTGCACTTCAAAGCCGGCGCACTGCAGATAATGCGAGCGCGGGCTCATGCTTGCAGCACCTTGTGCGCGCGCAGTTTGCCAACCACGCCGCTGGGGAAGTAATACACCGACAGCACAAACAGCAGGCCGAGCCAGAGCAGCCAGCGGTCCGGCGACAGCAGTGCCGCCAGCCAAGGCAGGGCACTGCTGGCTTCGCTGGCCCAGCGCAGCAAGTCTTGCAAATAGCTTTGCGCCACCAGAAACAGCACGGAGCCCAAAATGGCGCCATACAGGGTGCCCATGCCGCCAATCACCACGATCAGCAACACGTCCATCATGACTTCAAACGACAGCGAGATATCCGGTCCGGTGTAGCGCAGCCAGAGCGCCAGCATGGCGCCAGCCAGGGTTGCGAACAGCGCCGACAAAATCGCCGAGGTGGTGCGATAGACCACCACCCGGTAGCCAATCGCTTCAGCGCGGAACTCGTTTTCCCGGATCGCCTGCAGCACGCGCCCGAAGGGCGAATTGACGACCCGCAGCATGGCCAGAAAGAGCACGCTGGCGACCACGAACAGCAGGTAATAGCAGACCAGGCGGCCGTCCAGTGAGGCACCCAGCAACGGGGTGTCACTGAGTTCGAAGCTGGGCGACAGCAGCTCCGGTACCTTGAAGGTCAGGCCGTCTTCGCCGCCGGTGATTTCGTGCAGCTGTGCCGCCAGGGTCAGGAACGCGGTGGCCACCGCCAGCGTGATCATGGCAAAGAAGATGGCGCGCACGCGCAGCGAGAACAGGCCGATCAGTAGCGCCAGTGTGCCGGACAGCGCCAATGCCGCGCCGCTGCCGATGGCGATGGCGCCCCAGCCCGGCCCGAGCCGGGTCACGGCAATGGCGATGCCATAGGCGCCAATACCAAAGAACATGGTGTGCGCAAAACTGACGATGCCGGTGTAGCCGAGCAGCAGGTCAAAACTGCCGACCAGCACAATGAACACCAGAATCTTGGCCGCCACATTGAGCGCCTTGACGCCAGGAAACAGAAACGGTGTCAGCGCCAGAGCCAGCACCAGCAACACCAGCAGAGCGCCCAGGATGCGGCTGCGCGGAAGGTCATTGGAAATCAGTCGGTACATGGAAATTCCTCTTAGCGACTGGTCACGGGGTAGAGGCCTTGCGGGCGCCACAGCAGCACCCCGACCATCAGCGCGATGTTGGAGAACAGCGCCACCGTGGGCGCCAGAAAGCCGGTGTAATTGGCCATCAGGCCGACCAGCAGTGCGCCAATCAGGGCACCGCCGGTGGAGCCCAGGCCGCCGATGATGATGACGATGAAGATCAGCACATTGACCTGGCCGCCCATCTGCGGCGTGATGCTTTGCTGGTACAGGCCCCACATCACGCCGCCCAGACCGGCCAGTGCGCTGCCGACCATGAACACGCCGATGAACAGGCGCCGGATGCGGTAGCCCAGTGCCTCCACCATCTCACGGTCCTGCACACCGGCGCGGATCAGCAGGCCGATCTTGGTGCGCACCAGCACCCAGCTCAGCGCCGCGAACACCAGCAGGCCGACGGCCATGGCGATCAGGCGGTAGGTTTCAATTGCCGCGTCGCCGAAATATTGCGCGCCGCGCATCGCCTGCGGCAGCGGTAGCGCTTGCGCGCCGGCACCCCAGAGCACCTTGATCAGCTCTTCGCCGATGATCATGCCGCCCATGGTGATCAGAATCTGTTTCAGCGGCTGGCCGTAGACCGGACGCACGATCAGGCGTTCGAACGCCAGCCCCATGGCGCCGGCCACCAGCATCGCTGCCAGCATTGCCAGGCCGACCGCCGCCAGGTTGTGCCAGAGCAGCTCCGAGCTGCTCCAGTCGGCCAGCGCGCCGAGCACCGAGGCGGCCACAAAAGCGCCCAGGGCAATGAATACGCCATGGCCGAAATTCAGCACGTCCATCAGGCCGAACACCAGGGTCAGGCCGGAGGCAATGATGAAGATGATCATGCCCATGGCAAGCCCGGCCACGGTCAGCGTGACCCAGGTGGACGCGGAGCCGATAAAGGGCAGCACCAGCAGTGCCAGCAAGGGCACCAGCGCCAGTGGTTTCCAGTCGAAACAGGTGGTTTTCATAGTGCCAGGCCCAAGAGAGCGTGTTGCAGGGCTTCGTCTTCGGCGAGTTGCTGCATGGCGCCGTTGTGCACGATGCGGCCGTTGTCCATGACCGCCACCTGGTCGCCCAGGCGCTTGGCGAAGCTGATGTTTTGTTCCACCAGCAAGATCGTGGTGCCGGTGGCTTTGAGCTGCGCGAAGGCGTCGATCATGTTGTTGACGATGGCGGGCGCCAGGCCTTTGCTGGGCTCGTCCACAATCAATAATTCGCGCGGTTCGACAATCGCCCGGGCCACTGCCAGCATTTGCTTCTGACCGCCAGAGAGCTTGCCGGCCGGGTGGTTCCAGAATTTTTCCACCGCCGGGAAGAGCGAAAAAATCCAGGCCAGGCGCTGTTCGTCGATGTGTTGGATGCGCTTTGCGGAGCGCGCCGCCAGCAGCATGTTTTCTTTCACGCTAAGGTCGGAAAAAATGCCCATGTTCTCAGGCACATAGGCTATCTTCAGGTCGGCAATGCGCGGCGTTTCCAGCGCGCTGATGTCCTTGCCGTCAAACACAATGCGGCCTTGCGAGGCACGCCACAAACCCATGATGGTGCGCAGCGTGGTGGACTTGCCGGCGCCGTTGCGACCGAGCAGCATGGTCAGCTGACCACGCGCCAATGCTAGGTCCACCCCGTGCAGGATGTGGTAGGCGCCGATGTGGGTGTGGACCCCGGACAGGGTCAGCAATGCCTGGGTCATGCGGCCTCCAGCGTTTCAGGCGCAGGCGTGGCCACGCCGAGATACGCTTCCTGCACCACTGGCAGCGCAATTACCTGGGCCGGCGCACCGTCGGCGACCAGGCTGCCGTTGTGCAGCACGATGATGCGGTCGGCCAGTTCGCGCACCACATCCATCTTGTGTTCGACCAGCAAAATGGTTTTGCGTTTGTCTTGCTTCAGTGCGCGGATCAGATTCAGGATCACGGGCGCTTCGTCGGCGCTCATGCCGGCAGTGGGTTCGTCAAACATGTACACCAGCGGGTCGAGTGCCATCAGCAGGGCGACTTCGAGTTTGCGTTGGTCACCGTGCGACAGGCTGGCCACCGGCTGGCCGGACTTGTCCTGCAGCGCCACCTGCTCGACAATCGCGCGCGCCGCAGCGCTAAGTGCGGTGTGGTCGCTGCAGATGCTCCACAGGTTCAAGCCGCGCAGATGGCGTCCGGCTTGCGTTGCCTGTACTGCCAGGCGCACGTTTTCCAGCACTGTCAGATGCGGAAACAGATTGGTTAGCTGAAAGGCCCGGCCCAGACCGGCGCGGGTGCGCGCCGAGGGGCTGAGTGCAGTCAGGTCCTGGCCTTGCAAATGCACGGTACCGGCGCTGGCGCGCAGCTGCCCGGAAATCAGGTTGAAATAGGTCGTCTTGCCGGCCCCATTGGGTCCGACAATGGCGGTTAGCGTGCCGGGTGCAAAATTGCAGCTGACAGCATTCACCGCCACGTGGCCGCCGAAGCGGATCGTGAGATCTTGGGTTTGAAGCATGATGGCGGGCTCCCGTGCGGGAGCCGTTGACTACAGCGCGGCGGCGTTATCGCGTGTTGCGAATCGGAATGGCCATTTCGTCGGCCTTGATTTCACGCACCAGTTCCGGCACGCCCCAGGCCATGGCCGGGTCCACTTTGATTTTGAAGTGGTACATGCTTTGCAAGGCCTGGTGGTCTTCCTTGCGGAACGTCATCTTGCCTTTGGGCGTGTCAAAACTCATGCCTTCCATGGTCTTGATCAGCGTGTTGGCAGAGGTGTCACCCTTGCTGTTGTTCAGCGCCGTGACCAGCGCCATGGCGGCAGAGAAGCCGCCAGCAGTGAAGAAGTCGGGCGGGGTCTTGAACTGGCTGTAGTGGCGCGCTACCAAGGCCTCGTTGACCGGATTTTTCGGAATGCCGTAGTAGTAATAGGTGGAGCCTTCCATGCCAGGAAACTGCTTGTAGGCCACCAATGCCGGAAGAATATTGCCGCCAGTGGCAATCTCGATGCCGTGGCGCTTCAGATCCATGTCCGCAATTTTTAACGGATTACCACCGGCCCAGATGATGAAAATAATTTTGCGGCCCGGCAGGTCTTTCAGCTTGTCGATCAGGTGCTGGCCACCGGCGGTGAAGTCGGTGGTTGCCGGTGGCAGGTATTCTTCGTGCACCAGCTTGGCCTTCTTGATGGCCTCGCGGAAGGCTTTGACGCCATCGCGACCGAAGGCCGAGTCTTGCGCCAGTGTGGCAATGGTGACGCCAGGTTTGTCCAGTGCCAGGGCGTTGGAAATAGCGTCTTGCGAGCTGTTGCGGGCGGTGCGAAATATATATTTATTCCACTTTTCTCCGGTGATGGAATCAGCCACAGCCGGCTCCACCAACAGTATTTTTTTGTATTCCTCGGCCACCGGCAGCATCGCCAGCGCCACCGGTGAGCCACCGCCGGCGACCGCAATATCCACCTTGTCATCGCCATAGGCGGCCGCCAACAGGGACTTGCCCTGGTCGGGTTTGCCCTGGTCGTCTTTGGCGATCACGACCAGTTTTTTACCGGCCACCGCCATGGTGCCGTGGGTGGCGTAGTCCAGTCCCATGGTGAAGCCGACTTCGGTTTGTTTGCTATAGACCTCTAACGGACCGGTCTTGCTGTAGATCAGCCCGATTCTGATTTCATTGGGCTCGGCCATGCTGCCGCCATAGGCCAGCAGCGCGAGCAGCCCGGCGGCGACGCGCAGTGGGCGGAAATGCCAGTTGCTATTCTTCATTGGTGTCTCCTCAATTGATTTTTTATCTAGCGCTAAATAGGCACATAACGTGCCAGTGAGAACGTCGTTGATTTGCTTGATGTTTTTCGCGGCAGCCTATTTTTCATGTGCAAAGGTGTATAAATTCCAGACAAAAAACTGTCTGACATTTGCTCAAACTGTCTTGCTGTCATACGCTGTCAAGCGGTTGTAGAGCGTGGCGCGCGAAATGCCCAGGGCCTTGGCGGTGGCCGATTTGTTGCCCCGGTGGGATACCAGCGCCAGCTCAATCGCACGGCGCTCCAGCGACAGCACCTGGTCGCCCAAAGGCTGCGCCAGGACCGCTGCGCTGCTGCTGTGGGCATAGCTCGTCATTACCGGGCGCGCGGCGCTGAGCGGACTGTCCGGCACGTCGACCGGCGGAATCTCGCAGTCGCGCAGCACGGCTTCCAGCGTTGCCACATCAATGATCGGCGCATCGCTGCGCATGGCTGCTTGTTCCAGAATATTGCGCAGCTCCCGGATGTTGCCGTTCCAAGGCTGCACCTTGAGTAACGACAGCGCGGTGGAGGTCAATTCCGGTGGCGGTGTGCCGTTGCGCAGGGCAATGTCTTCGCCCAGCGCTTCCACCAGCGCGGCAATATCTTCGCGCCGTTCGCGCAGCGCCGGAACACGGATCGGCAGCACGTTCAGCCGGTAGTACAAATCTTCGCGAAAGCGCCCTTCGCGGCGCAATGCGGACAGGTCGCGCGAAGTGGCGGCTATCACGCGCGCATTGAACGGAACCAGCGTATTCGATCCGAGCGGCTCGATTTCGCCTTCTTGCAAGGCGCGCAGCAATTTCGACTGCATCGCAACTGGCATGTCACCGATTTCGTCCAGAAACAGGGTGCCGCCGTCGGCAAGTTTGAATTTGCCATCGCGCCCGCTACGGGTTGCGCCGGTATAGGCACCGGGAGCGACGCCAAAGAATTCGGCTTCCAGCAAGGCGTCTGGAATGGCCGAAATATTGATGCTGATAAACGGGCCCGCCGCCCGGTCGGAAGCGGCATGGATGGCGTGTGCCAGCAGTTCCTTGCCGGTACCGGTTTCGCCCAGCAGCAGCACGCTGCTGGAGGACTGTGCGGCACGGCGTGCGTGGCGTTTCACTTCCAGCGCTGCCGATCCCATGCCGATGTAGCTGGCAAAGGTGTATTTCGACTGGCGCTGACCGGCATGGCGCAGGCGCTGGGTGGCGAGTTCCTTGTGCGCCTCGTCGAGGTCGCGTTGCAGCAGTGAAAATTTTTCCACCAGCGGTTGCGATGTGCTTTTTGCGCGGTCAAACAGCACAATGCCGAGCGCGCCTATCACCGCCCCGTCGGCGTCACGCAGCGGAATCCGGCTGACAACGAAAGTGCCGGCACGGTTGGTTAACAGGTCGATCAAAATCGGTTTCCCGCTTTCCAGTACCTGGTGCATTTGCGTGTTCTGCACCACTTGTGCCACCGGATGTCCGACGAAGTCTTCTTCGCGCTTGAAGCCCAGTGCCGGCAAATAGCGTTTGTATTGGTCGTTGATCCAGACCACGCGCGCCTGCCGGTCAACCAGCATCATGCCTTCGCTGGCACCGGCAAACAGCTTGAACAGCGACTGTGCGGCCAGCTTGAGAATGCTCTGGGCGTCGCGCGGCAGGGAGTCGGTGCGGATCATGGTGGCGGGCGTGCGATTACTGCAGATCGCGCAGTTCGCGGCGCAGAATTTTTCCGACCGTGGACTTCGGCAAGGTGCTCACCAGCACCACTTGCTTGGGCACTTTGTACGAGGTCAGCTGGGTGCGGCAGAACTCGGTTACGCTGGCGGGCGACAGATTGCTCTCGCTGGCGGCCACTACATAGAGGCGCACGGCTTCACCGGTTTTCTCATCCGGTACGCCGACACAGGCGCACTCCAGCACACCCGGGCAGGCGGTGGCCACGGCTTCGATCTCGTTCGGGAAGACGTTGAAGCCGGAGACCAAAATCATGTCTTTCTTGCGGTCGACAATTTTCAGCATGCCGTTTGCATCGAAGGTGCCAATGTCACCGGTGCGGAAATAGCCGTCTGCGGTGAATGCTGCGGCGTTGGCCTGCGGTTGTTGCCAGTAGCCGGACATCACCTGCGGACCCTTGGCGCACACTTCACCGGCTTCGCCGGGGCCGGCCTCGGTACCGTCTTCGGTGATCAGCTTGATGTCGGTTGAGGGCAGCGGATAGCCGGTGGTGCCGGTGAATGCCGGCGTGTTGGCCGGGTTGAAGGACAGTACCGGGCTGGTCTCGGACAGGCCATAGCCTTCGCGAATAAAGCTGCCGGTGAGCTCTTCCCACTGCGCGGACGTGGCCGCCACCACGGCGGCGCCACCACCGGCGGTCAGGTGCAGGCGCGAGAAATCGATTTCGCGCGAACGCGGGTGCGCGATCAGGCTGCCGAACAAGGTATTCACGCCGGTAAAAATAGTCGGACGTGCTTCTTTGAAAACATCGATGAAGCTGTCCATGTCGCGCGGATTGGTAACCAGCCAGTTTTCCGCACCGACGGTGAAGTAGGTCAGGAAATTCACCATCAGCGCGAAGATGTGGTACATCGGGATAGCAGTGATTACCACCTCTTGTGCCGGGCGCATAAAGCTCGGCATGAAGGCCTTGAACTGTTCGATATTGGCGACCAGGTTGCGGTGCGATAGCGCGGCGCCCTTGGACAGTCCGGTGGTGCCGCCGGTGTACTGCAGAAACAGCAGATCGCTGCCGCTCAGCGCTACCGGCTGGTAGTCCAGGCTGGCGCCTTCGGCAGTGGCACGGTCCAGCGTGATAGCGCCATTGATGGATGGGCGCGCCATGGAAGTGGCTTGGCTGTCGGTCAGGGTGCTGGCGGTGATGATGGTACGCAGCGATGTTTTCTGGTGTACCTGCAACACCGTGGGCAGCACTGCGTCGAACACGACAATGGTTTTTACACCGGCGTCGTTAAGCTGGTGTTCCAGTTCGCGTGGCGTGTACATCGGGTTCACATTGACCTGTACGCCACCCGCCCGGGCGATGCCCAGGCAGGCGATTGGAAAGGCAATGATGTTGGGCAGCATCACGGCGATGCGCTCGCCTTTGGTAACGCCAAGCCGGTGTTGCAGATAGGCGGCGAATGCATAAGCGCGTCGGCTCAGATCGGCGTAGCTGATCTGCTGGCCCATGCAGTGAAAGGCGATGCGATCGGGATATTTATCGATCGCCTCGTCCAGCATGGCCACCACCGAGGGGTATGCGTCCGGATTGATAGTTTCCGGAATGTCTTGATAATTAATTAACCAGGGCTTGCTTGTCATGCCCAAAGTCTAGGGCGCATGCCACTGTCACGTCACTGTCCAGGTCCGGCCAATTTACTGACTTTTCACGCCAATAAATAACCCGCCTGGTAACGTGCTATTTATTGTTTCGCACTATTTGATTCGTGCGAATCACTTTTATATTTCAGCGCCAGATTCTTGCGGTATTGGCCCGGCGATACACCAAACCAGCGCTTGCAGGCGCGATAAAAATTGCTGTCATCAACGAAGCCCAGTGAAGACGCAATCTCCTGCAGCGAGCAGCGCTCATCGGCCAGGTATTTTTTGGTCAGCTCAATGCGAACGCTGTCGAGCAACTGCTGAAACGAGGTGTTCTCGGCCTGCAAACGGCGCTGCAGCGTGCGGTCTGATATGGATAGCTTGGCGGCAATCACATGGCGCAAGGGTTCGCCCTTGTCGATGCAGCGCGACACCTCTTCGCGCACGCGTTGACTCGCTGGCGCATCGACCAGCACATTGATTTGCTCCTGCATATAACGCGCATGCAAATCGAGCAGGGCCTGGTTCCTGGTGGGCAGCAGCAGTGCCATGTCTTGTGCGCTGAAGAGCACTTCGGTGCGCTCTTGATCAAAGCGCAGCGGACACTGAAACGCAGTTCGGTAGGGCAGCAGATCGGCCGGTTGTGGAAATGAAAAATTCACCGCCAGGGCTTGCACTTCCAGGTGCGTCAGCCAGCGGCTCAAAGCCAGCAGCAACACCATGCCGTAGGCGGTGCGCTGCGGTGGAATGCGCACCGCATTGCCGGTATGGCCCAGGCTGACCCAGCTGCCGGCGCTTTCCTGGCGGCGCCCGTAGGTGGTGGCGTCCGAGATCAGCACCAGGTAGCGGCCCAGGTTGTCCAGCGCCGAAACCAGATTGGGGCTGGAGATCATGACATGCGCCACCGCGTCAAAGCAGCCATAGCGGCTGGCCAGCTGCACATCGAGCCCGAGCGCTTGGTTGCCAGACCATTCCACCGCCAGTCCCCAGAGCCGCGAAATTTGGTCAACGCCAAAGCGGGTGGACGGGTTGAGCAGGTCTGCCGGCTGAATGTTGGCGGCCATCAGCAGGCGCTCGGTGTTAATACCTTGCGAAGCAAACATCTCCACCAGACCTTTCACCCAGAACGAGGAACTTGTGCGCTTCATCGTAAAAATGGCCTTTTAAAGTCAGAGTTTTGGCGCTGCTCGGATAGGGGCCGGCTGGTGCTTCCGGCCTAAACTGCAGCGCGACTTGGGTTGTAGCGGAATTGGCTTTATTCACCTACAGGGTAAACGACAGGTTTTCAACACAAGCAACTCCCTTGCATGGAACACCACAACTTGACGGCACAGGAATTGGAACAGATCACGCAGCAGATGCTCTCCTGCGCGTGCGCCTTTACTCCGATGGAAATGTCGTTCGCGGCCGCGCTGCTGTCGATGCAGACCAATGTGCCCGCGCCGATTCGTTCGGTGCTGATGCGCGATCTGGTGCTGCGCTCCGGCTTGCGGGAAGTCACGCCGGCGCTGGAGGCGGCAATGCAGTTGTACGTGCTGTGCCAGCGTGGCGAAGCCGATTTTGACAACCCCGCAGTGGCGCGCCAGGTGGCCATGCTGAGTGCCTTGCGTCAGATACCGCACATGAGTGCGGCCTGCCGTTATATGACCCATCTGTCGGAAAAAATTGCGGCGGTGCTGGCGACCCATTAGCGACCCATTCACTTCATATTCACGGCCCATTCACGGCCAATTCACGCCGCAGCTGCTGCGCGTGTGCGGCGGCCACGCCTTAGATTTATCAAATTTATTAGTTATGACACCACCAACCACTGATACCCATTACCGTATGTCAACTTTGGCCGACTTCGTTGGCAAGTGCCTGGGAACTACCGCTTGGGAAAGCATTGATCAGAGTCAAATCAATGCCTTTGCCGACTGCACCGGTGACCGGCAATGGATTCATGTCGACCTGGAGCGGGTGCGCCGCGAGAGCCCCTTTGGGGTGCCGGTAGCGCATGGCTTTTTGACACTCTCACTGCTGGCGAAATTTGGCGACGCGCTGGGTGTGGTGCCGGTCGATGCGAAGGCGGCCTTCAACTATGGCTTGGACAAAGTCCGCTTCATCACGCCGGTGCGCGTCGGCGCGCGCGTGCGTTGTGAAGTGACTCTGCTGGAGGCCCGGGAGCAGGGCCCGCAGCGCTGGCTGATCAAAACGCGCAACACCGTAGAAGTGGAGGGCGAAAGCAAACCGGCATTGATCGCCGAATTGTTGGTCATGCTGGTGGGCTAGGAGTCGCAGTTTGTCTATGTGCGATAGGAAACACACTTTCTGCCGCCCGGCTTCCTAGGGTATTCCCTGCTTTGCTGTCCACGGCGGCAGTGGTGGCATCGCAAAGTCACTAATGTGGTCGTGTTTGGATAGCGACAGTTTTCATTCGGTTTTTAGAATTTGCCACCTGCGACGCCTTGATGTTGCGTTGGACGCTGTCGGACGATGGCGCCAAATCTAAAAAATGGAGACATACGATGAACAAGCATTGGAATACTGCGCTGGTTTGCGCGGCACTGTTGTGCAGTGCTGCGGCCTGGGCCCAAAAGGGCGAAACCGTAAAAATGGTGCGCATTGACCCACTCACCGGATTGCTCGGGCCTGTCGGCATCAACCAGCAAAAAACTTACCAATTCTTTATCGACAAATTCAATGCCAGCAATCCGGCCGGCGTGAAGTTTGAGATGTCATTCATCGATAACAAGCTGTCGCCCATTGAAACATTGAATGCGTTGAAGGCGGCCATCGATCAGGGCGTGCGCTACATTGTTCAGGGTGACGGCTCGTCAGTTGCGCTGGCGCTGTCCGACGCCGTGACCAAGTACAACGAGCGCAATCCCGGCAAGGAAGTTATTTATATCAATGACTCGGCGGTGGACCCGGACCTGACCAATAGCAAATGCAGTTACTGGCATTTCCGCTTCGACGCCGATACCTCCATGAAAATGGAAGCGCTGTCGGGCTATATCGCGGATCAGAAGGATGTCAAAAAAGTCTATTTGCTGAACCAGAACTATACCCATGGCATGCAGGTTGCCAAATATGCCAAGGAGACACTGCAGCGCAAGCGCCCGGACATTCAGATCGTAGGCGAAGATTTGCATCCGCTGGCGCAGGTGCGTGACTTCGCTCCCTATATTGCAAAAATCAAGGCTTCGGGTGCCGACACCGTGATTACCGGCAACTGGGGCTCCGACCTGGCACTGCTGGTGAAAGCCGCCAATGAGGGCGGCTACAACGGCAAGTTCTATACCTACTATCTGCAGTTCTCCGGCACCCCCACGGCGCTGGGCCAGGCCTCGGCCGGGCGGGTGTACCAGATTGGCACCGGGCACTACAACATGGGCGGGCAGATGGCCAAGTGGATGCAGGAATTTCACGCCAAGTACAACGAAGACCTGACCAGCGTCAACTTCGCCCACGTGTTTGAAACGCTGAGTGCGGCGATGGCGCAGGCCAAGTCGACCGATCCGGTGAAAGTGGCTGCTGCGATGGAAGGCATCAAAGTCAAGACCTTCAATGGCGAGACCGAGATGCGCAAGCTCGATCACCAGTTGCAGCAGCCGCTCTATTTGGCCAAGTGGCAGAAGCTCGATGCCAAGAACTCCTACAACGCAGAAAACACTGGCATGACGCTGGTGTCGGTCAAGGAATATCCCAACTACGTATCTAGCACGCCGACCAGCTGCCAGATGAAGCGCCCTTAATTCCGACGGTCGATTTTTTCAGGAGCGCTGTCCATGGAATTCTTCATCTTGTCGATGTTGAATGGCTTGAGCTATGGCCTATTGCTGTTCATGTTGAGTTCCGGCCTGACGCTGATTTTCAGCATGATGGGCGTACTCAATTTTGCCCACGCCAGTTTTTATATGCTGGGTGCATACATTGGCTATAGCGTGTCCCAGTGGCTGGGATTCTGGCCGGCGCTGCTGCTGGCACCACTGCTGGTCGGTGCCATGGGTGTTGCCTTTGAGCGCCTGTGCCTGCGCCGCGTGCACCAGTTTGGGCATGTGGCGGAGTTGCTGATCACTTTTGGTTTGTCGTATGTGGTGCTGGAGCTGGTGCAATTGGTCTGGGGCCGCATTGCGCTGGACTTCCGTCCACCGGCGCTGTTGCAGGGCCCGGCGCTGACCTTGGTGAATGACTCGGCGCATGGATTGCGCCTGCTCTGGGGAGCGGCGGCACCCGAGATCTGCACGTCAGCGGATGCGGCGGTTCGGATTGTCTGCTCGCCCTTTCCTGCGACGCGTGCTTTCATGATGCTGGTGTCACTGGTGATGCTGGGCAGTGTCTGGGCCTTGCTGACCCATACCCGCATTGGCCTGGTGATACAGGCGGCGCTGACACACCCCGACGCAGTCGAGGCGCTGGGGCACAACGTGCCGCGCGTGTTCATGCTGGTGTTCGGTGCCGGTGCCGCCCTGGCCGGGCTGGCCGGTGTGATTGGTGGCAGCACCTATCTCACGGAACCCGCGATGGCTTCGGCGGTGGGTTCGGTGATCTTCGTGGTGGTGGTGGTGGGTGGCATGGGCTCCTTGCCCGGTGCCTTTGTGGCCTCGGTGCTGATCGGGGTGATGCAGACCTTTGCGGTGGCCTTTGACTTTTCGTTGGCGACGCTGGCCGAACAGCTGAACCTGCAGGTCGGCGCCAGTACCTTGTTGCATCTGACGCTGTCGCAACTGGCGCCGATCCTGCCGTATCTGTTGCTGGTGCTGATTTTGATATTCCGCCCGAAGGGCTTGCTTGGCACACGGGAGGGCTGATTTCATGACCAACAGGGAACATAAAAAATCGATATTCCGCAAGCACTGGGCGCTTTGGCTTGGCTTTGCCGTGGTTTTGCTGCTGGCGCCGCTGGTGTTCTCGGGCGGGCTTGGCATTTCGGTGCTGTCGCAAATCGGCATCGCCATCATTGCCTGCCTGTCTTACAACATTTTGTTGGGCCAGGGCGGCATGCTGAGTTTTGGCCATGCGGTGTATTCCGGCCTGGGCGGCTTTGTCGCTATCCATGCATTGAATGCCGCTGGTGCCGGCAGCCTGCCGATTCCGGTGTCGCTGATACCGGTGGTGGGGGGGCTGGCGGGTATGGCCTTTGCCGTGCTGCTCGGCTATGTTACGACGCGCAAGTCAGGCACGACGTTTTCCATGATCACCCTGGGCATGGGCGAGCTGGTGTTTTCCATGTCGCTGATGTTGCCGGAATTTTTCGGCGGTGAAGGCGGCATTTCCAGCAACCGGGTGATTGGCAAGGCGTTTCTGGGCATCACCTTCGGCCCGGCGATTCAGGTCTATTACCTGATTGCGGCCTATACCTTTGTCTCCGTGCTGGCCATGTATGCGTTTACCCAGACCCCGCTCGGGCGCATGCTCAACGCGGTGCGTGACAACCCGGAGCGGGTTGCCTTTATTGGCTATGACACGCAGCGCGTGCGCTATTCCGCCTTCATCATTGCCGGATTTTTTGCCGGCATAGCCGGTGGACTGGGGGCGGTGAATTTTGAAATTGTCACCGCCGAGGTGCTGAGTGCGGCGCGTTCCGGGTCTTACCTGCTGTTCACATTTTTGGGCGGCACCAGTTATTTCTTCGGACCCATTATTGGCGCCATATTGATGGTGCTGGCCGGTGTGCTATTTGCCGAAGTGACGAAGGCCTGGCTGCTCTATCTGGGCCTGATCTTTATGCTGATGGTGATGTATGCGCCGCAGGGCGTGGCCAGCCTGCTGATGAAAAATCTGCGGCTTGCAGCGCTGGGCAATGCGAAACCTTTGCTGACCGGCTATCTGCGCCTGGCCCCCGGTCTGGCGGCGGCGCTGCTGGGGGGCTCGGCCATTATTGAAATGTTGTACCGCCTGCAGCTGGGCGCCGATGGGTCACAGGTGTTGGACTTCTGCAGCGCGCAATTGCATGTCGATCAGCTCACCAGCTGGGCTGGTGCGGCCGCCGTGACGCTGGTGGGCTGGGGGCTGTTCGAATTCGAACGGCGCCGCTTTGCCGCGCGCTGGAAGACGATCCGGGAGTCGATAGAAATGCCATTGCAACGCGAGGACGCGGTATGAACACGGGAGCAGAGTACGCGCTGGAGATTCGCAATCTGCGCAAGTCATTTGGCAAAAGCGAAATTATTCGCGGCATTCAGCTGGCGGTGCGTGCCGGTGAGCGCGTGGCCATCATTGGTCCCAACGGAGCTGGCAAATCGACCTTGTTCAATCTGATCAGCGGACGTTTCGGCGCCAGCAGTGGTGAGGTGTTTCTGCATGGCACCCAGATCATGGGCAAGACGCCCTTTGAAATTAACCGCCTCGGGTTGTCGCGCAGTTTTCAGATCAGCAATATTTTTCCGCAACTCAGCGTCTTTGAAAATCTGCGCTGCGGCGTGTTGTGGAGCCTGGGTTACAAATATTCGCTGTTCCACTTTCTGGGCCATCTGGACGATGCCAACGACCGCGCCGACGCGCTGGTCAATATGATTCACCTCGATGCACGCCGTGATGAACTGGCCGCCAATCTGACCTACGCCGAGCAGCGCGCGCTGGAAATTGGCGTCACGATTGCTGGTGGCGCCGATGTGATTTTGCTGGACGAGCCGACGGCCGGTATGAGTACCAGCGAAACCTCGCGCTTCATTGCGCTGATTCGCGAAGTCACGCAGGGCAAGACGCTGCTGACGGTGGAACACGATATGGGCGTGGTATTCGGCCTGGCGGACAAGATCGCCGTGGTTGTCTACGGCGAAGTTATCGCCTTTGATACGCCCGCTGCGATTCGCCAGAACGCTGCGGTGCAAGAGGCCTATTTGGGCTCTTCTGTGGCAACCGCCCAGGCCCAGGGCCATTTAAGTGAGGAGCTGAACCATGCTGCAAGTGTCTGATCTGCACGCCTATTACGGTAAGAGCCATGTCTTGCATGGCGTGGATCTGCAAATCCAGCCTGGTGAAATTGTGGCACTGTTGGGGCGCAATGGCTCCGGGCGTTCGACCACGGCCAAGGCGATCATGGGCATGGTGGACTGCACCGGATCGATCCGCTGGAACGCACAGGAAACGCTCGGAAAAAAGACCTATGAAATTGCCTACGCCGGCATCGGTTATGTGCCGGAGAGCCGGGATATTTTCCCGGCGCTGACGGTGCACCAAAACCTGCTGCTGGGACAGAAGCGGCAGCGCAAAAAGCCGCGCTGGTCGTTTGACGATATGTACCGCATGTTCCCGCGCCTGAAAGAGCGCGAACACACGCCCGCCGGTGTGATGTCGGGTGGCGAGCAACAAATGTTGACGCTGTGCCGCACCTTGATGGGCGAGCCCGAGTTGATCATTATTGACGAGCCCACCGAAGGTCTGGCGCCAAAGATTGTGGAACTGGTGGCGCACTATCTGACGGAGCTGCGCAAGCACGGTTTGTCGGTGTTGCTGATAGAGCAGAAGCTGACCATTGCGATGGAAATTTCGAATCGCTGTCTGGTCATGGGTCATGGCCATATCGTGTTTGACGGAACGCCCGCCGCATTGCGGGAAAACAGTGCCATTCGCCAGGAGTGGCTGGAGGTCTAGCTGAAAGTTGTGCGCCGCCCCAGGGGCGCTGCATTGTTGTTATTAACTACCTTAATGGAGCGGAATATGATGAAAAGCACAGTTGTCTTGCGTCGCAATTTTTGCCTTGGTCTGCTGGGTGTCGCCCTGGCTGCAAACGCCCTGGCGGCCGAATTCGGCACCCCCGCCGAAGCCGAAGCCATGACCAAGAAAGCGGTTGCCTATATCAAGTCGGTGGGCAGCGAAAAAGCGGCCGAGGAATTCACCAACGGCAAGATGTTCAAGGACCGCGATTTGTACATCAGCTACGTGGACTTCAATGGCAAGGGCATCGCCCATGGCGCCAACCCGAAGCTGGTCGGCAAAGAGCTGATTGGCTTCAAGGACCCGGACGGGAAACTGCTGGTACAGATGGCGATTGACATTGCCAAGACCAAGGGACACGGCTGGACCGAATCCTATAAGTTCAAAAATCCGATGACCGAAAAAATGCAGGAAAAGGTCATGTATGTGGAGCGTGTCGCCGACAGCAATACCTATGTAGCGGTCGGCGTATACAAATAGCCTTGTCACCGGGGCGTTGTCTAAAAGGATGATTCAAATATGAAATTCAATAGTATGAAAATTGGAATCAAACTCGGCATCGGCTTCAGCCTGATATTGCTGGCAGCGACCCTGATTCTGAGTGCTACCCTGTTCCACAGTGCACGCACGCGTGCCTCCTTGCTGGAAACCATCCACCGCACCTCGGAGCAGGCCGATCTGGCGGTGGCCATGCGCACCGCCTTGCTGAGCAGTGCGGTGTCGGTACGCAATATGGGATTGCAGACCAAAGTCGAAGACGTGCAGCGCGACCAGGACCGGGCCAATAAAAACCGCCAGAACTATTTGTCGATCAAACAGCGCTTGCGGGGCGCCGCCTCGGGCAGCAAAGAACTGCAGGTGTTCTCGCGGCTGGCGCCGATTGACCAGCAGATGGATGACTATTTCAAGGAGGCGGTCGATCTTGCATCGCAATTCAATACCGAGCAGGCCAGCGCCATCATCACCAGCAAGATTGATCCCTTGCTGATCCAGTCGATTGAAGAGATTGATGCCTTTATTGAACTGAAGAAGTCCGAAGCCAGCGTCGCACTCGAAGAAGACAACCAGGCCAGCAGCCAGGCCACCACCTTCATTGTGGCGGCGGGGTTGGCGGTGCTGGTGTTTGCCGCGCTGATGTCATGGAAGCTGACGCTGAGCATTACCGGCCCGATTCAGGCTGCGCTGGCGGCGACCTCGCACATTGCGCAGGGCGATCTGGACTGCCAGATTGCACCACCACGCAATGGCCTGAAGGAAGAGACGGCGCTGCTGATCAGTGGCCTGATTGAAATGCGCGACAGCCTGACGCGCATGGTGCGTGAGGTGCGCCATGGGGCGGACAATATATCCACCGGCGCCCATGAAATAGCCAACGGCAATTCCGATCTTTCGCAACGAACCGAAGTGCAGGCCAGTAATTTGCAGCAAACTGCTGCGTCTATCAGTGAACTCAGCGGCACCGTGCGCAGCAATGCCGATACCGCGCAGGAAGCCAAGCGGGTGGCCGGCCTGGCCAGCCAGGCGGCATTGGACGGCGGTGTGGTGGTGGAACGGGTGATTCAGACCATGTCGGAAATCACCCAAGCCTCCAACCGCATCACCGACATCATCGGCGTGATTGACGGGATTGCTTTTCAGACCAATATTCTGGCTCTGAATGCGGCGGTTGAGGCGGCCCGCGCCGGGGAGCAGGGGCGCGGCTTTGCCGTGGTTGCTGACGAGGTGCGCACGCTGGCCAGCCGTTCGGCCACGGCCGCCAAGGAAATCAAGACCCTGATTGGCGCCAGTGTGGACAAGGTCGAATTGGGCAGTCAGCTGGTCGGCACGGCCGGCCAGTCGATGCGCAATATTGTCGAGCAGGTGAAAAATGTGGCCGGCCTGATTACCGATATCAGCCAGTCGGCGCACGCGCAAAGCCATGGCATTGAGCAGATCAACCAGGCGATTGCGCAACTCGACAACGTGACCCAGCAAAACTCGGCGCTGGTAGAAGAGGCCGCGGCTGCGGCTGCCAACCTGAACCAGCAGGCCCGGCGCATGGTGCAGGCGGTCAGTGCCTTCAAGATTGACAGTGCGCTGGTGGAGCGCGTGTTGCCCGCGCCGGCCGGGCGCATGCGCCTGGCCTCGTCCCGCCTCGGTTGAACCGTACAGCAGAAAGCGGCGGCGCGCATTCCGGGAAGCGGGCTGCGCTTCAGGCGCTGATGCAGCGCAAGCTGGGGTTGTTAATCGCCTGCACCGCGGTGCAGATGGCCTGTATCGCCTCGGCGCGCGCATAGCCCTTGCGCCAGGCCAGGCCCACGCGGCGTGTCGGTTCCGGCGCCTCAAACGGGATCGCGTGAATCATGTCGGTGGCATAAGGCCCGCAGAGCGCCGAGGCGGGCAGCACCGAAATGCCGTAGCCCGAGGCCACCATGCAGCGGATCGTGCCGATGGTGTGGCCTTGGTGGCGCGAGCCGTCGGCCAGACTGACATCGGGGCAGGCCTCCAGCACCTGGTCCCGAAAACAGTTGCCGGCCTTGAGTACCAGCACGTTTTCTTCCTTGAGTTCGGCCGCTGCAATCGATTTGCGCCGGGCCCACGCATGGTCGCGCGGCACCACTACGCGAAAGGCCTCTTCGTACAGGGCGCGGGTTTCCATGCCCGGCAGCGCAAACGGCAGCGCCACCACCGCCGCGTCGATAGCACCGCTTTTCAGGAAATCGGTGAGAAGGGCGGTCATGCTCTCTTCGATGTACAGCGTCATGCACGGCGCGCGCTGCTTGAGTGAGCTGATCAGTTCGGGCAGCAAATAGGGGCCGATGGTGTGAATGACGCCCAGTCGAAATACGCCGTCCAGCGGGTTTTTGCCACTCTTGGCGACTTGTTCTATCAGCGCAGTTTCTTCCAGCGCACGGCGCGTTTGTTGCACTACTTTCTGCCCCAGTTCGGTGAGTACCGGCTGGCCGAGCGAACGGTCCAGCAAACTGGCGTCGAGTTCGGCTTCCAGGTTTTGCAGCGCCACACTCAATGTGGGTTGGCTGATGGCGCAGCGTTCGGCGGCGCGGCTGATCGAGCCAGCGTCGGCAAAAGCCACCAGATATCGCAATGCTGAAAGTTTCATGGCTTCGGGTATAGGAAATTACTATACAAAGTATAGAAAAAAATCCTTATAAATCATTGACTTAGGTCAGTCGAGTGTCGATTGCGGCTGATTATCGTAGGGGCGTGTTACGGGGAAAATATTTTTTATAAGGTACTTATCATGATGCAACTGAAACTTCTTGCCGCCTCCCTTGCCCTGGCCGGTAGCAGCGCGGTCTGGGCCGTCGCCAGCGAGCCGATATCGCCGATTCAGCCGGCGAAGGTGACCCAACCGGCGCTGGTCGAATTGGGTATGAAGCTGTACTTTGACCCGCGTCTGTCGAAGTCGGGCTTTATCTCCTGCAACTCTTGCCACAACCTGTCCATGGGGGGCACTGACAACCTGAAGACATCGATTGGGCACAACTGGAACGAGGGGCCGATCAATGCGCCCACGGTGCTCAATTCCAGCTTGAATCTGGCACAGTTCTGGGATGGTCGGGCCAAGGACTTGCAGGCCCAGGCCGGTGGCCCGATTGCCAACCCCGGCGAAATGGGTTCCAACCACCTGCTGGCGGTGGAAGTGCTGCAGTCGATTCCGGGCTATGTGCTGGAGTTCAAGAAGGCGTTTGGCAGTGACAAGGTGACGATCGAGGAAGTGACCAAAGCCATTGCCGCCTTTGAAGAAACCCTGGTCACGCCCAACGCGCGCTTTGACAAATGGCTCAAGGGCGACAAGAAGGCGATTACGGCGGATGAGCTGGCGGGCTACAAGTTGTTCAAGGAAAGCGGCTGCACCGGTTGCCACAATGGTCCGGCGGTGGGCGGCAACTCGTACCAGAAGATGGGTGTGGTGGCGCCCTATAACGCCAGCAGCCCGGCGCAAGGCCGGGTCGGCGTAACCGGCAATGATGCCGACCGTTTCAACTTCAAGGTGCCGACGCTGCGCAACGTGGAACTGACCTATCCCTACTTCCACGACGGTGCCGCCAACACGCTGAAGGAAGCGGTGGATACCATGGCCCGCATCCAGCTTGGCAAGACCTTCACTGCAGAAGAAAATGCCAAGGTGGTGGCCTTCCTGAAGACGCTGACTGGCGACCAGCCCAGCTTCAAGCTGCCGCAACTGCCGCCCTCGTCGGATAGCACACCGCGGCCAGAACCATTCGCCAAGAAATAATAGTCTGCCGGCTCTGGGAAACGCCCCTGCGGGGGCGTTTTTTGCTTGGGCGCTCGAATAGATGCCTATTCAGACCTGGCGTTTAGCGGCGATTGCTGTATTGGCTGTTGCACAGCGTGTACGCTGCAGTACATACTGCTACTATCTGAAAAATAAAAATCCGCAGCAACTGCCACCATGAATTCTCTATTCAACCGCCTCAGCGTGCGCAACCGAATATGGGCGCTGGTGGTGCTGCTGATAGGCAGTGTGGTGGTGGGCGGCATGGTCAGTGTGTTGACCTTGCGTGAGGTGTTGTGGCGCGAAAAAGAGCAAAGCACGCGCCAACTGGTGGAAAGCGGAATCAGCGTGCTGGCCCATTTCCACGATCTGCAACTGCGCGGCGAACTCTCCGAGGCCGCGGCCCAGGCCGCTGCCAAAGATACCATCCGCGCGATGCGCTACGACGCGGCTGAGTATTTCTGGATCACCGATCTGGGGCAGCCCTACCCGAAGATGGTGATGCATCCGACCATCCCCGCGCTCGATGGCCAGTTGCTGGATGCTGCGCAGTTCAATACCGCCACCGCCAGGCGCGGCGCGCTGGACGGTATTTTTACGGCCATCGGCGGCGGGGACAATCTGTTTAGCACGGCGGTCGCGCTGGTGGACCAGGGCGGACAGGGCTATGTCACCTACGACTGGCCCAAACCCAAAGTCGGCGCCGGGGTGACGCAGCAACTCTATCCCAAGCTTTCCTACGTCAAGAAATTTGCCCCCTGGGGCTGGTTGCTGGGTTCCGGGGTGTATATCGACGATGTCGACGCAGTGGTGCGCCAACAGGCCCAGGGGATCTTGCTGTTGGTGCTGCTGGGCGGCGCTGCGCTGCTATTGCTGTCCGGTATTGCCGCCGGCAGTATTACCCGGCCGCTGCGTCTGACCGTTCTGGCCATGCGCCGCATGGACCTTGATGGGACTCAGCCAGTGCAGCGCTTGCCGATCGAGGGGCCGGCTGAACTGGCTGAATTGGCGGGTGGTTTCAATGAGATGCTGGGGCATATTGAGGCGCGCGACGCCATGCTGCTGCAACACCGCGCGTCCCTGGAAACCGAGGTGGCCCAGCGCACGCAGGAGCTGCATGACACCAATTTGCAGCTGCAGCAGGAACTGGCCAAGCACCGGGTGGCGGAGCAGGTGATTCAGGCCAGCCGCATCCGCATGCGCGCCCTGATTGATGCGACCCATGAGTCGGTATTGCTGCTCGATCCGCAAGGCCTGATTTTGGCGATCAACGCCTTTGGCGCCAGTCGCTTTGGCCGGCTACCGGAGGAAATCCATGGCCAGAATTTCTATGACCTGATGCCGCAAGACCTGGCGCAAACCCGGCGCGCATTGGTGCAGCAAGTGATTGCCACGGGCCAGCCAATGCATTCGCAGGACCAGCGCGGCGCGGTGTTTTTCCATAACAGCCTCTATCCGGTCAAGAACGCCCAAGGGGCGGTGGAAAGTGTTGCGGTGTTTGCCAAGGACGTGACCGAACAGCACCGCGCCACCGAAATGGACAGCATTTTCAGCGACCTCGATGCCGCGCTCCTGACAGAGCGCAGCAACCTGGAAACGGTTGCCCAAATGTTTTGCGATGAGGTGCTGCCGGTATTTGACCTGGTGGCGGCGTGGATTGCACGCGTTGAAAAGGATGGACAACTCACGCTGGTAGCCGGCGCCGAGGTCCCAGACGCTGGCTTGCTGGCGCGCCTGGACGCGCGCGTTCTGCGCTGGGATGGCGATGGCCGCTGCCCGGTGGTGTTGGCGCTGCACAGCGGGCACTGGGAGCTGATTTCGCCGCAGACTGGCGCCTGCCAGTGCTGCGACGTACACAGCGCGCTCGGCCAGGCGCAGGCCGGCATTGCGCTGCCGCTGACCCTGCGCGGCGCGAATTGGGGCGTACTTGTGCTGTACGGCCGTGATCCACAGCAGTTCGGTGCCGAGCTATTGACGAAACGCCTGGAGAGCATTGCCGCACGCGCCGGCCTGGTATTTGAGTCGGCACTGCAGCAAGAGTGGCTGACCTTGCTCGATACGGCGCTGGCCGGGGTGGATAATTCCGTCTTTATCACCGACGCCAAGGCCAAAATTCTGTGGGTCAACCGCGCCTTTTTGCAGCTGTCTGGTTTTAGCAGCGAGGAAGTTCTGGGCCATACCCCGCATATTTTCAGTGCCGGTGTGCCAGACAGCCATTTCAACCAGCAGTTCTGGCAAACCATTACCACCGGCACCACCTGGCGTGGCGACATTGTCAACGCGCGCCGTGACGGCAGCCACTATACGGTCAGCCAGACCGTTACGCCGCTGCTCAATGCCGAGGGCCATGTCAGCCACTATATTTCGGTGCTGGAAGACATCACCCAGCGCCGGTCCGAAGAAGAGCGCATCAAGCATTCGGCGCAATTTGACCTGCTCACCGATCTGCCCAACCGCAGCTTGTTCTTTGACCGCCTGGGGCAGGCGCTGGCGCTGGGGCGGCGCGATGCCTCGTCGGGCGTGCTGATGTTTCTGGACCTTGACCATTTCAAGGAAGTGAACGACCAATTCGGTCACGCCGGCGGCGACAGCTTGCTGATTGCCGTGGCCGGCCGTTTGCGCGAGCAGGTGCGCGAAAGCGATACCGTGGCGCGCCTGGGCGGCGACGAATTTACCGTGATTCTGCCCAAGTTGCGTGACAGCGAGGATGCGGCACGCCTTGCCAGCAACATCATCGCGTCCTTGTCGCGGCCGTTTGAGATTGCCGGCCAGCAGGCAACTATTGGCGTCAGCATTGGTATAGCGCGCTTTCCGCTGCACGGCGATACGGTCGAGCGCATTGTCAATGCGGCGGACCATGCCATGTATTTGTCGAAAAATGCCGGACGCAACTGCTATACCTTTGCCTCCGTTGCGCCAGAGCAAGGCGCTACACCGGCGCCGGGCAGCGCCCGCTGAACGCCGCCTGGTCGGCGTGCCAGCCATAGTGCCGGCCAAGGTGCCGGCCAGTGCCGCGAGCGCCTAGCCGCATACAATCGGCGCCTGCAAGGTCGCGCCCGCATCATGGGCTGGGCTGGCTAACGTGTAGGAGTCGGACGGTTTGTATTCAGCAGTGAAGTATCGTGTTCTTGCCTGGCTGTTGCTGGCGTTCAGCGCGCTGGCTGGCGCTGCCGACAACCGCAGCCATGCCGGTCCGGTGATTACGGTGCAGGTGCAGCGCGGCACCGAGCAGCTGCCGATGGCCCGCGTCGATCATCTGCACCGCGGCGACCGCCTGCTGGTCACCGCCGACCGCAGTGGCGTGGCGCAAGGCGCCTGGCTGGTGCTGCTGGCGCTGGCCGTGCCGCATGCGAATCAAGTTACCAGCCAGCGCTATGCGCTGACCGATGGCGATACCGTGGCGTCGATTGACATCACCGATGACCAGCAGATTCCCATTATCGTGATTGCGCCCCAGGTCAAGACCTTCTTTGGGCTGGGTACCAGTTTCAACCAGTCGGCCGACCTGATTGCCGACGCCATCAGCGCCGATCCGCAGCGTTTCATTGACCTGCAGAAAATCGACCAGATTGACAATGCGATTGCCACCCTGAAGTCGGGGCTGGACGCGCTGGTGCAAAAGCTGCAGCCGGCCGATGCCATCGACGCCACCAAAACCATGGCAGCCAAGTTTGGCGCCACAAGCATCGATCCCGACTGCCTCAAGGGCGGCGTGGTGGACACGCGTTGCGTGGCCACCTCGATTGTGTCGAACCAGGATTTGAAGATTCCCTCCCTGGTCGAGCTGGGCTCGATTGCCCAGCCCTTTGTTAACAATGCGCTGTCGCCCGACATGCTGGCGAATGTGCGCTTGGTTGCCGCCACCAGCGCCTTTTTGGCGAATAAATACCGCGACCAGTACGACTTTGCTCCCTCGTCGGCGCAGCGCGACAAGGACGGCGGCAAACTGCGGCTGTTCAGCAACGGCAACTTCAAGGGCGGCGATATCAAGACCGCCTATGTCTATGTGCCGAGCTGGTATGCCGGCGAGCCGCCGCAGTTGCGCGTTGATAGCCAGCCGATGCGCTGTCTGGCCGCTGGCAGCCTGCACTTGAGTGTGCAAGGGCCGCTGCCGCTGGGCAATTACTGGCACGACTGGTCCTTGCGCCTGCGCGCGGCCGGCGGCAGCGACAGCGTGCTGCAGCTGGACGCGCTGCAATTCAACCCGGAAACCGGGACCATGGACATTGATCTGCAGGACCACGAGGCCGAACTGGCCCAGCATGGCGAGCAGCTGACGGCGAGCCTGACGGGCAAATATGCCTTTGATGCAGTGACCCTGCCCGACTTCACGGTGGCGCTGCCGTCCAGCGCAGACCTGTCATCGCGCCTGTCCGGCCTGGAAAGCCTGGTTGCCGGCGACAAGGCGCAGCTGCGCTTTGCCCCGGAAGCGGTGGACGTCTGTGTGCAGAGCCTGCGCCTGACGGCCAATACCACGGAGCTGCAGGCGCAGCGTGCCAGCGCTGACCGCGGCATCTTCGAATTCAACCTGAAAGACCTGCCAGCCGGTGATGCGGTGCTGGAGATCACCCAGGTCGGGGCGGCGCGGCAGAGCTTTCCGGTGCGCATTTTGCAGCGCCGCGCGCATCTGGCACGGCTCGAGCATTTTGACCAGGAGCCGGTGCTGCATGCCAGCGGCGAGAACCTGGACCGCATCGATGTGATCCAGCTCGGAGCCGACAGCTGTGTTGCCACAGATGCAGCGGCGCCGGCGCGCAGCAGCCGCAACTTCGTCTGCCCCGACGCCTGGAGCGATAACGCCGACCTGCCAAAGCAGGCCACGATCCACTATTTGCAGCAGGAGCCGCAGCCGGAAAAAGTCCGTCTCAAGCTCAGCGCAGCGCGCCCGCTGGTGGCACTGGGCAGCAGCAAAACTGCCTTGCTGGCGGTGCTGTCACCCAATGCCTATCGCTGGGGCCTGGAACTGGACGACGCCCTGGTCAGCAGCGACTCCGGGCTGTCGGTGCAATTGACGCCACTGCACGGCAACAAACTGGCGCGCGGCAGCTACAGCATGCAGCTGCGCTTCGCTGATGACCCGGTCACCGAGCAAAACCCGATTTCGGTTTTTCTGATGGCCGACTATGTGCACAACGAATTGCGCACGCGCCGACCGGTGGATTTCAAAGGCAGCCAGCTGCCGAATATTGTCAATCCGCTGCAGTACCGCGTGCTGCAGCAGCCGTCCGGCCTGGCCAGCGACTGGAAACCGCTGCCACGCGCCCTGGTCAGCCTGCCGGCGATCGGGAACCTTGAGTGCGATGCCAAGAGCCAGGGATTGCTGATCCACGGCAGCCAGCTGGACCAGATCGACTGGGCCAGCAACGACCTGGCGCTGGACCGCACGCCGGCGGATACCTCCGGTGCCAGCTTTGCCAAGCTCAGCAGCTGTGCCGACGGCCTGTGCCTGCGCATTCCGCAGCTGGCGGCCAACGGCCACCTGAAGGTGAAGGTGCACTGGATTGATGACCGGGTCTTTGAAGTCAGCTTTCCCCCGCTGCCAAGCTGCCAGGCCGATTGAGCGCGTTTGCCAATGCCTGATTCGAAGTCCTCGATGTCCGCGTCGCCGCACGCCAAGCCCTTTGTCCATGAAACCCTGAGCAGCAAGGCGCTGTTTTTTTCCAGCCACGATGTGCAAAGCAGCATGCAGCTGATGTATCCGGATGCATTGCAGTTTGAATACACCCGGCTGATGATGGGATTTTTGCTGTTCCAGCCGGCATCGCGCAGCCTGCTGATGATTGGCCTGGGCGGCGGCTCCCTGGCCAAATACTGCTATCGGCATTTGCCGGACTGCCACATTACGGTGGTCGAAATCAATCCCCATGTGATTGCGCTGCGCCGCGCGTTTGCGGTGCCTGATGACGATGCGCGCTTTGTCATCATTGAAGATGATGCGGCCCACTATGTGCGTACGTGTGACGCGGCGTTCGATGTGGTGCTGGCCGATGGATTCGATATCGACGGTTTGCCGCCGGCCCTGAGCACGCCGCAGTTTTATGCCGACTGCCGCCAGTTGTTGCGACCGGCCGGGGTGTTTGTCGCCAACCTGCATCGGTGCCACCCTTTGTTTGAGGTGTATGTCGACCGCATGCAAGGTGCCTTTGACGTGCCGCTGCTGCAGGTCAACGACCCGGGCGCCAGCAACTGCATCGCCTTTGCATTGCCGGACCCGGCCTGGGACTTCAGCAACCGCATCAGCATGCGGCGTCCAGAGCACATGCTGGAGTCGCCCTGGAGCGAAATTTTGCCCAGCGTGGCGCGCGTGTTTCTGGCGTTCCGGGCGCTGGCGCGCAGCAGCCGCACGCCGGCGTTGCAAGCACGCTAGACTCGCGGCTGTGCCGCCGCCGGTGGCGCCCCTGGAATACGGGTTTAGCGGAGAGTGGAATGCCGTCGGTAGAACTCAGACAGGTCGGAAAAATTTATCACTTGGATGCGGTGGCGGTGCCAGCGCTGGTGGATATCCATCTGCAAATCCGCCCCCACTGCTTTACCGTTATCAGCGGCCCGTCGGGCAGCGGCAAGACCACCTTGCTCAATCTGATAGGTTGCATCGACCGCGCTGACAGCGGCACGGTGCTGGTCGCCGGGCACAACGTGCAACAGATGTCCGACGATGCGCTGTCCGAGTTCCGGGCCCGGCACCTGGGCTTTATTTTTCAGAATTTCAATTTGCTGCCGGTGCTCTCGGCCTATGAAAACATTGAATACCCGCTGTTGCTGAACAAGGTGCCAGCAGCGCAACGCAAGCAGCGCGTGGGGGCCTTGCTGGACATGGTCGGCCTGTCCGAGCGCGCGCACAACCGGCCCGGCCAGCTGTCGGGCGGACAGCGCCAGCGCGTGGCCATTGCGCGGGCGCTGGCGGCCGCGCCCCAGCTGGTGCTGGCCGACGAACCAACCGCCAACCTGGACAGCCAGACCGGTGCCGCCATCATTGCCCTGATGCGCAAGATGCAAAAGGAGTTGCAGGTGACATTCGTGTTTTCCTCGCACGACCCGCAGGTGCAGGCTGCTGCCGACGACACGGTCTTCATCCGCGACGGCCGCATTGTTGAGGTGCACCAACAATTGCCCGGTGTGGAGGTCGGCGCATGAAGACCTTGTCCCTGGCCTTGCGCAATCTGCTGCGCAACCGGCGCCGTTCGTTGACCACGCTGATGGCCATGACGATTGGTCTGGTGGCGATTCTTATTTTTGGCGGCTACCGCGCGAATATTTCCTACGGTACCGAAACCGGTCTGGTGCAGTCTTCCGGCCATTTGCAGATCCAGCACCTGGACTATTTTCGCGAAGGCAGTGACAACCCGAGCGCCTATGGCATTGCCGACTACCAGCAGATCATGGCGGTGCTGCAATCCGACCCGGTGCTGGCGCCGATGCTGCGCATGGTCACGCCGACCTTGCAGCTTGGTGGCCTGGCTGGCAATTTTGCCGCCGGAATATCGCGTTCCGTGATGGCGGTGGGAGTCGATGTGTCGCAGTACAACCAGATGCTGGCCTGGAATGACTACGGCATCATCAGCTATGCCAAGCCCTTGCCGCTGCAGGGCAGTGCGCCCGATGCGGTGGTGCTGGGCGAGGGCGTGGCGCGCAAGCTCGGCCTGTGTGCCGCGCTGCAGGTGCCGCACTGCAAGCCGTCCGGCGCGCGCGTGCCGCAGGCGCAGGGACCGGCCATGCCGCAGGACATTGCGGCCTTATCGGCGCTGGAAGGCAGCGCGCTGCCCCAGGAAACCGGCAGCCGCATAGAGCTGCTGGCGTCGACCGCGCATGGTGCGCCGAACGTCGCCAGCCTGAATGCGGTGCAGGCCAAGAACATGGGCATCAAGGCGCTGGACGACATGTATCTGGCGATGCACCTGGCGCAGGCGCAAAGGCTGATTTACGGCAGCAACCCGCCGCAGGTAACCGCCATTTTGTTGCAGCTGCAACATACGCAACAGATGGCGGCAGCGCGTGCGCGCGTCAACCAGCTGCTGCAATCCAACTTCAAGGACCGGCCGCTGGAGGTGCTGGATTTTGTCGAACTGAACCCGATGTATCCGCAAACCATGCAGTTCATGAATTCGATGTTTGGCTTCATTGCCACGCTGCTCGGTGTGATCGTGCTGTTCACCATTGGCAACACCATGAGCACGGCGGTGGTCGAGCGTACCGTAGAGATTGGCACCTTGCGCGCCATGGGGCTGAACCGCGCCGGTCTGCGCCGCCTGTTTGTCTGCGAAGGCCTGTTGCTGGGTCTGCTGGGCGCGCTGCTGGGCCTGCTGGCAGCGGCGCTGATTGCCTATTTGATCAACCACAGCGGCCTGTCCTGGACGCCTCCGGGCTATTCCTATTCCTATCGCATCATGATTTTGCTGGCGCAAGACCCGCAGCTGATGCTGGGCTGCGTGCTGGGCCTGCTGTTGGTGACGCTGGTGTCGGCCTGGTTGCCGGCGCACCGGGCCGCGAAATTGATGATCGTGGACGCCTTGCGCCACGTTTGAAGGAGCGATGCATGCACTGCTTGGAACGTTTTCTGGCGCTCTGTCTGCTGGCCTGTGTGGGCCTGCTGCCGGCCCAGGCGGCGCCTTCGGCGCAGGAAATTTTGGCGGCCAGCGACCTGGTGCGTAACCCGGACTTTCCGTTTGGCCTGACCAATACCCTGATCGAATACCGCAATGGCGCGCAGTCCGACAGCAGCACGCTGGCGCTGTATTCGCGCGCCGACCCGCACAGCGGCCAGTTTCGCAGTCTGATCCGCTATCTGGCACCGGCGCGCGACGCCAACAAGCTGATTTTGTTCAGCGGCAAAGACCTGTGGTTTTACGACCCCTCCAGCAAGGCCAGCGTGCGCATGTCGCCGCAGCAGCGCCTGCTCGGCCAGGCCTCCAATGGCGACGTGGTGACGGTCAATTTCGCGCTCGACTACAAGGCGGTGGCGGTAAGCGAAGAGGAAGTGCAAGACGGCGACCGCAAGCCACGCCAGTGCTACCAGCTGGAATTGCAGCAACGCACGCCGGACGCCACGTATGCACGCATTCTGATGTGGGTTGAGGTGGGCAGTTACCGTCCGGTCAAGGCGGCGTTTTATTCGGACAGCGGCAAGCTGCTCAAGAAGGCCTATTACCGGCGTTATGAAATGCAGCTGGGCGCGTTGCGTCCCACCGAAACCATCATCATCGACGGGCTCGACCCGAAGTGGGTTACGGTGATGCGCTTTTCCGACATGGTCCGGCGCGATGTGCCCGAAGCCTGGTTGCAGCGCGACTATTTGCCGCGCTTCAAGCCCGAATAATGCGGCGCGGCAGGCTGCACCGCTGGCGCGGAATCGGTGGCGGACTGCTCTGCGCCCTGTGCCTGCCCGTGCCCGCTGCGCAACTGGTCGACGCCGATGATGCCAGCGCCTTGTCGCTGGCGGACCAGGCGCCAACCGTGTCGATAGTGGCCAGCAACTGGCACAACTATGTTGAAACCGCCGCTGGCGCGGCAACGGCGCGCAACGGCATCAGCCAGGGCCTGCAACGCATATCACTGGACAGCCGCTATGACGGCAATCTGGCACCGGATTGGCGGCTGCAGTTGGCGGACCGGCTGGATACCAATCTGCCAGCGCAACTGCCTGGCGACAATGCCATCAACACCTTGCAGGAGGCCTATCTGAGCTGGCAGGTGGAGGACGGGCGCCTGCTCGACCTGGGCCGCATCAATCAGCGCAATGGCACGGCGCTGGGCTATAACCCGACCGACTATTTCAAGACCGGCGCGCTGCGCTCGCTGGTCTCGGTGGACCCGCAAAGCCTGAAAGAAAACCGCCAGGGCAGCGTGATGGTGCGTGGCCAGCAAATTTGGTCTGGCGGTTCGCTCACGGCGTTGTTTGCGCCCAAGCTGGAGAGCCAGCCCGACAACCGCGCATACGCGCTGGACCTGGGCGCCACCAACAACTGCAACCGTGTGCTGTTGCTATACAGCCCGCAGTGGTCGGAGTGGGTCAGTCCGCAATGGCTGCTGTTTCAGCGCGAGCAGGCGTCCACCGAGCTGGGCTTTAACCTCAGCGCCTTGCTCAGCGACGCCCAGGTGCTGCACCTGGAGTGGTCAGGCGGCCAAAGCCTGTCGCAACGCAGCCAGGCGCTGGCGCAGCAGGGTTTGGCAGCGCCGGATGACAGTGCCTTTCACAGCCGCTGGGTGATCGGCCTGAGTTATGCCAGCGCCAACAAGATAACGCTGGACGCCGAATACGAGGTCAATGGTCTGGGGCTGGGAAAGGCCGACTGGAACCAGCTGCGCAATGGCAGCCCGGCTAGTTATGCGCTGTACCAGAACTGGGTGCAGGTGCAGCAGGAGTTGCCGACGCAGCATGCCAGTTTGCTGCGCCTGACCTGGCAGGATGCGGTGATCAACCGGCTGGATTTCAGTGCCATGCAACGCTATGACCTGGACGACGACAGCAGCATGCTGTGGCTGGAAGCGCGTTATCGCTTGCCTGGCAAAGCCGAAGTGGCGTTGCAATGGCAGCGCAATCAGGGCAGCAGTTGGAGCGACTTTGGTGTGTTGCCGGCGCAGCAGAATTTTCTGTTGGTCTGGCGTGCTTATTTTTGATGGCTGGGTGGTGCTGTGCCTGAATGGAGTGTTTCATTTTTCTGGTTTGCGCTGGTGTACCAGTTGCCGGCGCTGTTGTTGGGGGTGTTGCTGCGGCTGGTGGTCCGGCATCCCTTGTTGCAGGCGGTGTTTTTGTTGCCGGGGACGGTGGTGCATGAGTTTTTGCATTGGCTGGTGGGGGCGTTGCTGAATGGGCGGCCGGTGTCTTTGTCGTTGTGGCCGCGGCGGGCGGCGAATGGGCAGTGGGTGTTGGGTTCGGTGGGTTTTTTGAATGTGCGTTGGTATAACGCGGTGTTTATTGGTTTGGCGCCGTTGTTGGCGGTGGGCGTTGTTTTGTTGTTGGCGCCGGTGCCGCCGGTTTCGGGGTGGCGTTTGCAGGTGTCGGATTGGCAGCGTTGGTTGTTTGCGACGCCGGTGTTGGCGATGTGTTTGCCTAGTTCTACCGATTTGAGGTTGGCGTTGAGGTCGTGGCCATTGTTGTTGGCGTTGGTGGCGGTGTTGGGTTTGCGTTATTACGTTTAGGTTTTTTCCTTCCAGCTGCTTTATTGGCGTTCGCTGCATTGCGCTGTACACCTGCTTGAATCTGCTGGCTCCTGCTTTGTTGGCGCTCGTTGCGTTGCGTTGTACGCCTGCTTGATTTCTTTGCCTTCTGCGTTGTTGGCGCTCGCTGCGTTGCGCGTCCGCGGGTGGGCGAGGACTGACGAAGCGGGCACCCGTTCTACGGTCCACGCTCGCTGACCAGCGCTTCTGGGAAACCCGCCGCACTTCACAAACACCTTGGCTGGCGCCACCGCTTGGTCACAGCAGCGAATG
>CAIUDG010000155.1 GCA_903897925.1 uncultured beta proteobacterium | reverse complement strand
CTATTTCTTTGACCCCTCGGGCAACCGCCTGGAGACCTTCTGCGGCGGCTACGACCACTACCCGGACAACCACCCGATCAGCTGGTCCTGGGAGCACGTCGGGCGCGGCATTTTCTACCACGACCGCAAGCTCAACCCGGCCTTCCTGAGCGTGGTGACCTGATGGCACTGTCTGTAGCGCAAGCCGTGATTGACTGGGACGCTGCCGCCACTGCCGCACGTGCGGCAGTGGTGCACGCCGAATCCCTGGGCGCCCGTGTCAACGTGGCCATCACCGACGCCAGCGGCGTACTGGCAGCATTTCTGCGCATGCCCGGCGCACCGCTGCATTCGATTGATATCGCCATCGACAAGGCCTACACCGCAACCAGCTTCGGCCTGCCCACTGGGCAATGGGCCGAGGCCCTGCAAAACCACTCGGCCGCGGTACGCGAGGGCATTGTGCTGCGCCCGCGTTTTGTCGCCTTTGGCGGCGGCCTGCCAATGGTTGCGGCGGGCCAGCGCATTGGCGGCATCGGCGTCTCCGGCGGCAGCGAAGAGCAAGACCACGCCATCGCCCTGGCCGGACTCGCCGCACTGGGGCTGCACAGCGCCTGAACCAGGCCCCCAACGATTTCTTTTTAACTTGAAGCATTAGCCATGAAACAGATCCTCAACTTCATCAACGGCGAATTTGTTGCGACAGAACGCCACTTTGACAAAATCTCGCCGCAGACCGGTCAGAAGATTGCGGATGTCCACGAAGCCAGCAAAGCCAACGTCGACGCCGCCGTGGCGGCCGCGCGCGCGGCATTGAACGGCCCCTGGGGCCGCATGACGGTGGCCGAGCGGGTGCAGAAGCTGTACGCCGTGGCCGATGGCATCAACGCCCGCTTTGACGAATTTCTGGCCGCCGAGTGCGCCGACACCGGCAAGCCGATGAGCCTGGCCAGCCACATCGACATTCCACGCGGCGCTGCCAATTTCAAAATTTTTGCCGACGTGGTGAAAAACGTCGCCACCGAATTCTTCCCGATGGAAACGCCGGACGGCAAGGGCGCCATCAACTATGGATTCCGCGCCCCGATCGGCGTGGTCGGCGTGATCTGCCCCTGGAATCTGCCGCTGCTACTAATGACCTGGAAGGTCGGTCCGGCGCTGGCCTGCGGCAATACCGTGGTGGTGAAACCCTCGGAAGAAACCCCGCAAACCGCCGCCCTGCTCGGCGAAGTAATGAATGCCGCCGGCATCCCGCCCGGCGTCTACAACGTGGTGCACGGCTTCGGCCCGGGCTCGGCCGGTGAATTTGTCACCACCCACCCGCAGGTCGACGCCATCACCTTCACCGGCGAAACCCGTACCGGCGAAGCCATCATGAAGGCCGCCGCCACCGGCGTGCGTCCGGTGAGTCTGGAAATGGGGGGCAAAAATGCCGCCATCGTGTTTGCCGACTGCGACTTTGACGCCGCCATTGAGGGCACCATGCGCTCGGTGTTTGCCAACTGCGGACAGGTCTGCCTGGGCACCGAACGCGTCTATGTCGAACGCCCGATTTTCGACAAATTCGTCGCCGCGCTGAAGCAGGGCGCCGAAGGCCTCAAGCTCGGCCGACCGGAAGATGCCAGCACGAACATGGGCACGCTGATCAGCAAGGAACACCAGAACAAGGTGCTGTCCTACTACCAGCTGGCCGTGGACGAAGGCGCCACCGTGGTCACCGGCGGCGGTGTGCCGCAGATGCCGGGCGAACTCGCTGGTGGCAGCTGGATTCAACCGACCATCTGGACCGGACTGCCGGAAAACGCCCGCGTCATGAAAGAAGAAATTTTCGGCCCCTGCTGCCACATCTCGCCGTTCGACAGCGAAGAAGAAGTGCTGCAAAAAGCCAACGACAACGCTTACGGCCTGGCCACCGCAATCTGGACCCGCGACGTCTCGCGCGCGCACCGCGTGGCGCAGCGCATGCACGTTGGTCTGGCCTGGGTCAACAGCTGGTTCCTGCGCGACCTGCGCACCCCCTTTGGCGGCTCCAAGCTGTCCGGCATCGGCCGCGAAGGCGGCGTCCATTCGCTCGAGTTTTATACCGAGCTGAAGAACGTCTGCGTCAAGCTCTAAGCCCCTTTAACGCATCAAAAACTACGGACATTCCCATGGATTCCCAACTGATTGAAACCCTCGGCGACGAGCTCTTCCAGTCGATGAGCAGCTGCACCGTGGTCGAGCCGCTGACCAGCCGCCACCCCGACATCACCATCGAAAACGCCTACCACATCCAGCAGCGCATGCTGCAGCGCCGCCTGGCTGCGGGTGAGCGCGTGGTCGGCAAAAAAATCGGCGTGACCTCGGCCGCCGTGATGAACATGCTGGGCGTCTACCAGCCCGATTTCGGCTACCTGCTTGACGGCATGATCTACAACGAAGGCGAATCGATTGCCGCCTCCAGCCTGATCCAGCCCAAGGCCGAAGGCGAAATCGCCTTCATCCTGAAGAAGGACCTGATGGGCCCCGGCGTCAGCAATGCCGACGTGCTGGCCGCTACCGAATGCGTGATGCCCTGCTTTGAGATCGTCGATTCGCGCATCCGCGACTGGAAGATCAAGATCCAGGACACCGTCGCCGACAACGCCTCCTGCGGCGTCTTCGTACTCGGCGACCGCGCCGTCGACCCGCGCCGCATCGACCTGTCAACCTGCGGCATGGTGCTGGAAAAAAATGGCGAAATCATCGGCACCGGTGCCGGCGCCGCCGCGCTGGGCTCGCCGGTGAATGCCGTCGCCTGGCTGGTCAACACGCTGGGCCGCCTGGGCATTGGCATGAAGGCCGGCGAAGTGATTTTGTCCGGTGCGCTGGCCGCCATGGCGCCGGCCAAGGCCGGCGACAACTTCCGCGTATCCATTGGCGGGCTGGGCAGCTGCTCGGTGCGCTTCCACTGACTATTTTTGGGAACTAGCGACATGACGAAAAAAATCAAATGCGCCCTGATCGGGCCCGGCAATATTGGCACCGACCTGCTGGCCAAGCTGCAACGCAGCCCGGTGCTGGAGCCGGTCTGGATGGTCGGCATCGACCCCGAGTCGGACGGCCTCAAACGGGCCCGCGAAATGGGCATCAAGACCACCTCCGAAGGTGTCGACGGCCTGCTGCCGCACGTGCTGGCCGACGGCGTGCAGATTGCCTTTGACGCCACCAGCGCCTATGTGCACGCGGAAAACAGCCGCAAACTGAACGAACTCGGCGTGCTGATGATCGACCTGACGCCGGCCGCCATCGGCCCCTTCTGCGTGCCGCCGGTGAACCTGGCAGCGCACGTCGGCCAGCGCGAAATGAACGTCAACATGGTCACCTGCGGTGGCCAGGCCACCATCCCGATGGTGGCCGCCGTGAGCCGCGTGCAGCCGGTGGCCTATGGCGAAATTGTGGCCACCGTGTCGAGCCGCTCGGTCGGCCCCGGCACGCGCAAAAACATCGACGAATTCACCCGCACCACGGCAGCTGCCGTATCCGCCGTGGGCGGCGCCAAGAAGGGCAAGGCGATCATCATCATCAACCCGGCCGAGCCGGCACTGATGATGCGCGACACCGTGCACTGCCTGACCGAAGGCGAACCCGACCAGGCTGCCATTACCGCCTCGGTACACCAGATGATCACCGAAGTGCAGAAATATGTGCCCGGCTACAAGCTGGTCAACGGCCCGGTGTTTGACGGCAAGCGCGTCTCGATCTTCCTGGAAGTGGAAGGCCTGGGCGACTACCTGCCCAAGTACGCTGGCAACCTGGACATCATGACTGCGGCCGCCGCACGCACCGCCGAAATGTTTGCCGAAGAAATCATTGCCGGGCGCCTGGTGCTCGAACCCACCGCTGTCGCCGCCTAAGCCCCAAGGAGAACCCCATGAATTTGCAAGGCAAAAAAATCACCGTTCACGACATGACCCTGCGTGACGGCATGCACCCCAAGCGCCACCTGATGACGCTGGACCAGATGAAAAGTGTCGCCTGTGGCCTGGACGCCGCTGGCGTGCCGCTGATTGAAGTGACGCACGGCGACGGCCTGGGCGGCTCTTCGGTCAACTACGGCTTCCCGGCCCACACCGACGAAGAGTACCTCAGCGCCGTGATTCCGCTGATGAAGCAGGCCAAGATTTCGGCGCTGCTGCTGCCCGGCATCGGCACCGTCGACCACCTGCTGATGGCCAAAGACCTGGGCGTCAACACCATCCGCGTGGCCACCCACTGCACCGAAGCCGATGTCTCGGAACAGCACATCACCAAGGCCCGTGCGCTGGGCATGGACACCGTCGGCTTTCTGATGATGGCGCACATGGCCAGCCCGGAAAAACTGGTCAGCCAGGCGCTGCTGATGCAAAGCTACGGCGCCAACTGCATTTATGTCACCGACTCGGCCGGCTACATGCTGCCCGACGATGTGCGGGTGCGCCTGAGCGCAGTGCGCCAAGCCTTGAAGCCGGAAACCGAACTCGGTTTCCACGGCCACCACAATATGGCCATGGGCGTTGCCAACTCGATCGCCGCGATTGAAGTCGGCGCCACACGCATTGACGCCGCCGCCGCCGGACTCGGTGCCGGCGCCGGCAACACGCCGATGGAAGTGCTGATTGCGGTGTGCTCGCGCATGGGCATTGAAACCGGTGTTGACGTGTTCAAGATCCAGGACGTCGCCGAAGACCTGGTGGTGCCGATGATGGACCACGTGATCCGCATCGACCGCGACTCGCTGACCCTGGGCTATGCCGGCGTCTACAGCAGCTTCCTGCTGTTCGCCAAGCGCGCCGAACAAAAATATGGCGTGCCGGCACGCGACCTGCTGGTTGAACTCGGTCGGCGCGGCATGGTCGGCGGCCAGGAAGACATGATTGAAGACACCGCCATGACCATGGCTCGCGCGCGCAAGGCCACCGTATGAAACTCGACCAAGCCACCATCACTGCCCTGGCCGAGCGCCTGGAAAACTGCGAGTTGCAGGCGCAGGACACGACCAAGATTACCGACGAACACCCGGACATGGACTGGGACGACGCCTACGCAATCCAGAACACCATCAAGGCGCGCAAGATCGCGCGCGGTGCCCGCATCATCGGCCTGAAAGCCGGCCTGACCTCGCACGCCAAGATGAAGCAGATGGGTGTCAGCACGCCAGTGTTCGGCTTCATGGCCGACTACTACGCGGTGCCGGACGGCGGCGAAGTCAAAGTAAGCGAACTGATCCACCCCAAGGTGGAGCCGGAGATTGCTTTTGTCACCAAGTCCGAGTTGCGCGGCCCGGGCTGCCATATCGGCGCGGTGCTGGCGGCGACCGACTTTGTCATGCCGGGCATCGAAGTGATTGACAGCCGCTACCGCGATTTCAAGTTCGACCTGAAGAGTGTGGTCGCGGACAACACCTCGGCGGCACGCTTTGTGGTGGGCGGTCAGCCGGCCGACGTGGCGGATGTGGATCTGCGCACGGTCGGTATCGTGATGGAAAAGAACGGTGTGCCGGTGGCCTTTGGCGCGGGTGCGGCGGTGCTGGGCCATCCGGCGGCGGCGATTGCCATGCTGGCAAATCACTTGGCGGCGAGTGGTGAATGCATTCCGGCCGGGACGCTGATTCTGTCCGGTGGTATCACCGAGGCGGTGTCGGTCAGTGCCGGTGATAACGTGACCTTGCGTGTGCAGGGTATGGGCAGTACGTCGCTGCGTTTTGTCTGAGCCCGAGCCGAGTTACGAACCCGTAAGGAGATTTCTACATGCCATTTGCACAGATCTACATGATTGAAGGTCGCACCGAGGAGCAGAAGCGCGCGGTGATTGAAAAGGTGACGGCGGCGTTGGTGGAGGCTACCGGTAGCCCGATTGCCAATGTGCGCGTCTGGATTCAGGACGTGCCCAAGGAGAACTGGGGGATTGCGGGGGTTAGCGCCAAGGATCTGGGGCGCTAGGCGGATTTGCCGGGCTGGCTGGCCTTGCTGGCCTTGTCCGGGATGCTGGTGCGCGTTGCGTTACGCGTGCGCGCTGGTTCCTTCCTGCTACGTTGTTGGCGTTCGTTGCGTTACTTTGCTTTGCTTTGCTTTGCTTTGCACGGCTAGGCTTTCTTCCTCCTGCTGCTTTGTTGGCGTTCGCTGCGTTGCGCGTCCGCGGGTGGGCGAGGACTGTCGAAGCGGGCGCACGTTCTCCGGCCCACGCTCGCCAGCGACCATTTCTGGTCCGCCTACTTGAGTCCTTCAACACGGCGGCTGGTACGCCCACTCCCTGGCAATGGCGAATCGGGCCTGCGCCCGCACACCCGCTTCGCCAGTCCCCAGATATTTTTGTAAATATTTCAAGGTAAAAATACCGAATACCGAATACCAAATACCGGCTAGTGGCTAGTGGCTAGTGGCTAGTGGCTAGTGGCTTGTGACTTGTGGCTAGCAGCTAGTGGCTACTCGCCCCTGGCAGTCCACGG
>CAIUDG010000154.1 GCA_903897925.1 uncultured beta proteobacterium | reverse complement strand
GCTCGCCACCCACCACCCACCACCCACCACTAGCCACTAGCCGGTATTCGGTATTCGGTATTCGGTATTCGGTATTTTTACCTTGAAATATTTACAAAAATATCTGGGGACTGGCGAAGCGGGTATCCGGGCGTAGGTCCCATTCGCTGCTGTGACCAAGCGGTGGCGCCAGCCAAGGTGTTTGTGAAGTGCGGTAGGTTTCCCATAAGTGCTGGTCAGCGAGCGTGGACCGTAGAACGGGTGCCCGCTTCGTCAGTCCTCGCCCACCCGCGGACGCGCAATGCAGCGCACGCCAACAAAGCAGGAGCCAGCAGATTCAAGCAGGCGTACAGCGCAACGCAGCGCGCGAGGCAAAGACCACGAGCAGGCGGGCAATGCAGCGAGCACCAATAACGCAGCAGGAAGAAACCAGCGCGGAAGCGCAAAAAGCAAAGCAGACGAAAAAAAAGCTGGCGCGCCGGAAGTCCCGACACACCAGCCTTTAAATGGCAACTACTACTTGGTGTAATAACCCACGCCAACCAACACATCACCCACACGCTGAATCAAAGTGTGCTTTGACTCCACCGCATTAGTCGCCGGATTACGCCAAACATAGTCCACCTCACCACTACCATCCTTCAACGCCAACGCAATCATCTGATCAAACAACGGCGTCCCCGCCGCATCCTTCACCCCCCGCATATCCATCCCATTCAAATGCGGCGAAGCACCAGAAGCACGGTAACGACCATCCTGCAAACCCAACACGAAAACATATTGGTCATCCCGCGTATAACCACCTTGCGGATCATTGAACGCCGCATACGCAACATCCGGTGCACTGCCCTTCACCAACATCACCGCCCTGTCCAGCAACGCCTGCGCCTCCACCCGCGTCGCGCGCGGCGTGTAGTAACCCACACAAACAATGTAATCGTCTACCTTCTCAAACAAGGCCACCTTCAGCTCAATACGCTGGTCTTCCGGATTGCGCCAGCGGTACTCCACCGCACCACTGGGCGCCTGCTGTGCCGCCGCAATCAGGTCCTTGATCAAGGGCTTGCCGACTGCATCACGCAACTCCAACACATTGGTGCCCGACAGCTGCATCGGCTCGGCACCGTTGGCATGCATGAAGCCACTTTGGTCCACCACGTACACATAGTAGGCACCATAGTGAAAACTGCTGCCGGGGTCGTCGAACGCCGCGAAGGCCTGCTTGGCACCGTTGTGCTTGAGGTAGGCCACCGCCGCATTCAGCAGCTCGGTGGCACGTCCGGCCTTTTCACGTTCGATCGAACCCAGATGCCGCTGCGTCGCCGGCGCCGGCTCGCCGGCCAACACCGGCACCATCGCAGCCAGTCCGAAGCCCAGCACCAGTCCGCTGACCAGTGCGCTGCGCGCGCGTGCGCTTACGCTTGATTTCATAGATACCTCCTTGTGAATTTGCTCTGCTGCAGCGCTCAGGGCGCTGCCAGTGTCATGCCGTGCGCCTGGAACAGCGCCAGCAGCTCGCCACTCTTGCGCAGCGCTTCCAGCGCGTCGTCGAGTTGCTTTGCCAGCTCCTTGTTGTCCGATTTAACGGCCATGCCCAAGGCCCAACCGTTCGGCGGCACACCGGGTACGGTAAGGGTCGAAAAGGCCCAGTCCTTGGGGCTCTGGTGCGCCTCAAACACCGCCGCCTCGGCCTGTGCCAGCGAAACAAAAGCCGCATCGACCTTGCCCGCCAGCACCGCACGTGCGGCGTCGATGCCGTCTTTGTACAGCACCACCCGGTCGCGCAGCAGGCCACCGTGGTAACCCAGCAGCGCGCTGGCGGCACCGGTGCCCTGTTCGGCGCCAACACGCTGCTCGACCAGGTCTTCCGGATTGGCTACTTCGGCCAGCTTCTTCGGGTTGTGCAACACCACCAGATGCTCGCGCGTGTAAGGCGCAAAGATGAAGGCCTGGCGGTTGTCTTCCATGAAGTATTTGTCCACCGGCACATGCAGCATGACGTCGGCCGGGCCGTAGCCCATGTAGTGGCCCTTCCAGACCATGTTGCGCAAATCGTCGCCCATGTTTTCGCCCGCATCAAAGGGCAGAAAGGCCACTTTCAAGCCGATGCGGTCAGCCAGCGCCTTGGCCAGGCTGGCGTCGAGGCCGGTCATGTTTTCGTTCTTGCCGTCTGAGTAGGGCGCGTTGTCTTTGTACAGCGCCACCTTAAGCACACCGCGTTCGCGAATTTTGTCCATCGCGCTGCGCTCTTCGGCCAGCGCCAACCCGGACACACCGCACAGACCCAGCAGCACCGGCAGCGACGAGCGCATCAGGGTACGCCGCGTCAATGCAGCGCTACGGGGAGATTTCTTTGGAGTATTCATGGCAGGCACCAATCAGCGCTGTTCGCGCCGGGTTTCCAGATAGGTCTTGATTGACCACATGGCTTCCTGCGTCAGGATACCTTCAAACGGAGGCATGTACACGCGGCCGTCACGGGCACGGCCACGGCGCACGGTGGAGACAAAGTATTCCTGGATTTCGGCATAGCAGGCTTCGCGCTTGGCCACGTCGGCCAGGTCCTGGCAGTCGTTGTCAAGTTTGCGCAGGTCGGGCGAAATGCCACCGGAAATCGCTTCCAGGCCGTGGCAGCGCGCGCAGTTCTGGTTGTAGGCCGAAGTACCGATGCGCAATGCTTCGTCATGCGCCGGTCCGCTCGAGAACGGATTGGCATCGCGCCACTCCGGACCAAGCTGCGGCAATGTGCTGGTGTCGACCGAGTGCGGAATCACGTCGCCATGCGACATGGCTTGCAGGCTAGTCAGCGTCAGGCCCAACGCGAGCCCGGCCAGCGCGACAAATTTGCGGGTACGAAATGCGGTTTTCATGGAGTGTCTTCCTCGTTATGAATAGTGTCTGCAGGTGCCTCGCAGCAAATATCGGGCCAGCCACCATGGAACACTCTGCCGCGAGCTGCCGACGCCATGCGCTGCGCCTGTGCCAGCACGGCTGTGCCAGGCTGGCGCAGTGCGCACCAGCGCGTCGGGCGGCTGGCCTGCATCTTGCGCAGAAGAGCCGGTTGTCACAAAACGGAGCACTTGATATGCCCGAACAATCCAGCGAGAAACACAATCCGCTGCAGTACCCACCGCTGCACAGCCAGGAGCATGCCGATCTGATTGGCGGCTCGCGCGAACGTTCACAGTCGTTCGGCCTGCGCGAAGTGGATACGCCGGACTTCACCGCCATGGACAGCGCCCAGATGAAACACATGCTGGAGGAAAACCGCTTTCTGTACCAGCATGCAGCACCGGTGATGGAAACGCTGTACCACCAGATCGCCAATACCCAGAGCATGGTGCTGCTAACGGCACGCAGCGGCCTGGTACTGCATTCGCTGGGCGACTCCGACTTCCTGGAAAAAGCCTCGCAGGTGGCACTGCTGCCCGGCGTCGACTGGTCGGAACGCAGCAAAGGCACCAATGCCATCGGCACGGCGCTGGCCGAAGGCCATCCAGTCGTGGTCCATGGCGATCAGCATTATTTGCAGGCGAACCGCTTTCTGACCTGCTCCTGCACCCCGATTTTTGATCCGTATGGAAAAGTCATAGGCGCACTGGATGTCACCGGTGACCACCGCAGTTACCACCAGCACACCATGGCGCTGGCACGGATGTCGGCACAGATGATTGAGAACCACATGTTTGCCGGCGTGTTCCAAAAAGAAATCATCGTGCGCTTTCACTCGCGCGCCGAATTCCTCGGCACCCTGATCGAAGGCATTGCCGTGTTCACCCCCGAGGGCCGCTTCATTACCGCCAACCGCAGTGCCCAATTCCAACTCGAGCTGTCGATACCGGCGCTGGGCGCGCATACTTTTTCCTCCCTGTTTGGCATTTCAATGTCGCAGTTGCACGACCGCATGCGCAGCGCGGGCGGCAAAGCGGTGGCACTGTGCATGCACAACGGAGTTACGGTGTGCGCGCTGAGTGCGCAACAGAACCGGCGCCCGTTTGAGGTAATGGACTTCGCCAGCGCCGCCGCAGAAACCGGGCCGCACACCAGCAGCGATGCCGCGCCGCCCGCACCAGCGCCCGCAGCGGCCGCACCGGCGCGCAAGGAATTCCTGTCCGGTCTGCGTTACCTGGACACCGGGGATGCGCAGGTCCACGCCGTGATTCAAAAATTGCACATGGTGCGCGGGCGCGACATTCCGATCATGATTCTGGGCGAGACCGGCTCCGGCAAGGACTTGCTGGCCCAGGCGATTCACCACGATTCGCCACGCAGCCAGCAAAATTTTGTTTCGGTCAACTGCGCCTCCATTCCAGAGACCCTGATCGAATCGGAACTGTTTGGTTACGACGAAGGCGCCTTCACCGGCGCCAAGCGCAAAGGCGCCGTCGGCAAGATCATGTTTGCCAATGGCGGCACGTTGTTTCTGGACGAAATCGGCGACATGCCGAAACACTTGCAGGCGCGCCTTCTGCGCGTGTTGCAAGAACGCAAGGTCAGTCCGCTAGGGGCCGGCAAAGAAGTCGAAGTCGATATTGCCGTGATCTGTGCCACCAACCGCAATCTGAAAGAGATGATCGCGCGCGGTGAGTTCCGCGAAGATTTGTACTACCGCCTGAACGGCCTGGTGCTGCGCCTGCCGGCACTGCGCGACCGCACCGACCTGGAGGTGGTGATTCACAAGATACTGGCCAGCGTCTGCCATTCGCCAACACCGATCGGCCTGCAGCCCGAAGTACTGCGCTGCTTCCAGCAATATGCCTGGCCGGGCAACTTCCGCCAGCTGTTCAACCTGATCCGCACGGCGGTAGTGATGGCCGGTTGCAGCGGTGAAATCCAGTGGCAGCATCTGCCCGAAGATTTTCTGGAGGAAGTGCGCCACAGTGCCACTGCAGCGGCGGCGATTGTGCCGTCCGTGAAACCGAGGCCGGCGGACGCCATGCCGGGCAGCAAGGTCACTGCCGAAGACCGCGCCGCGAGTGCCGCGCCGGCGGCGGCGGCAAGGGTGTCACCCGACGGCACCAAGCTGGAAAACCTGGCCCTGGAGGCGATGGCGCAGGCGCTGCGCAGTACCGGCGGCAATGTCTCGGAAGCGGCCAAGTTGCTGGGCGTGTCACGCAACACGCTGTACCGCAAAAAAGACCTGCTACCCGCCGACGTCTGGCACTGAGGCCGGCGGGTCCAGCCCCTTACTGGGGCTTCTCGATCGACAGAATCCAGCGCGCCAGCAAACGGATGTCGTCGGCCGCCATGTCCATGTGCGGCGGCATCGGGATGCGGCCCCACTTGCCTTTGGAGCCGTATTGCACCGAGTGCATCAGGGTGTCCACGGCGTCCGACTCGTGTTCATATTTTTCGGCGACTTTGAAGTAGGCCGGACCGACAATTTTTTCGGTCGGTGAGTGGCAGCTCAGGCAGCCGCTGGCCTTGGCCAGTTCCAGGGCCGAGGCCGTATCAGCTGCGCTGATGGGAAGCGCCGCATGGGCAGTGGCGCTGAGCGCCAGCAAAGAGATAAAAAGAAAGTTGCGCATGGTGTTTCCCGGGCAAAAAAATAGGGAGCTGGCCGAACCGCTGGTTCCGCACCAACTCCCTGTCTGGCTACGTTAAAGGAGCGAGATACTTACTTGGCGAGCTTGAAGGTCCAGACCGAACCGCCCTGCTCGAGCATGTTCACTTTCTTGGCCACTTCGCCACCCCACAGTGGCACAGCGCCACCCCAGCCGGAGACTACGCTCACGTACTGGTCGGTGCCGTCGCTCCAGGTGATGGGAGGCGCAACCACACCGGAACCGGTCTGGAATTGCCACAGCACCTTGCCGGTCTTGGCATCGGCGGCCTTCAGGTAACCCTCGGGCGTACCCCAGAACACCAGATCACCACCAGTGGTCAACACACCACCCCAGAGCGGCGCGTTGTTCTTGACTTCCCAGGCCATCTTGCCGGTCTTGGGGTCATAGGCGCGCAGTGAGCCGATATGGTCGTCGTACAGCGGACGGATGGTGAAGCCAGCACCCAGGTAGGCGCCGCCCTTCTTGTAGCTGATCGGCTCGTTCCAGATGTCCATGCCCCATTCGTTGGTGGGCACATAGAACATTTGGGTCTTCGGGCTGTAGGCCATCGGCATCTGGTTCTTGCCACCCAGGAAACCAGGTGCCGCAAACACGGAGGCACCCTTCTTGCCATCGCCGCCAGCGGCTGCCGGGTCGCCAGGACGGTTGGCGTCGACAAAATTCGGACGGCCGGTCGTCAGGTCAATGCCAGTAGCCCAGGTAATGCCATGCACAAACGGGAAGGCGTTGATCAGCTTGCCGGTGGTGGCGTCGTTGACGTAGAAGAAGCCATTGCGGTCGGCCTTGGCACCGACGCGCTTGCCGTCCATGTCGAAGGTGATGAACTCGTTGACGCCGTCAAAGTCCCAGGCGTCGTTTGGCGTGCCCTGGTAGTGCCAGACAATCTTGCCGGTCTTCACGTCGATGGCGACGGTGGAAGCGGAGTACAGATTGTCACCCTTGCGCACGTGGCTGTTCCACGGGCCGGGGTTGCCGGTACCGAAGTAAGCCAGACCGGTCTTGGCGTCATAGGTACCGCCGAGCCAGGTGGCTGCGCCGCCGGTTTTCCAGGTTTCGCCAGGCCAGGTGGCGTTGGTGGTTCCGGTGATGCCGTTTTCCTTGCCGTCTTTGTAACCCATGTGGCCTTCCACCACCGGGCGGGTCCAGACCAGCTTGCCGGTCTTGGGGTCGCGTGCATCGACACGACCCACCACACCGAATTCGCCGCCAGACACGCCGGTCAGCAGCAGGCCTTCAGCGATCAGCGGTGCTGCGCTCATGCTGTAGCCAGCAGAGTAGTCTTCCACTTTTTCTTTCCACACCACTTTGCCGGTGTTCTGGTCGAGTGCCACCAACTGGGCGTCCAGGGTGCCGAAGATAACCAGGTTGTCATACAGAGCGGCGCCCCGGTTGACCACGTCGCAGCAAGGCATGATGCCTTCGGGCAGGCGGTGCTCGTACTTCCACAGCTTCTGGCCGGTCTTCACGTCGATCGCGAAGATGCGCGAGTAGGACGCGGTGACGAACATCTTGCCGTTGTAGACCAGCGGCTGCGATTCCTGGCCGCGCTGCTTTTCACCACCAAAAGACATCGACCAGGCTGGCACCAGCTTGCTGATGTTCTTGGTGTTGATGGTGGTCAGCGGCGAGAAGCGCTGGCCCTGGGTGCCCATGCCCCAGGTCAGCACGGAGTGGGTGTCGGCGGCGCTGCCGGCGATCATCGCGTCGGTCACTTGCGCCGACACATGCGCGGCCGCAGCCAGCATGAGTACGCTGAGTAATTTCTGTTTCACAGTCAAGTCTCCTGTTTGTTTTTGGAAGATTCCGCGACACACGCTTTGCCCCATGCAATGCACTGTCCGCGCAGAGATTTCCGCAATATCTGTGCCACGCGTTTTCGTGACTTTTTGCGCGTTCCGGCGCCCGAAAAGGCCGATCTGCGCCGCGCTGGCGTCACAGCCTGCAACACTGTTCCAAATTGCATCAGACCGCGCGCAACGGAAAGCCGGCACTGGCACGCCACTGGCCATTCTTCTGCACTACCAGGGCCTGCACCTTCCAGGCCCGGGCCAGGCGCAGCGCCTGCTCCATGTCGCCCATGAACAGCACTTTGGTCACGGCGTCGGCGACAACGCAGGTCGGCGCCAGCACGCTGACGCAGGACAGCCCCGTTGGCGAATAGCCGGTGCGCGGATCAAAAATGTGGTTGTGCACAAAGTCGTCACTGAAGTGGCATTCGTTGTCGGCCGAGGTCGCCAGGCACTGGCCGGCCACCGCCACGCGGGTGATCAGGGCCTGGTCGTCACGCGGATTGGCCACGCCCAGGGTCCAGTCGCGCCCTTGCGGCGCCTGGCCCAGCACGGCCCATTCGCCGGTGTCGATCGAGGCATGGCGCACGCCCAGGCGCTGCAGCGTGGCTTTCACGGTATCGGCGGCAAAGCCCGGCGCGATGCCGTTCAAGGTGATGCCCATGCCCGGCGCAGAAAAGCGGATTTCACGCTGCGCCACCTGCAACTGCTGCCAACCCACATGCGCCCGCGCAGCCGCCACCTGCTGCGGCGTCGGCAAGCGGCCGGCGCTATGGGCCGCATCAAACAGCTGCCACAGCGGTTGCACCGTCACGTCAAAGCGGCCCTGACTGCGCCGCGAAATATCCTGCGCTATACGCAGCACCTGCAGCATCTCGGCCGGCGGCCGCGACACATGGCCCACACGGTTGAACTGGCTGATAACGCTGTCGTCACGAAACACACTCATCTGGTCTTCAATGCGCTGCACATCGCGCAGCGCCGCCTCCAGCGCCAACGCCAGCTGCTCCTGACTGCGGTGCGCAGCGCGTATCGTCATGGTCGTGCCCATCGCATTGAAACTGCGGCTGGCCCACTGCAAAGCATCGGCCTGCGCCGCATCGGCACGGCCCAGCAAAGCGCCACCGGCCAGGCCCCAGGACAGTTGCAACACGCTGCGTCGTTTCATGAAAATCTCCCGGGCACCGTGTCGGCAAAAATCGGAATCGTGCGCTCCTTGCGTTGCTGGTTCAGCACCGGCACACACAGCGTTGGGCTGGCGTGGATCACGACACAGTCCAGGCATTGAAAGCATTCCACATAGTCAATCTGGCCCGGCTTTTCAATCGCCTGGTAGGCACAGGCGCTGCGACAACGCTGGCACGGGGCGCCGCACTCGGTGCGCCGCGCAATCCAGTCAAACCGGCGCAACCGGCCCAGCAGCGCCATGGCGGCACCGAGCGGGCAGACATAGCGGCAATAGCCTTTGTAGACCAGCGTGCTGCTGGCCACGGCGGCCAGCGCCCACAGCACAAAAGGCCAGGCGCGCACGAAGTTGAGCGTGATGCTGGTCTTGAACGGTTCCAGCTCCACCAGCCGGTCGGTCCAGGCCACCGAAGTGCAGGCCGCCGCCAGAATCACCAGCAGCAGCACATACTTCAGGCGCTTGAGCTGGCGGTCCAGCCGGGTCGGCACATGGCGCGGCTGCAGGCCGCAGGCCTTGGCCAGGCTGCTGAGCAAATCTTGCAGCGCGCCAAACGGACACAGCCAGCCGCAGAAGGTACCGCGGCCCCAGACAAAAAAACTCACCAGCACGAAGGCCCACAGCAACACCGTCATCGGGTCGTACAACAAAAAGCCCAGGCCACGCCGGGCCAGCACGGCCTGGATCACGGCGGTCAAGTTCACCACCGACAACTGGCCCTGGGCATACCAGCCAATAAAGCCCAGGGTATAGAGCAGGTACGCACTGCGGAATATTTTCAGGCGCCGCGGGCTGGCAATCAGCCAGGCCGGACGCGCCAGCGACCAGGCCAGTACCGACAGACCCAGCAGCAGCACCAGCAGCTCGATCCAGCGCGAGGTCCAGCTCAAGGTCCAACTCTTGCTGTCGCTGCTGGCGGCCTCAAAATAGCGCTGCGGCAACTGCACCCGCAAGGGAAGTTGTTTGCGCACCACCTCGGGCATGAACTGGCCCTTGCTGCGCGTCACCAGCAGGTCCAGATCGAGCGGCTGTGCCGGGTCCAACCCGGCCGCCGAAATCACCCGAAACACCCGCCACTGCGCATCGGCCAATGCCGGCGGCAAGCGCAGTGTGGTGTCCAGGTCCAGATCGCGCAGTTCCAGCGACAGACCGTCCTGCTGCAGGCTCAAGCGGTCCGGCACGGTACCGCGCATGAAGTCTTCGCCGACCAGCGAATAGCGCCCCTGCGTCATCACCAGCAACGCATGGTCGCCCGGCTCCAGGCGCTTTTGCAAATAGTCCCAGCTGGCGGGCGGCAGCAGATTGCGGCCAACGCTGGGTACATTCAGCTGGGCCACATAGAGCGTGACAAACGGCTGGGCCGGAGCGCTTTGCGCCTGCGCGTCCAGCCCTTCGCCAACGGTGCCCTGGAACGCTGCTTCAAGGTCTGCATTGCTGAACACTTTGCGCGTCACCAACCCTTCCGCCAGCAAAGCGTCCCAATCCATTGCCGAATAGACATCGGGGCGGATGCGCGCGATCAGGTCTGGGTCGCGCCCGGCGCCGTAGCCCATCTTGGCACGCGCCACTTTCAGGGAAGCCGCCAGCAGACTCTGGTTCAGGATGCGCACCGAGGCGGTGGCCTTGGCAACACCGTCGATATACACATTGGCACTGGTCGCCTGCTGGCGACTGCCGCTCTGGTTCAGCCCGATCTTGATGCTTTGCTTGAGCGAAAGCTGGCGGTACTGCTCGACAAATTTGAACAGCGGTTGCTCGCCCAGGCCATCCAGGAACACCGGCTCATGCTGGGACAACACGCGCACGTCCATAAAGCTGCCATGGGAATCCAGCGCCACCAGCAGATTGAACGGCGTACCGGAGAAGCCCGGCAATGGCGCAAAGTCGATCGACTCAAAGGCATAGGCGACGATCGGCGTGCTGGTGGCGTCCTGCTTGTAGATCGGCCAGACCGGCAGATCGCGCTCCTGCTCCCCGACAATCAGCGGCGCCGGAAACGCCTGCTGCATGCGCTCGCGCGTCATCACCCCCGCCGCGGCCGGGCCGGCCGACAAGCCCAAACATAAACCCAGACACAGCCCCAGACAAAGGCACAGCAGCCTAGCCGAAATAGCACGCATCACAACAGTCCTCAGGCGCGCTGGCGCACCCAGCCACGCTGCGGGTCATACCCGTGCAAGGCCAGGCCAAAGCAAACCGCACCGCCGATCAACACCACCGCCAGCGCGGTCAGATTGAGCTGGCCCTGCATGGCAAAGCGAATCAGCTCCACCACGTGCGTGAACGGATTGCAGCGCGCCACCTGCGCCAGCACCAGCGCCCCGGACTCCTCCAGCTTCCACACCGGGTAGAGCGCGGTGCTGATGAAAAACATCGGGAAGATGACGAAGTTCATGGTGCCGGCAAAGTTTTCCAGCTGGCGGATATAGACCGACAGCATCAGCCCCAACGCAGCCAGCATGGCGGCACCGGCAAGCATGCAGGGCAACGCCGCCAGCCAGTGCGCGTCGGCCTCGACACCAAAGGCCCAGGCCACCAGCAGAAAGGCCAGCATCTGCACCATCGACAAGGTGGTTGAGCCAAGCAGCTTGAAGGCCAGCAGCCAGCCGCGCGGCAGCGGCGCCGTCAGCAGCAGGCGCATCACGCCGATCTCGCGGTCATACACCATGGACAGCGAACTCTGCATACCGTTGAACAGCGCCACCATACCGAGCAGGCCCGGCACCATGTAGACCTTGTATTCGACATAGGTCTCGTAGGGCGGAATGATGGCGACCCCGAAGACGTTGTGAAAGCCCGCAGCAAACACCACGAACCAAAGCAATGGCCGCACCAGCGACGACGCCAGGCGCGAAGGCTGGCGCAGAAACTTGTTCAGCTCGCGCCCGACCACGGCGCGCAGCGCACGCGCCAGATGCAACATCAGGGACGGGCTTTGCATGTGCTCTCCTTTTCGTCAACACCCAGGGTATCAAGCACCTCGGTCGGGTGGATCACCCCTTCCATCGGGGCCTCGGCCACTACCCCATCGGCGTGCGCCAGAAACACGGGCTGGCGCAACTGCCCATCCCAGGGCCGGAACGACAGGCGCGGCCCCTTGAAGCCGTCGATAAACACCTGACCGCTGCGCAGCAATCGCAACTGCTCCACCGGGGTGGCCTGCGGGTGATCGGTCAACACCGCCACCACCGCCTTGACGGCGACCCAGGCGGCCCAGTCCTGGCCATCCATAGGCCGGTGCGCGGCATGCACAAAGCGCCGTGACAATTGCGGCCCGCCATTCAGCTGCCACTGCGCATGCCAGGCCAGCGCCACCAAACCATTGGCGCCGACCACCGGGCGCGGCCACTGAATGGCATATGGCAGGGAGCGCGCGAACTCGCCGTCGCCATCGATCACGGCCACGGTGTCATAGCGTTTGTCGTTGGTTAGCAAACGCACATTGCTCATCTCGCGCTCGCGCGGGTCGGTGGACAACTTGAACGGTGTTGTCGCCAGCAACTTCAGGCCATAGCGTTTTGCGGCGCGCTGGAACGCCGCCAGGTCGGCCTGGTCCTGGGCACTGGGGCCATACAGCACCAGGCTCTGATTCCAGGAGCGTGCCGCCAGGTATTGCACCAGCGCATCGCTGAGCATGGCTTGGCTCGGGTAGGTGTGCAGCAGATTCGCAGCGCAGGCGCTGGCACGCAGGCTATCGGCACTGGCGCCGACATTGAACAATATCGCCGAGCCGAGCGCCGCCGGTCCAGCAGCCAGCACCGCCTGCATGGCGGGCAGCGGCAAGTCCAGCAGCAAGTACTGTGCTTTGGCTGCGCGCACCTGGGCCAGCGCTTTGGGCAAGTCATTTACGTCGGCGGCCAAAAACGGTTTCACCAGCAATTTGTGTCCTGCGGCGCTGACTTCCATGTCGGACTCGTCGACGGCCAGACGGGCTGCGTCGATGGTGCGGCCAGCGGGGTGGCCGGGGTAGTTGTGTTCGAGTTGGCGTGCTTGGTAGCGGGGGTCGATTTCGAGGCCGAGTACGGCTATTGTGAGGGTGGCGGCACCGGCGAGCTTGCCGATGCCAAGCAGCGCTAGGGTCAGCCAAGCGGCCCAAGATTTGTGTACCACGTGTTTGTCTCGTCTTTTTCGTTATGGGGTTGCGCCGGGAGCGCGCGCAGTGTCACAGAATGTGACAGTGCGCCTGTACGGCGCAAGATTGGTGCCATGAACTCTTGGTCTTTGCCTCCTGCTACGTTGTTGGCGCGCGCTGCGTTGCGCGTCCGCTTTTGTTCTTTGCCTCCTGCGTTGTTGGTTCGCGTGACGTTGCGCGTCCGCTTTTGTTCTTTGCCTCCTGCGTTGTTGGTTCGCGTGGCGTTGCGCGTCCGCTTTTGTTCTTTGCCTCCTGCGTTGTTGGTTCGCGTGGCGTTGCGCGTCCGCTTTTGTTCTTTGCCTCCTGCGTTGTTGGTTCGCGTGGCGTTGCGCGTCCGC
>CAIUDG010000153.1 GCA_903897925.1 uncultured beta proteobacterium | reverse complement strand
GTGCCGATAGCGGTATTTGTGCGAGGGTGCTAGCGCACCAGAAGCAGACCCCGGCGACCCGAGGCCGGAGAACGTACACCCACTTCGTCAGCCCCTGCCAACCCGCAGGCGCGCAACGCAACGAGTGCCAACAAAGCAGGAGGAAAAGGAAAAAAGCAGGCGCGCAACGCAACGAGTGCCAACAAAGCAGGAGGAAAAGAAAAAAAGCAGCCGCGCAACGCGGCGAACGCCAACAAGGCAGCAGGTACAAGCAACATGCCGCAACCAGATAGCCGTGGCAGGCAAGCCCTTGAAAAAGCGCCTTTGGCTACAGATTCAGGGCGAGCGATGCAAACGCGGCGCTGACAGCGCCACAATCTGATCACTCGTCGCCTCATCCACATTGCGGTACTTCACCAAGAGACCAGCAGCACCCAACTGAACCCGCAACTGCTGAAGATCACGCACCGTAGGCGCAACCTTGATCTGTGCCAACGCGGCAGCAACATTACCGCCCTGAATCAATTTGGCAACTTTGGGTGCCCACAGGCTTTGGCGTGACATGCTTGGTTTATATAAGTAGGGCGCAGGGAGTGCCATTCTGGCATATCCACGCGGACCAACCTACAGTGCCCAAATCCGGTGACCACTGGCCTCCAAATAACTCAGATAGACCCGCACCTCAAATTCCAGTTGATGGTAGTTAGGTTCGATATAAGTGCAAATCTGGTAGAACGCCTTATCGTGCGCACGCTCGCGCAAATGGGCCAGCTCATGCACCACGATCATGCGCAAAAACTCCAGCGGCACCTGCTTAAACAGCGCCGCAATACGGATTTCGCGCTTCGCTTTCAGTTGCGCGCCCTGAACCCGGGAAATCTGGGTGTGCGTGCCCAAAGCGTTGTGCACCACATGCAATTTACTATCGAAAACCACCTTGCTCAGCACTTCGGCGCCGCGCAGGTATTCCTGCTTCAGCTCCTGCGCATAGCCAAACAGTGCTTTGTCACTGCGGATGGAGTGTCCATCTGGATACTTTTTTCGCAACCAGGCCTCCAGCTTGTTGGCTTCCAGCAAAGCCTGGACTTGCTGGACGGTATCGGCCGGATAGCCGCGCAAATAGTGCATAAGTGAAAGCGTTCGTTTATTGATTTGCCGCAAATTCGCGCCGTCTGGGGCGGCTCAGAATGGACTTCTATTTTCGGAGGAAAGACCATGGGAAAACTCAATGGAGCAGCCGATTTTGAGGCCCTGGATGCCTGCCATTTGCAAATTCAGCAGCAGCTGTGCAATCTGGCGGACCTGGTGGACGAAGTCTCCCTGCACGGACTGACGCCAGCGGTACAGGCACAAGCCAGGGCCATTGAGCGCTTTTTCTCAAGCACTTCACGCAAGCACCACCAGGAAGAAGAAACGCAGGTATTTCCGGAGTTGCTGGCCAGCGACGACGCAGACATGGTTGCGGCGGTACAGCACTTGTCACAGGACCATTTCTGGATTGAAGAAAACTGGCTGTTGCTGGGCCCGCAGTTGCGCGCTTTGGGTACCGGCATCGGCTGGCCCGACGAAATCGAGTTTTTGCAGCAGGCGCAGGTGTTCCTGGACTTGTGCAATGACCATATTGCCCTGGAAGAAAGTCTGATTTATCCGGAGTCCAAGGTGCGCCAGATCATTGCCACGGCAGCGCGCGATCAACGCCTGCAAGCCAACGCCAGCACCAGCACCAGCACCAATGCCGGTTGAGCCAGCTTGGCGTTAAGGCGCAGCCAGCCGCTGCGTCTGCAGGGCCTGCGCCAGGCGCTGGACGACCGGCGGCCAGCAGCCGTCGGCGTCTTGCCGGAACAGCCGCAAGGAGTCCGGGTACCAGGCGCTGCGCGTGCCTTCGGCGGCCCAGCGCCAGTCGGTCATGTAGTCGGGTAGCAGCACCCAGCAGGGCTTGCCTAGCGCGCCGGCCAGGTGCGCCATGGCGCTGTCAACACTGATCACCAGATCGAGTTGCGCGACGATCGCTGCGGCGTCGGCAAAATCCTGCATCTGCGGCCCCAGGCAGAGCAGCGCGTGCGCGGCTGAAAAAGCCTGGGCCTCGGCCTCGCCAGCGCCCTTTTGCAGACTGATCAGCGCCAGACCAGGAATCTGCCACAGCGGCAGCAGCGTTTCCAGCCCTGGCAGCGAGCGGTCGCGGTCATTTTCAAAGGCGGGATTACCGCGCCATGCCAGGCCAACGCGCAAACCCTGGGTTGGCAATTGCGCGGCCCAGTGGGCACACAGCGCAGCATCGGCCTGCAGGTAGGGCGGCGGCGCATAGATGGGCGCCTCGGGCTGGTAGAAGTGGTGCGGCGCGCTGAGCAGCGGCATCCAGTAGTCGTGGCCGGTGGTCGGTACCGCATCGGTGAAACTGATGACTTCATCGATGTCGGCATGGCTGCGCATCAGCCGCGTCAGTGCCGGGTGGCAGACCAGTGTCAGTTGCCGCACGCCACGGGCTTTCAGCAGGCTGGCATAGCGGCAAAAGTGAATCACGTCGCCATGGCCTGCCTCGAAACTGAGTACCAGCGATTTGTCCTGCAGCGCTTCACCCTGCCAGCGCGGGAAACGGAAATGCTGTTCCATGCTGGCATACCAGTCGCGCGCTTCAAACAGGGCCCAGCCCTCGGCCCAGACGCCACGGCGCAACTGCAGGTAGGCCAGATTGAAACGTGCCTTGCGATTGCCCGGGTCTAGTGCCATGGCCTGGCGCAGGCAGGCCTCGGCGTCGGCGTCGTTTTTGCAGGCCAGGTAGAGCGAGCCCAGGTTGGACCACAGCGCACTGGAGCCGGGCTCCAGGGACAGGGCGGCGGCGTAGGCCGCCTCGGCCTCGGGCAGGCGCTTCTGTTGCAGCAGCAGCGCTCCCAGGTTGATGTGTACGCTGGCCAGGGCCGGGGCCATGGCCAGGGCCTGGCGGTAATGGGTTTCGGCCGCGGTGACGGCGCCACGCCGGTCCAGCACATAGGCCAGCTGGGCGTGTGCCTGGGGAAACTGCGGATTGAGCGCAATTGCTTGCGCATAGCAGTCCTCGGCGGCCGCGTATTGCTGGTCCTGCAGCAGCTGGTTCCCCTGCTGGAACACGGCAATTGCGGTAGCCGGGGAGTCCATGCTGCGGCGCCGGCTTCAGGCCTCTCTGCGCAGGGCCGGGAACAAAATGACGTCGCGGATGCTGGGGCTGTCGGTGAGCAGCATCATCAGGCGGTCAATGCCGATGCCGCAGCCACCGGTCGGTGGCATGCCGTATTCCAGCGCACGTACGAAGTCGTGGTCGAAATACATGGCTTCGTCGTCGCCGGCGTCCTTGGCTTCGACCTGGGCATGCAGGCGTGCCGCCTGGTCTTGTGCGTCGTTCAGCTCGCTGAAGCCATTGCCGAACTCGCGCCCGGTAATGTAGAGCTCAAAGCGCTCCGTGACCTCTGGGTGGCTGTCGCTGGCGCGCGCCAGTGGCGAAATTTCGACCGGATGTTCGCAGATGAAAGTGGGCTGCCAGAGCTTGTCTTCCACGGTTTCTTCGAAATACAGCACTTGCAGGCTGGCCAGGCTGCGCCCGCTCAGGTGGTGCTTGGCTTCGGTGTGGCCGAGTTTGCGCAGGGCATTGGTGAGCCAGCTGGCGTCAAAAACGTTGTCGCCGGCTTCGGTGTATTTCTGGATCGCCTGCACGATGGTCAGGCGTTCAAACGCTGGCGCCAGGTCGACCGGCTTGCCGCCATAGCTCAGTTGCAGCGAATCGCCGGCCTTGATGGCGGCATCGCGGATCAGCTGCTCGGTGAACTGCATCAGGTCTTGGTAGTTCCAGTAGGCCGCGTAGAACTCCATCATGGTGAATTCCGGGTTGTGGCGTACCGAAATACCTTCGTTGCGGAAGTTGCGGTTGATTTCAAATACCCGGTCGAAACCGCCGACGATCAGGCGCTTGAGGTAGAGCTCGGGTGCAATGCGCAGAAACATCTGCTGGTCCAGCGCATTGTGGTGGGTGGTGAAGGGCTTGGCATTGGCGCCGCCCGGAATCGGGTGCAGCATGGGCGTTTCCACTTCCAGGAAGCCGTGTTGCACCATGAAGTCGCGGATGCCGCTGACGGCCTTGCTGCGCGCCACAAAGCGCTTGCGCGAGGATTCGTCGGTCATCAGGTCGATGTAGCGCTGGCGGTATTTGACTTCCTGGTCGTTGATGCCGTGGAACTTGTCCGGCATCGGGCGCAGGCTCTTGGTCAGCAGGCGTACGCTGCGCGCATGGATGGAGAGTTCGCCGGTGCGGGTTTTGAACACCATGCCTTCAGCGGCAACAATGTCGCCCAGGTCCCAGTGCTTGAAATCGGCATAGACCTCGGCGCCGATGTCTTCGCCCTTGACATAAATCTGGATGCGTCCGCCGCTGCTGCCAAAGGAGGCGTCTTGCAGGGTGCAGAAACTGGCTTTGCCCATGACGCGCTTGAGCATCAGGCGCCCGGCTACCTTGACGCTGACATTCATGCCTTGCAGAATTTCGGGGGCGTGCGAATCGAACTCGGCAAACAGCTGCTCAGCCTTGTACGTGGGCTGGAAATCGTTGGGGAAGGCGACGCCGCCTCCCTGGGCCTGGCGCTCGCGGATCGCCTTGAGTTTTTCCTTGCGCTCCAGAATCAGCTGGTTTTCGTCAATTGGGGCGGGGCTGGCGGTGTGGTTGTCAGACATGAAAAACGATGTAGTTGAAATGGCAGTGCTGCCGATTGGCAGCCCTCCGATTCTAAGAGGGAAGGCGGGCAGTCCCGCTATGATGCGCGCAGCTTCCTTCATTTGCGCACCATGCTTTATCAAATCGTTTCCCTGCTTCTGAACATTGCCACCGGACTGCTGACCGGTTTGTGTCTGCTGCGCCTGTACATGCAGCACCAGCGCATTCCGATGTCGGCGCGTTCAGGTAACCCGATGGGGCCGTTTCTGTTTGCCGTAACCGACTGGCTGGTGCTGCCCTTGCGCCGCGTGCTGCCGACGCTGGGGCGTTGGGATCTGGCCAGCCTGACGGCGGCCTGGCTTGGGCAGCTGGTGCTGTTCGGTGTCGAGTGGCTGTGGGTCGGTGGCGGTGCCAGCGTAACTGCGGTGCTGCTGTTGGCGCTGTTTGGCGTGCTGCGCATGGCGATATCGGCACTCACCGGCCTGGTGATTGTGTATGCCGTGCTGTCCTGGGTGCAGACCCACTCGCAGTTGTCGGACCTGATGGAGCGCCTGGTGGCGCCGCCGCTGACACCGATTCGCCGTGTTGTGCCGCTGGTGGGTGGCGTGGATTTGTCGCCACTGGCCTTGCTGGTGCTGCTGCAGATCGCCACCATTGTGGTGGGCGAACTGCAGACGACCTTGCTCGGCTTGCTGGCTTAAATAACGGCGTCGGCCGGCTGGCGTTGCAGCATGGCCAGGGTTTCGGCGATGGTCTTGCGCAGTTCACGGCGATCGCTGATGAAGTCGATGGCGCCCTTGGTCTGCAGGAATTCGGCACGTTGAAACCCTTCCGGCAGGGTCACGCGCACGGTGGATTCGATCACGCGCGGGCCGGCAAAGCCGATCAGGGCCTTGGGTTCGGCAATCACGATATCGCCCAGGAAGGCAAAGCCGGCGCTGACGCCGCCCATGGTCGGGTCGGTCAGCACGCTGATGTATGGCAGGCCCTTTTTGGCCAGGCGCGTGAGCGAGGCATTGGTCTTGGCCATTTGCATCAGGCTGAGCAGGCCTTCCTGCATGCGCGCACCACCGGTGGCGGTAAAGCAGATGAAGGGCAGTTTTTGTTCGACGGCGGTTTCCACGCCGCGTACAAAGCGCTCGCCTACCACCGAGCCCATGCTGCCACCCATGAATTCGAATTCAAAGCAGGCGGCCACCACGCTGATGCCGCAGACGGCACCGCCCATGACCACCAGGGCGTCGGTTTCACCGGTGTTTTCCAGTGCTTCCTTGAGGCGTTCTGTGTACTTGCGGCTGTCCTTGAACTTGAGCGCGTCCATTGGCAGCACTTCCTGGCCGATTTCGAAGCGGCCTTCGTTGTCCAGGAATACATTCAGGCGCGCCCGGGCGCCGATGCGGTGGTGGTGGCTGCAGGCCGGGCAGACGTTCTGGTTTTGCTCCAGATCGGTCTTGTAGAGCACGGCTTCGCAGCTGGGGCACTTGATCCACAGGCCTTCGGGCACACTGCGGCGCTCGGTCGGGTCGGTATGCTGAATTTTGGGGGGCAGCAGTTTTTCAAGCCAGCTCATGGGAGTTCCTTCCTCTGCAAAGTCGAATGGGCGATTATGAATCCAAAGCGGTGCGAACTTCCCGCAGGAAGGTTTGCGCCACCGCAGCCACTTGATCGCGTGGCTGCTGGTCGATCAGCTGAATGATGCGGCTGCCAATGACCACAGCGTCGGCGACGCGCGAAATGCTGCGTGCGGTGGCCGCGTCGCGGATGCCAAATCCGACGCCCACGGGCACCTGGATGTGCTGGCGAATGCGCGGCAACATGGCTTCCACGGCACCGATATCGAGCGCGCCGGAACCGGTCACGCCTTTGAGCGAGACGTAGTAAACGTAGCCACTGGCGACTTGTGCCACCTGGGCCATGCGGGCATCGGTGCTGGTGGGTGCCAGCAGGAAGATCAGGTCCATCTGGTGCGCGCGCAGTTCGGCGGCAAAGGCGACGCATTCCTCGGGCGGGTAGTCAACAATCAGCACGCCGTCCACACCGGCGGCGGCGGCGTCGCGCACAAAGGCGCTGCCACACTGGGTGCCGGCGTGAATCTGGTCATAGCGTTCGACCGGGTTGGCATAGCCCATCAGCACCACCGGTGTGCGCTGGTCGGTCTGGCGGAACTGCTGGACCATGGCCAGCACCTGGCCCAGGCCGACACCTGCCGCCAGCGCCTTGTCGCCGGCTTTCTGGATTACCGGGCCGTCGGCACTCGGGTCGGAGAAGGGGACACCCAGTTCGATGATGTCGGCGCCGCCAGCGACCATGGCGTGCATCAGTTCGGGTGTTACGTCGGCATAGGGAAAGCCGGCGGTGACGAACGGAATCAGCGCTTTGCGCTGCTGGCTTTTCAGGGCCGTCAGGGTGCTGTCGATGCGGCTCATGCGCTGGCTCCTGGCTTGATCACTTGCACGGGCTGGCTGTTGCCTTTGACGGTTTGTCCTTGGCAACTCGGACGGCAATAGAAGTCGGCGTGGCTCAGGTCGGCCACGGTGCCGATGTCCTTGTCGCCGCGGCCGGACAGGTTGACCAGGATGGCCTGGTCGGGGCGCATGGTTTTGGCCAGTTTCATGGCGTAGGCGACGGCGTGGCTGGATTCCAGTGCCGGGATAATGCCTTCGGTACGGCACAGGTAATGAAAGGCCGCCAGGGCTTCCTCGTCGGTGATGCCGACATACTCGGCGCGACCGATGTCGTTCAGGAACGCGTGTTCCGGGCCGACGCCAGGGTAGTCCAGGCCGGCACTGATGCTGTGCGTTTCGGTCACCTGGCCGTTGTCGTCCTGCAGCACATAAGTGCGGTTGCCATGCAGCACACCCGGGCTGCCACGCTGGATCGAGGCCGAGTGTTTGCCCGACTCCAGGCCGGCACCGGCCGCTTCCACGCCAATCAGGCGGGTTTCACTGTGTTCGATATAGGGGTAGAAAATGCCCATTGCATTGGAGCCGCCGCCGACACAGGCCACCACCGCGTCCGGCTGCGACTGGTGCACGCCCGCAGCGGCCAGCATTGCCGGCATTTGCACCAGGCACTCGGTGCCAATCACGCTTTGGAAATCGCGCACCATCATGGGATAGGGGTGGGGGCCGGCCACCGTGCCGATGATGTAAAAAGTGTTGTCAACGTTGGCGACCCAGTCGCGCATGGCTTCATTCAGCGCGTCTTTCAGGGTTTTGCTGCCGCTTTCCACCGGCACCACGGTGGCGCCCAGCAGCTTCATGCGGTAGACGTTGGGGCTTTGCCGCTTTACGTCTTCGCTGCCCATGTAGACCACGCATTCCAGCCCGTAGCGGGCACAAATGGTGGCGGTGGCCACGCCGTGCTGGCCGGCGCCGGTTTCCGCGATCACGCGCGGTTTGCCCATGCGCCGGGCCAGCATGGCCTGACCGATGGTGTTGTTGATTTTGTGCGCGCCGGTGTGGTTCAGGTCTTCGCGTTTGAGGAAAATCTGTGCCCCGCCCATTTCACGGCTCATGCGCGCGGCATGGTAGACCGGTGAGGGGCGGCCGACGAAATGGGCCAGTTCCGACTGGAACTCGGCCAGGAATTCCGGGTCGTGCTGGTATTTGGCGTAGGCATCCTTGAGCTCGTTGATGGCGTGGGTCAAGGTTTCGGAGACAAAACTGCCGCCGTATTTGCCGAAGTGCCCGCTCGGGTCGGGCTGATGGTAGGCGCTCATGCTGAATTCTTTTCTGCAAGTTGTTGGTCGGCGGCGCGTACCGCAGCGACGAACTGGTTGATTTTTTCCGGGTCTTTGATGCCCTTGAGGGTCTGGCCCTGGGCATCCACGGCCTCGACCCCTGAACTGATGTCGACCGCCAGGCTGTTACAGCGCGGGCGTACGCAGGCAATACCGTCGCCCACGTTTGCAGCAGTGAGTCCACCACTCAAGACGAGGTGAGCGTTGACGCTTGGAGGAAGAAGTGACCAATTGAACACCTTGCCGCCGCCGCCATACCCGTCCACATGGGCGTCCAGAAGTATGGCCTGGGCTGGAGAAAAATCCTGGGCGTATTGTACGAGGTCGAAGCGGGCAGCGTCCGGGCCCAGCGGGATGCGTGCAGCGCGCAGGAATGGACGGCTACCCTGGCCGCTGCCGCGCAGGCAGTCTTGCAGAGTCTCGTCACCGTGGAATTGCAGCGTGGCGCCAGCGATCAGCTCGGTGGCGGCGGCAATTTCAGCGGCCTGCGCATTGACGAACAGCAGTACCGGCGTGACAAACGCCGGCAGGCGCCGCGCCAGCGCGGCGGCGCGCGCCGGTGTGACGTAGCGCGGGCTTTTCGGGTAAAGCACAAAGCCGATTGCATCGGCGCCGGCTTGCAGGGCGGCGTCGACATCCTGTTCGCGGGTCAGTCCGCAGATTTTGATTCGGGTACGGGTTGGCAGTGTCATGGCAGGCCATCATACGCAGGCGTGCGTTCGGGCATGCCCCAGTGCGCCGGATAGCGTGGACCAAGGAAGTACAAACCGTCGGGGGAGAAGGTTGGCGCGGCGGCGCGGCGGTCGCGTGCGGCGAGCACTTCGTGCATCCAGCCGGGCGGCTTTTTTTCCTGGCCGATCTGCACCAGGCAGCCCATGATGTTGCGAATCATGTGGTGTAAAAAAGCATTGGCTTCAAACTCGATGCGCCAGTAGGCACCTTTGCGGTGAAAACTGATGTCGAGCATGTTTTTTACCGGACTCAGGGCCTGGCAGGCGGAGGCGCGAAAAGAGGTGAAGTCGTGCTCACCCAGCAATATGTCGGCGGCCTGGCGCATGGCGTCCAGGTTGAGGGCGCGGAAGGTCCAGCCAACGCGACCGCTGTCCACACTCGGGCGCACTGCGGATTCCAGTAACACATAGGCATAGCGGCGCGAACTGGCGCAGGCCCGGCAATGGAACGCGTCGCTGGTGTGGAGTGCCCATTGCACGGCGATGTCGCGTGGCAGATTGGCGTTGGTGCCGCGCACCCAGGCGTACGTGTCACGGGCGCGGTCGGTGTCGAAATGCACTACTTGCATGAGTGCGTGTACACCGGCATCGGTGCGGCCCGCGCAGAGCGTGGATATGCGCTGTGCGGTAAAGCGGCCCAGCGCGGCCTCGAGCCGGTCCTGCACGGTCTGGCCGCCGACCTGGCTTTGCCAGCCCTGGTAGGCGCCGCCGTTGTAACTCAGCCCCAGCGCCACCCTCATGGCGCAATCCTGCGTACAGAAGTCACCAACAACCCGATCTTGGCGTTAATCAGTTCAGGTTGGCTAGTGCGCGCTGTGCTTTTTCGCGCAATTCACCAGTGGATTCTGCAATGACTTCTTCGATCAGTGCGCGCGCACCATCGTGGTCGCCAATGGAAACGAATTCTTCGGCCAGCGCCAGTTTGGTTTCGTGCGAATTTGCCGCATCGCTATCGGCCGTGTGTGCGGGCTCAAGCGGCAGATCGTCGAGGTCCAGTGAGAGGGAGCCCAGGTCAAACTGCAGCGAGCCGTCGTCTTCCTGGTGGGGCTGGGCCGATGCATGGGGGGCGCCGGCTTCGCTGCCAGCCTGGGTGGGGGCACTGGACAAGTCCAGGCTTAAACCATCCATGGAGAAGCTGGTGTCGGCCGATACCGCGGGGCGGCTGGCGGGCGCAGGCGTGTCCATTGGCACCTGTCCGGATATGTCGAAGTCGATGCCATTCGAATCCATCTCGGAGTCGGGCTCGGTTGCCATGGCAGTGGAACTGAGCGGCGGGTTTACGGCGGGCACTGGTTTGACGATGCTGGCAGTGGGCGCGTCGTCGGAAAAGTCCAGGTCCAGATCCAGGTCGAGATTGCCCGCAGAGCGCTCGGGTTCGCCATGGGTTGGCATGGCCAGGGTGCTGGCGACATCCGGAACTTCGGCACGCGCTGGCTCCAGCGCACCAAATGCGCTGACGGTGGCGCCGCCGGGCTGGTACAGCGGGTTGTTCGGGTCAATCAGCAGACCCTGTTCACAGATGCGGACCCAGTCTGGACTGTTGGCGCCGGTCAGGGCGAAGGCCTGGTTGGCGCTGGCCTGGAAGCTGGCGGTGTCGCGGCGCTTGGCGTAAATTTCCAGCAGTTTGGTGTGGATCGCCAGCCGTCCCGGATTGTGGCGCAGTGCTTCTTTCAGAATTTCTTCAGCTTGCAGGTCGCGCCCATAGGCCAGGTAGACATCGGCTTCGGCGACCGGGTCAACGTCATCGGCGGCGTCCAGCTGGCTGGCGGAATAGACCATCGACGAAGCGCTGGCAGGGTTGTCGCGCGCGGTGTCTACCCGCTGGCCACCACTGGCGCCAAAGAAGGAGTCGGGCTGCAGACGGCTTTCCAGGAAGGAACTGTCGACGTGGGCGGCATTTTTCTGCGCCTGTTTGCGGCGGTAGAAAAACAGTCCGCCGATCAGAGCGAGCACCGCGCCGAGACCGGTTGCGGGCAGCACCGGATCGTCCAGCAGCTGGTCGATCAGACCACTGCTGGCTTCAGGCATAGGGGCTGGGGCCGAGGCCATCGGCATTTTGGGTTTGGCCGGGGCGCTGGTTACGGGTGCTGGTGCAGAAGCGGGTGCAGAAGCGGTGGCCTGGGGCGCACTGGCCGCGGCAGAGGCCGCTGCGGAGGCTGGATTGGCCGGCAGGGCGGCAACTTCCAGTGGCAGTGCCGGGCTGCTGGTGGTTTTCGTTGCGGCGCTGGCGGCGCTGGCTTCTGCGACGCCCTTGGTGGCCGCCGCATTGAGCTTGTTCAGTTCGGAAATATTCTTGGACAGCTCGGCTGCACGTGCAGCGGCATCGCGGTCGGCGCGTTCCTGGGCGATTTGTGCTTCGGTTTTCTTGGCTTGCAGGGCGCCCTTGGACAGCGTGAGCTTGTCCGGTACCGCACTGGGCATTTTCTTGTCTTCGACCCGGGCTTCGACACTGCCGGAGGCTTTGCGGTTCGGGGTTTCGAGTGCCGCTTTGGGGACGCTATTGGCGAGGTTGCGGCGATATGCGTTGAAGTCTTTGCTTTGCGCGACCACCATCTGACTGGCTTGCGCGGCTGGCGTTTCCTGGGCCTGGGACTCACTCGGGAGATCCAACACTGCGCCGGCGCGCAAGCGATTCAGATTGCCATTGGAAAAAGCATCGGGATTACTGCGCATCAGGGCAACCAGCATCTGGTCGAGTGACACGTCCGCTGGCTTGTTCAGTGCTGCAATTTTGCTGGCGGTGTCGCCCGGTTTGACCGTCAGCCGCCGCTCGCCGGTGGCATCCGGTTTGGTGGCTGCCTTGGGCGCCATTTTGGACACCGCTGGCGCCGACTTGGCCGGCGCCGCTACGCCGCGCGCCATTTCGGCCGGTATGGTCAGCTTGGGCATGCTGGCCGCCGGGCTGGGTTCGGCGGATGGCTGCGGTTGTGTGGCACCGGTTTGTGCCAGCGTCGGGGCGGCTGGCGCCGCTTTGGACGGCGCTGGATCAAACAGCAGCGTGTAGTCGCGCACGATGCGCCCGGAGGACCAGCTGGCTTCTAGAATGATGTCGATGAAGGGCTCGTTGATGGGCCGGTCGGTGCTGAGCTGCAGATAGGCCCGGCCGTCATTGCGGCGTGCCAATTTGGCTTGCAGGCTGGTCAGGGCGGGGTTGAATTCCAGGCCGGCAGCAGTAAATGCTGACGGGGCGGCAGCATTGGCCTTGATGGATGCGGCTTCTTCGGCGTTGATGTCAGGGATGTCAATTTCCGCCCGGAGTGCTTCGCCCAACGCGGACTGGACAGTAATGCGACCCAGCGATAGCGCGAACACCTCGCCTGCAGACAATGCGAGTAGCGCCGTGGCTGCGGCCGCAATCGCGGTCCTCTGCCAACGATGAGATTTTTTAATCAATTTATAAGCCTCCGCCGTTCTGGTGAGCAGCATTCATCGAGCAATTATCCAACGCAGGAGCGTGTCTCTGAAAAACTAAAAAGTACCATAACATCAATGTCTTAGGCTTACAAGCTCAGAAACCTTTTAAGTTTGCCAGCACCGGTTCCCGAGATGCTGGCTGTTCTTAAACTGTTGCCGTGTCGCAACGACCAGGCGGTACTGGTCCTTGCGTTATGCCCTGGCGCGGCGCTCAGGCGGCCAGCAGAATGCGCAGCATGCGGCGCAGCGGCTCGGCAGCGCCCCACAGCAACTGGTCGCCAATGGTGAAGGCGCCGACATATTCCGGCCCCATTGCCAGTTTGCGGATGCGGCCCACCGGAATGTTCATGGTGCCGGTGACGGCTACCGGGGTCAGGTCTTTCACGGTGGCTTCACGGTTGTTAGGCACCACTTTGACCCAGGCGTTGTCGGCGGCAATCATGGCTTCGATGTCGGCTACCGGGACGTCTTTCTTCAGCTTGAAGGTCAGCGCCTGGCTGTGGCAGCGCATCGCGCCGACACGCACACAGAAGCCGTCAACCGGGGTTTCGACCGAGCCGAACAGTGGGCCCTGGCCGAGAATCTTGTTGGTTTCGGCCATGCCTTTCCATTCTTCGCGCGACATGCCATTGCCCAGGTCTTTGTCGATCCAGGGAATCAGCGAGCCACCCAGTGGCACGCCAAAGTTGGCGGTTTCGCTGGCCGTCAGGCTGCGCTGTTTGGCGATCACCTTGCGGTCGATTTCCAGAATGGCGCTCTTTGGATCATCCAGCAGGGCCTTGACTTCGGCGTTCAGGGTGCCGTACTGGGTCAGCAGCTCGCGCATATGTTGTGCGCCGCCGCCGGATGCGGCCTGGTAGGTCTGGGTGCTCATCCATTCGACCAGACCGGCCTTGTACAAGGCGCCCACGCCCATCAGCATGCAGCTGACGGTGCAGTTGCCGCCGATCCAGTTGTTGCCGCCCTTGGCCAGCGAGTTCTGGATCACCGGCAGGTTCACCGGGTCCAGGATGATGACGGCATCGTCCTGCATGCGCAGCGTGGAGGCGGCGTCAATCCAGTGGCCGTTCCAGCCTGCAGCCCGCAACTTGGGAAAAATGTCGGAGGTGTAGTCGCCACCCTGGGCGCTGATGATGATGTCGCAGCGCTTCAGGGCGTCGATGTTGAAGGCGTCCTGCAGCACGGTTTCGTTCTTGGCCTGTGCCGGGGCTTTGCCGCCGGCATTGGAGGTCGAGAAAAACAGCGGCTCGATCAGATCAAAGTCGCCTTCGGCCTGCATGCGGTCCATCAGGACCGAGCCGACCATGCCACGCCAGCCTACCAGGCCAACCAGATTACCAATTTTCATGACAATGCCCTTTTCAGATTTACGAAATACAAGAATTTCATCTGCCCGACTCGTCTGGCCGGGAGGGCGCGACGAACCGGGCTATGTCAGCCAGTAATGTCCGTCTTTTTGGTTACACCGGATCCGGCTGGAACCACGCCACCACAGCACCAGACCACGCTGGAAAAATTCCATCGTGTTTGCAGGGCGGGGGTGGCGTACATGGCGGCTATTGTAAGGCCAAGAATTACAGCGCCTTGACAACCGCGCTGCCCATCTCTTCGGTGGAGACGCGGGTGCAGCCTTCACTGTAGATGTCGCCAGTGCGCAGGCCTTGCTGCAGCACTTTCTGCACAGCTGCTTCAATGCGCTGGGCGGCCACTTCCTGGTTCAGGCTGAAGCGCAGCATCATGGCGGCACTCAGGATCGTTGCCAGCGGGTTGGCAATGCCTTTGCCGGCGATGTCCGGGGCGCTGCCATGGCTGGGTTCGTACAGACCCTGGTTGCTGGAATTCAGGCTGGCTGAAGGCAGCATGCCGATCGAACCCGTCAGCATGGCGGCTTCGTCGGACAGGATGTCGCCAAACATATTGCCGGTCACCACCACGTCGAATTTCTTCGGCGCGCGCACCAGTTGCATGGCGGCGTTGTCGACATACATGTGGTCGAGTTCCACGTCGGGGTATTGCTGGCCGACTTCGGTGACGACGTCTTTCCAGAACTGGAAGGTTTCCAGCACATTGGCCTTGTCGACGCTGGTGACGCGCTTGCTGCGTTTGCGTGCGGCCTGGAACGCCACGTGGGCGATGCGTTCAATTTCCGGACGGCTGTAGCGCATGGTGTCAAAGGCTTCTTCGGCACCGGGGAAGTGGCCATCAACGGCGGTACGGCGACCGCGCGGCTGACCGAAGTAGATGTCGCCGGTGAGTTCGCGAATGATCAGGATGTCCAGGCCTGCGATCAGTTCGGGCTTCAGGCTGGAGGCGCCGACCAGTTGCTCATAGCAGATGGCGGGGCGGAAATTGGCGAACAGGCCGAGGTGTTTGCGCAGGCCGAGAATCGCCTGCTCGGGGCGCAGTGCGCGCTCGAGCTTGTCGTATTTCCAGTCGCCCACGGCACCAAACAGGATGGCGTCGGCTTCCTTGGCCAGCTTCAGGGTTGATTCCGGCAGCGGGTGTCCGTGCGCTTCGTAGGCAGCACCGCCGACCAGCGCGGTTTCCATTTCCAGCGGCACTTCCAGTGCCTTCAGCACGCGCACGGCTTGCGCAACGATTTCGGTACCAATGCCGTCACCCGGCAACACTGCAATTTTCATGGGAGCTTTCTGAAATTTTTGAGAGGTTAGGCCGCCATGCTGCGCGCCAGCCAGGGCTTCTGGGCCAGACGTTCGGCTTCGAAGGCCTTGATCTTGTCAGCGTGGCGCAGCGTCAGGCCGATGTCGTCTAGGCCGTTGAGCAGGCAATATTTGCGGAAGGCTTGCACTTCAAAGGGCAGGGCTTCGCCTTCCGGGCGCACGATGACCTGGTGTTCCAGATCAATCGTCAGGCGGTAGCCGGGGAAGGCCAGTGCGTCGTGGAACAGCTGTTCCACCTGGGCTTCCGGCAGCACAATCGGCAACAGTCCGTTTTTGAAGCTGTTGTTGAAGAAGATGTCGGCATAGCTGGGCGCAATGATGGCGCGAAAGCCATATTGGTCGAGCGCCCAGGGCGCATGTTCGCGCGAGGAGCCGCAGCCAAAGTTTTTGCGCGCCAGCAGGATGGAGGCGCCCTGGTAACGCGGCTGGTTCAGCACGAAATCGGGGTTCGGCTTGCGGCTGGCCGGGTCCTGGCCGGGGTAGCCGGCGTCCAGGTAGCGCCATTCGTCGAACAGGTTCTGGCCGAAGCCGGTCTTGCGGATCGATTTCAGGAATTGCTTGGGAATGATGGCGTCGGTGTCCACGTTTTCGCGGTCCATCGGTGCCACCAGGCCCTGGTGTACGGTGAAGCTTTGCATGCTGGATTCCTTTAGCTGAATTTGCGCACGTCGACAAAGTGTCCGTGGATGGCGGCGGCGGCGGCCATTGCCGGGCTGACCAGATGGGTGCGGCCACCGGCACCCTGGCGGCCTTCAAAATTGCGGTTGCTGGTGGAGGCGCAGCGCTCGCCCGGCTCGAGCCGGTCGGCGTTCATGGCCAGGCACATGGAGCAGCCGGGTTCGCGCCATTCAAAGCCGGCGGCTTTGAAAATTTCGTGCAGGCCTTCGCGCTCGGCCTGTTCTTTCACCAGTCCGGAGCCTGGCACCACCAGTGCCAGACGGATGTTCTTGGCGACACGCTGGCCCAGCTTTTTGACGATGGCAGCGGCTTCGCGCATGTCTTCAATGCGGCTGTTGGTGCAGGAGCCGATGAACACCTTGTCGACAAAGATGTCGTTCAGGGGTTTGCCGGGTTCCAGGCCCATGTAGGTGAGGGCGCGTTCGATGGCGCCGCGTTTGTTGGCGTCTTTTTCCTTGTCCGGATCGGGCACGCGTGCGTCGATGCCGAGCACCATTTCGGGCGAGGTGCCCCAGGTGACCTGCGGCACGATGTCGGCGGCGTTGAGTTCGACCACGGTGTCAAAGTGCGCACCGGCGTCGGAATGCAAGGTTTTCCAGTAGGCCACGGCCTGGTCCCATTCGACCGCCGCCGCAGCCGGGCTGGCCGCGTTGGCGCCAGGGGCCAATGGGCGGCCCTTGACGTAGTCGATGGTTTTTTCGTCCACTGCCACCAGGCCGGCACGGGCGCCGCCTTCGATGGCCATATTGCACACCGTCATGCGGCCTTCCATGCTCAGGGCACGGATCGCACTGCCACCGAACTCAATGGTGTAGCCGGTGCCGCCAGCGGTGCCGATGCGGCCGATGATGGCCAGCACGATGTCCTTGGCGGTGCAGCCGGCAGCCAGCTGGCCATCAACCTTGATCAGCATGTTGCGCGCCTTCTTGGCGAGCAGGGTTTGCGTCGCCATGACGTGCTCGACTTCGCTGGTGCCAATGCCGTGCGCCAGGGCGCCAAAAGCGCCGTGGGTAGAGGTGTGCGAGTCGCCACAGACCACCGTCATGCCGGGCAGGGTGGCGCCGTTTTCCGGGCCAATCACATGAACGATGCCCTGGCGTCGGGAGAGAAAGGGGAAATACGCCGCAGAGCCGAACTCGCGGATATTGTTGTCCAGTGTGGTGACCTGTTCCTTGCTGGTCGGGTCGGTGATGCCGTCGTAGCCCTTTTCCCAGCCGGTGGTCGGTGTGTTGTGGTCGGCGGTGGCTACGATGGAGCTGACGCGCCAGACCTTGCGGCCAGCTTCGCGCAAACCTTCAAAGGCCTGCGGGCTGGTGACTTCGTGTACCAGGTGGCGGTCAATGTAGAGGACGGCGGTGCCGTCGTCTTCGGTGTGAACGACATGTTCGTCCCAGAGCTTGTCATAGAGCGTGCGTGCCGACGGCGCTGAATTCGTGTTTCCCATACGGTAATTCCCTTAGCAATCCTCGATTTTATGCTGCACAAAGAAATACGCCCGCCGACGTTGCCGTGCGGCGGGCGTTGCGCAGCGCAGAATTAGCGCTGAGCGATAGGCAGAACGTCGCGCTTTTCAGAGCCGGTGAACAGCTGGCGCGGACGACCGATCTTGTATTCCGGGTCGCCGATCATTTCGTTCAGCTGGGCAATCCAGCCGACGGTACGTGCCAGCGCGAAGATGGCGGTGAACAGGCTGACCGGGATGCCGATGGCGCGTTGCACGATGCCGGAGTAGAAGTCCACGTTCGGGTAGAGCTTGCGCTGCACGAAGTAGTCGTCTTCCAGGGCGATCTTTTCCAGCGCCATGGCCAGCTTGAACAGCGGGTCGTTTTCCAGGCCCAGGGCCACCAGCACTTCTTTGCAGGTTTCCTGCATCAGTTTGGCGCGGGGGTCGTAGTTTTTGTAAACGCGGTGACCGAAGCCCATCAACTTGACGTTGGAGTTCTTGTCTTTCACCTGGTTCATGAACTCACCAACCTTGCTCACGCCACCCATGCGCTGGATGTCTTCGAGCATGTTCAGGCAGGCTTCGTTGGCGCCGCCGTGGGCTGGGCCCCACAGGCAGGCCACACCGGCAGCAATCGCTGCAAACGGGTTGGTGCCGGAGGAACCGCACAGACGCACGGTGGAGGTGGAGGCATTCTGTTCATGGTCTGCGTGCAGGATGAAGATGCGGTCCAGGGCGCGCTCGATGACCGGGTTGACCTTGTACTCTTCGCACGGCGTAGCGAACATCATGTGCATGAAGTTGCCGGCGTAGCTCAGGTTGTTTTTCGGGTACATGTAGGGCTGGCCTGCGCTGTACTTGTAAGCCATGGCGACCAGGGTTGGCATCTTGGCGATCAGGCGGATCGCGGAGACTTCGCGGTGCTCAGGATTGTTGATGTCGATGCTGTCGTGGTAGAACGCCGACAGGGCGCCGACCAGGCCGGTCATGATGGCCATTGGGTGCGCATCGCGACGGAAGCCGCGCAGGAAGAATTGCATCTGCTCGTTGACCATGGTGTGGTTCGAGACGCGCTTGGTGAACTCGGCCTTGCCGGCGGCGTTGGGCAGGTTTCCGTACAGCAGCAGGTGGCAGGTTTCCATGAAGTCGCAGTTCACGGCCAACTGTTCAATCGGGTAGCCACGGTACAGCAACTCGCCCTTGTCGCCATCAATGTAAGTGATGGCCGACTGGCACGAGGCCGTGGACAGGAAGCCCGGGTCATAGGTGAACATGCCGGTTTGTGCATAGAGTTTGCGGATGTCAATGACGTCCGGGCCTACGCTACCTTGGTACACCGGCATGTCAACGCTGGGTGCGCCGTTGCTGAATGACAGGGTGGCTTTGTTGTCAGCTAGTTTCATCTTTCGCCTTTCAGAGGGGTTCCATCAACATTTGTAAAACTTCACGCACGTCGTCGCGGTCCAACGTGGCGTCGACTTGGGTTAGCGATTTCCGTGCCAGTTGCAGGTCCAGCAAGTCGTTGTCGCTCAAGTCCATAAGAACGCCCAGCGCGTCGGCCTGCCGCTGGGTCAGTGTGTTGCTATGGCGCAGAAAAAAACGCTCGATGAAGAGGTCGTTTTCGAGCAGGCCGCGGCGGCAGCGCCAGCGCAGCTTGCTCAGTGCACGTTCATCGATCGTTGCTTCAGTCACAGGGTAGGGCTCGTTGAGGTGTGGCGCGCGGTCAGACCGTGCGCATGACCATCATTTCCTTGATCTTGCCGATTGCCTTGGTCGGGTTCAGGCCCTTGGGGCAGACATCGACGCAATTCATGATGGTGTGGCAGCGGAACAGGCGGTAGGGGTCTTCCAGGTTGTCCAGGCGCTCGCCAGTGGCCTGGTCGCGGCTGTCGGCCAGGAAACGGTAGGCTTGCAGCAGGCCGGCCGGGCCGACGAACTTGTCCGGGTTCCACCAGAAGCTGGGGCAGCTGGTGGAGCAGCTGGCACACAGAATGCACTCGTACAGGCCGTTCAGCTCTTCGCGCTCTTCCGGGCTTTGCAGACGCTCTTTCTCGGGCGGAATGCTGCTGTTGATCAGGTAGGGCTTGATCGAGTTGTATTGCTTGAAGAACTGCGTCATGTCGACGATCAGGTCGCGAATCACGGGCAGGCCTGGCAGCGGCTTGAGCACGATGGTGCCGGGCAGCGTCAGCATATTGGTCAGGCAGGCCAGACCGTTTTTGCCGTTGATGTTCATGGCGTCGGAGCCACACACGCCTTCGCGGCAGGAGCGGCGGAAGGAGATCGAGGGATCGACCGCCTTGAGCTTCATCAGAGCGTCAAGCAGCATGCGCTCGTGGCCGTCGAGTTCTACCTCGATGTCCTGCATGTAGGGCTTGGCGTCCTTGTCCGGATCGTAACGATAGATGGAGAAAGTGCGTTTGGTCATGTTCAGTATCTCGCGTAATAGACTTCGGACTTTTAAAAGGTACGGACTTTGAGCGGCACAGAGTCCACCGTCAAAGGCTTCATCTGGACCGGCTTGTAGCTCAGGCTGTTGCTAGCGCTGTGCCACAGGGTGTGCTTGTGCCAGTCGCGGTCATTGCGTCCGTTCGGGAACTCGGCGGAGTCGGCGTAATCGTCGACCGTGTGGGCACCGCGGCTTTCGTGGCGGGCCGCAGCGGAAACGATGGTCGCCTGGGCGGCTTCGATCAGGTTGTCGACTTCCAGGGCTTCGATGCGGGCGGTGTTGAAAACCTTGGACTTGTCCTTCAGGTTGATGCTCTTCACGCGTTCACGCAGGTCGGCAATCTTGACCACGCCTTCGTCCATGACCTTTTGCGTACGGAACACACCGGCGTGCTGCTGCATGGCAGCGCGCAGGTCGTTGGCGACGTCTTGCGCGTATTCGCCTTGCTTGGTGTTGTCCAGGCGGGCCAGGCGCTCCAGAGTGCGGTCGGCCGCATCCTTGGGCAATTCCTTGTGGGTCTTGTTCTTGTTGTTGAATTCAACAATGTGGTTGCCGGCAGCACGGCCGAATACCAGCAGGTCGAGCAGCGAGTTGGTGCCCAGGCGGTTGGCGCCGTGCACACTGACGCAGGAGCATTCGCCGACGGCATACAGGCCGTTGACGACCTGGTTGTGTACGTCGCCGTTTTGCGTAACCACCTGGCCGTGGATGTTGGTAGGAATACCACCCATCTGGTAGTGAATCGTGGGCACCACGGGAATCGGCTCTTTGGTGATGTCGACGTTGGCAAAGTTGTGGCCAATTTCGAACACCGAGGGCAGGCGCTTCATGATGGTCTCGGCACCGAGGTGGTCGAGCTTGAGCAGCACGTAGTCCTTGTTGGGGCCGCAGCCACGGCCTTCCTTGATTTCCTGGTCCATCGAGCGCGAGACGAAGTCGCGTGGGGCCAGATCCTTCAGCGTGGGCGCATAGCGCTCCATGAAACGTTCGCCATTGCTGTTCAGCAAAATGGCGCCTTCGCCACGGCAACCTTCGGTCAGCAGCACGCCGGCACCGGCCACGCCAGTGGGGTGGAACTGCCAGAATTCCATGTCCTGCAGCGGCAGGCCGGCGCGGGCCGCCATGCCCAGACCGTCGCCGGTGTTGATGAAGGCGTTGGTGGACGCGGCAAAGATACGGCCAGCGCCGCCCGTGGCGAGCAGGGTGGTCTTGGCTTCGAGGATGTGAATGTCGCCGGTTTCCATTTCGAGGGCGGTGACACCGACCACGTCGCCTTCGGCGTCGCGGATCAGATCGAGGGCCATCCACTCGACGAAGAAGCTGGTCTTGGCGGCCACGTTTTGCTGGTACAGCGTGTGCAGCATGGCGTGACCGGTGCGGTCGGCGGCAGCGCAGGCGCGCTCAACAGCCTTTTCACCGTAGTTGGCCGTGTGGCCACCGAACGGACGTTGGTAAATGGTGCCGTCCGGATTGCGGTCGAAGGGCATGCCCATGTGTTCCAGGTCATACACCACCTTGGGTGCTTCGCGGCACATGAATTCAATGGCATCTTGGTCGCCCAGCCAGTCGCCACCCTTGACGGTGTCGTAGAAGTGGTAGTGCCAGTTGTCGTCGTTCATGTTGCCGAGCGAGGCGCCGATACCACCCTGGGCCGCCACGGTGTGGGAACGGGTCGGGAAAACTTTGGACAGCACGGCGACATTGAGACCGGCGCGTGCGAGTTGCAGCGATGCGCGCATGCCAGAGCCGCCGGCGCCGACGATAACTACATCAAATTTGCGTTTGGTAACTGAAGAGGACATGAAATGTGTGCCTTAGAGAATGTTCTTTATTGTTGGGGCCTGTGCGGGATCAGAGACGCCACAGCACCCGAACGGCCCAGCCGGCACAGCCGACCAGCCAGACAATCGAGAAAACCTGCAGTGACAGGCGAATGGACACTGGCTGGATGTAGTCCATCCAGATGTCGCGGATGCCGATCCAGGCGTGGTAGAGCAGGGCAATGATGGTGACGAAGGTCAGAAACTTCATGCACTGGCCGGAAAAAATGCCGGACCAGCTGGTGTAAGTGATCGGGCCCTTGGTGAACAGCACCGAGGCCAGCACGGTCAGGGTAAAGAGAGCCATCAGTACGGCTGTGACACGTTGTCCCAGCCAGTCGCGGATGCCGTAGTGGGCACCAGTGACGATGCGTTTTGCGCCGTAGTTAACTGCCATTTTTATGTTCCTTGGTTAATGCGTGCTTAGTACACACCGAAAAGTTTCAATGCCAGTGCCGCGGTGATACCCAGGCTGACAACCAGTGTGACTTGGGCCGAGCTGCGGCCGAATTCCTTGGTCACGGCGGAATGCGACACGTCCATGATCAGATAACGGATGCCGGCCACGAAGTGGTGCAGGAAAGACCAGATCAGGCCCAGCGCGATCACCTTCATGAACCAGCCCGGCACCACGCCGACGCCGATGTTGAATACGCGGGCAAATTTGGCGTACGAGAATTCGGAAGAGATCGAGGTGTCGAACATCCAGATGATGAAGGGCATCAGCAGGAACATGATGGCGCCGCTGATGCGATGCAGGATCGACACGATACCGGCCACCGGCAGGCGGTAGGTAGGCAGATCATGGAAGGCATTGATGTTGCGGAATTCCGGCCGTTTGGCGCGGGAAGTGGATACAAGATCAGTCATGAATTGCTTTCAAAGATGTAACGGCTTTGTAATTGTGGACACGGGAAGCAGGAATTCTATTGCACCGCATCAATCTGACGGTGGACTTGCAGAAAAAATTCGGCTAGGCGCTATTAGCTGAGGGCGTTTCTGTAGTAATGGGTCTCAGTTAGGTACAGCCCGCGGCGTAATTCCATGGGCTCATCGTTGTAGGTATACGAAGTGCGCTCCACGCTGAGCAGCGGGGTTTGCGGTGAAATATGCAACAGCGCGCATTGCTCGGTGTCTGGTAATACGGCGCGGATTTTTTCGTCGGCGCGCACCATGCGCACACCAAATTCGGTTTCGAACAGCGCATACATCGGGCCGTTATCGGCACGTAACTTTTCTGCGGTAAGGCCTTTGAAGCGGGCACCGGGCAGCCACAGGTCTTCCAGGATGGTGGGGGTGCCGGAAAATGCCAGCACACGCCGCACTTGCAGCACTGCATCGCCCTGGCGCAGGCCCATGATCTTGGCAATTTCAGCGGACGCCCGGGTGCGTTTGCAGTCGATGATCTGGCGCTGCGCCGGGCCTTCGCTCTGGACATCGCCGCTGTCGGGAAGCAGGCGCAGAAAGCGGTATTGCACCTGGCGCTCGGAATGGGTGGCGACAAAGGTGCCTTTGCCCTGGCGCCGCAGCAGCAGGTTTTCGGCGGCCAGTTCGTCAATCGCCTTGCGTACCGTGCCCTGGCTTACTTTGTAGCGAGCCGCCAGGTCCATTTCACTGGGTATGGCGGCGCTGGGTTTCCATTCGCCGGCTTGCAGACTTTGCAATATCAAGGCCTTGATCTGCTGGTACAACGGGCTAAAGGCCGGCGTTGCACTGACTCCGCTGCCCAGGCCGGCGTCGGCATGCGCCGAGGGCGCGCTGTCAGCGGAAGAGGGTGGCAAGGAGTGCATCAAGTTGGTGCCAAAAATGGGTTAAAAAGTCAGCTTCAAGTCAGGCTCTGGAATATTTGGAATCATATCTTATATAAGACATAAGACAAATTGACTTTCGCACAAAATCGCGGGTAAACTTGCCGCCAATCTGCAGGGCTCGACCGTTTTGCTTGGGTTCCTGAACAGCTGCTGTTTTCACAACCTTCCTGGAGTTAATACCATGAGCAAGAAGCCCGTCCGTGTTGCCATTACTGGTGCCGCTGGTCAAATTGGATACGCCCTGTTGTTCCGCATCGCCTCGGGCGAAATGCTGGGCAAGGACCAGCCCGTCATTCTCCAACTGCTGGAAATCCCCGACGAAAAAGCCCAGAACGCCCTGCGTGGCGTGATCATGGAACTGGAAGACTGCGCATTCCCGCTGCTGGCCGGTATTGAAGCCCACAGCAACCCGCTGGAAGCTTTCAAGGACACCGACTACGCACTGCTGGTGGGCGCTCGCCCCCGCGGCCCAGGCATGGAACGCGCCGACCTGCTGGCTGCCAATGCCCAGATCTTTACGGCCCAGGGCAAGGCCCTGAACGCCGTGGCTTCGCGCAACGTCAAGGTGCTGGTGGTTGGTAACCCCGCCAACACCAACGCATACATCGCCATGAAGTCGGCTCCCGATCTGCCAGCCAAGAACTTCACCGCCATGCTGCGCCTGGACCACAACCGCGCCGCTTCGCAACTGGCTGCCAAGACCGGCACCGCTGTGGGCGACATTCGCAAGCTGACCGTCTGGGGCAACCACTCGCCCACCATGTACGCTGACTACCGCTTCGCCACCACCAACGGCAAGAGCATCAAAGACGCTATCAATGACCAGGTCTGGAACGCTGACGTGTTCCTGCCCACCGTCGGCAAACGTGGTGCTGCCATCATTGCTGCACGCGGCCTGTCGTCGGCTGCTTCGGCTGCCAACGCTGCCATCGACCACATGCGCGACTGGGCCCTGGGCTCGAATGGCGAATGGGTCACCATGGGCGTTCCTTCCAATGGTGAATACGGCATTCCTGCTGGCGTGATCTTCGGTTTCCCGGTGACCACTGCCAACGGCGAATACAAGATCGTCGAAGGTCTGGAAATTGATGCTTTCTCGCAAGAGCGCATCAACGTCACCCTGGCTGAACTGCAGGGTGAGCAGGACGGCGTGAAGCACCTGCTGTAATCACTGACGTGGCCCATCCGCGCGACGTTTTACTTGGTGCCCAGGGCGCAACCGGCTTGTTGCCGGTTTGCGACCACTATTGCGGCGTTGAGGCGCGGATGCGTAAAAGCCTGCAGTTGCAGGCCGACATGTTGGAGGAGTTTGGCGCCTGCGTTTTTGACGTGACGCTGGATTGCGAAGATGGTGCCCCGGTGGGCGGCGAGGTGGACCAGGCACATCTGGTTTCCGCGCTGGCCCTGGCGGTGCAGGCCGGTGCCGCAGCGTCGGTGGCGGGCCCCCGGCAGCGTGTAGGCGCGCGCCTGCATGCCGTGGACCACCCGGCATTTGCGTCGGATGTGGAGATTGTGGCCGGCACGGCGGCAGCCGCGCTGAGTTACATCATGGTTCCCAAAGTCGAGTCGCTGAACGACGTGCACACCGCCCTGGCGGCGCTGGATGCACTGGCTTCGCCAGCGGCGCGCTCGGTCCCGTTGCACGTGCTGATTGAATCGCCGGCTGCGGTACAGGAAGTGTTTGCGATTGCGCGCCATCCGCGCGTTGAGTCGATCAGTTTTGGCCTGATGGATTTTGTTTCGGCGCATGCTGGTGCCATTGGGTCCAGCGCCATGGCGGTGCGTGCCGCCGATGACTGCACCACTTTGGATCAGTTCCATCACCCGCTGGTGCTGCGCGCCAAGACCGACATTGCTTCGGCCTGCCATGCCTACCGCAAGGTGCCCTCGCATTGTGTGGTGACCGAGTTCCGTGATGTGCAGGCCCTGGGCCGGGCTGCGGCCTATGCCGCCAACGCGCTCGGCTTTACCCGCATGTGGAGTATTCATCCGGACCAGATCCGGCCGATATTGAAAGCCTTCGCGCCGGCCCAGGCCGAGCTTGAACTGGCCGCAGGCATCCTCAGCGAAGCGGTGCGCCAGGATTGGGCGCCGATTTCCATGGCCGGTAAATTGCATGACCGCGCCAGCTACCGGTATTTCTGGCAGCTGTTGGAGCGTGCGCACCAGACCGGGTGTACGCTGCCAGATGCGGTCCGCGGCTATTTTCCAGATACCAGACATTGATGGCGCCTGCTGTGACGCAGCAGGTGTCGACCCGTTTTATTGTTAACGAAGGAGTGAAATATGTTGAAGTCTTACCGTGAACATGTGGCCGAACGTGCCGCACTGGGCATTCCCCCGCTGCCCCTGTCTGCCAAGCAAACGGCCGAACTGATTGAACTCCTGAAGGCACCGCCCGCAGGTGAAGAAGCCACCCTGGTGGACCTGATCACCAACCGCGTACCGGCCGGTGTCGATGATGCGGCCAAGGTCAAGGCCAGCTACCTGGCGGCAGTCGCGCACGGCACGCAAACATGTGCCCTGATCTCGCGCCAGCGCGCCACCGAACTGCTCGGCACCATGCTGGGTGGCTACAACATCAGCCCGATGGTTGACTTGCTGGACGACGCAGCCGTGGCGGCTGAAGCCGCTGCCGGTCTGAAGAAAACCCTGTTGATGTTTGACCAGTTCCATGACGTCAAGGAAAAGGCCGACAAGGGCAATACTTTCGCCAAGGCTGTGCTGCAAAGCTGGGCTGACGCCGAGTGGTTTACCAGCCGCCCGGAAGTGCCGCAGTCGATTACCGTCACCATTCTGAAGGTGACCGGCGAAACCAATACCGACGATCTGTCTCCGGCACCTGATGCCTGGAGCCGACCCGACATTCCATTGCACGCCCTGGCGATGCTGAAGAACAAGCGCGATGGCATCACGCCGGAAGAAGACGGCAAGCGTGGCCCGGTCAAGTTCATTGAAGACCTGCGTGCCCGTGGCAACCTGGTGGCTTACGTTGGCGACGTGGTCGGTACCGGTTCTTCGCGCAAGTCGGCTACCAACTCGGTGCTGTGGTTCACCGGTGAAGACATTCCGTTTGTGCCGAACAAGCGTTTCGGTGGTGTCTGCCTGGGCACCAAAATTGCCCCGATTTTCTACAACACGATGGAAGATGCTGGCGCATTGCCGATTGAACTCGACGTCAACCAGATGAACATGGGCGACGTGGTGGAACTGCGTCCTTACGACGGCAAGGCCTTCAAGGACGGCAAGGAAATCGCTTCCTTCCAGGTCAAGAGCGATGTGCTGTTTGACGAAGTCCGCGCTGGCGGCCGGATTCCGCTGATCATCGGCCGTGGCCTGACAGCCAAGGCCCGTGAAGCCCTGGGTCTGGCACCGTCGACCCTGTTCCGCCTGCCGCAAAACCCGGCCGATACCAAGAAGGGTTTCAGCCTGGCGCAGAAGATGGTCGGCCGTGCCTGCGGTCTGCCCGAAGGCCAGGGCGTGCGTCCTGGTACCTACTGCGAACCGAAGATGACCTCGGTGGGTTCTCAGGACACCACCGGCCCGATGACCCGTGACGAGCTGAAAGACCTGGCTTGCCTGGGCTTCAGTGCTGATCTGGTGATGCAATCGTTCTGCCACACTGCGGCCTATCCGAAGCCGGTGGACGTGAAGATGCACCACGAACTGCCCGACTTCATCAGCACCCGCGGTGGCGTGGCGCTGCGTCCGGGTGACGGCGTGATCCACAGCTGGCTGAACCGCCTGCTGTTGCCGGACACCGTGGGTACCGGTGGCGACAGCCACACGCGTTTCCCGATCGGTATTTCCTTCCCGGCAGGTTCCGGCCTGGTGGCTTTCGCCGCTGCCACTGGCGTGATGCCGCTGGACATGCCCGAATCAGTGCTGGTGCGTTTCAAGGGCAAGATGCAAGACGGCATCACGCTGCGCGACCTGGTCAATGCGATTCCGCTGTATGCCATCAAGGCCGGTTTGCTGACCGTTGAGAAGAAGGGCAAGAAGAATATTTTCTCGGGCCGCATTCTGGAAATTGAAGGTCTGCCAGATCTGAAGGTCGAGCAAGCTTTTGAATTGTCTGACGCATCGGCCGAGCGTTCTGCTGCTGGTTGCACCGTGCACCTGAACAAGGAGCCGATTGCCGAGTACGTTACCAGCAACATCACCATGATGAAGTGGATGATTGCCAATGGTTACTCCGACGCACGCACGCTGGCACGCCGTATTGCTGCCCAGGAAGCCTGGCTGAAGGATCCGCAGTTGCTCAAGGGCGACGCTGATGCCGAATACGCTGCAGTGATCGAAATCGATCTGGCTGACATCCATGAGCCGATCCTGGCCTGCCCGAACGATCCGGATGATGTGAAGACATTGGCGGAAGTTGCTGGCACCAAGATTGACGAAGTGTTTATCGGTAGCTGCATGACCAATATTGGCCACTTCCGTGCAGCGTCCAAGCTGATGGAAGGCAAGCGCGATATTCCGGTGAAGCTGTGGATTGCACCGCCGACCAAGATGGACGCCAAGCAGCTGAGCGACGAAGGCCACTACGGCATTCTGGGTGGCGCTGGTGCGCGCATGGAAATGCCGGGTTGCAGCTTGTGCATGGGCAACCAGGCGCAGGTGAAGCAGGGCGCTACGGTGTTCTCCACGTCTACGCGCAATTTCCCGAACCGTCTGGGCAAGGACAGCAATGTTTATCTGGGCTCGGCCGAGTTGGCTGCAATTTGCTCGAAGCTGGGTCGGATTCCGACCAAGGCCGAGTATCTGGCCGATATGGGCGTGCTGACTGCTGCCAGCAGCAAGGTGTACCAGTACCTGAACTTTGACAAGATCAGCGATTACACCGAGTCGGCTGCTACTGTGAAGTAAGTATCTGACGGTTTTTTGCGGGCTTGCCTGCGTTAAACCTGAAAGCCCTGCGGCCTGGCTGCGGGGCTTTTTTTTGGTTTTGCGCGTCCGCGCTGGTTCCTTCCTGCTGTGTTGTTGGCGATCGTTGCGTTGTGTGTCCGCTTCTGTTCTTTACCTTCTGCTACGTTGTTGGCGCGCGCTGTGTTGCGCGTCTGCTCGTGCTCTTTTTTCCCTCCTGCTTTGTTGGCGCTCCTTGCGTTGCGCGTCTGCTCGTGCTCTTTTTCTCCTCCTGATGTGTTGGCGCTCGTTGCGTTGCGCGTCCGCGGGTGGGCGAGGACTGACGAAGCGGGCACCCGTTCTACGGTCCACGCTCGCTGACCAGCACCTCTGGGAAACCCGCC
>CAIUDG010000152.1 GCA_903897925.1 uncultured beta proteobacterium | reverse complement strand
GTGCGCCTGCAGCTGCCGTATGAAGCAGCGCAGCCGGGCTCGCACCCGATCCACTTCCACATCGAGGCCCCCAACCTGCACGACGCCATTACCGAAAAGGCCGTCTTCATCGTGCCGCAGTAGGCAGGCCGCGTGGCGGCAGCTCAGTCCGGCGCATAACCCGGGTTGGGCTGCACTCCGATCAGACGCGGCGTATTCAGCTTGCGTGCGGCGATCTTGCCACCCTGCGACTTGAGCCAGGTTTCCACCACATCCCAGACCTGTGGATTGCCCTGGCTGCGCGCCGCCTCTGCGACCGGCGCCCAACCGGCGACCTTGTATTTCTTGTCGGCTTCCAGCGCTCGCCCATGCAGACGCATGTCGCCAATGCGCTGGCCTATGCCGGCCGCCGGATTGCAGCTGTATTCCAGTCCGCCGACCCGCACCATGTCGCCGCCCTGCTGGTAATAGGGATCCGGGTTGAACAGGTTATCGCAGACATCTTCCAGCACGGTCTTGATGGTGGCCCCGGTCATTTCGGTGACGGTGGCGTACGAATAGGTAGTGGCCGTCATGTCCATCAACCATTCGCGCGTGATGGCCTGGCCGGGCAACAGCGTGGTGCCCCAGCGAAAGCCCGGAGAGAAGGCAATTTCGGCGCCCTGCACTTCCAGCAAGGCGTCCACCAGCAACTGGTCGCCAGTGCCATTGAAATTGCCGCGCCGGTACAACAGGCCTTCGGTATAGCCCAGCTGCTCGGACAATTTGCCCTCATAAGGCGCGCGCACGCGCTGGATCAGCGCCTCCATCTCGGGGTCGGCTGGCAGCATGTTGGCAAACACCGGCAGCAGGCGGTAGCGGAAGTCACGCACCTGCTTGTCCTGCACATCAAAGTCCAGCACGCCAAGGAACTTGCTGTTGGAGCCCGCATTGGTCACGATGGTCTTGCCGCCCTTGTTGCTGACCAGGGTCGCCACCGGCATGCCGTCGTGGGTGTGACCGCCCAGGATGGCGTCAATACCGCTGACCCGGCTGGCCATTTTCAAATCAACATCCATGCCGTTGTGGCTGATAACCACCACGACCTGCGCACCTTTGGCGCGGGCTTCGTCAACCATCTTCTGCATGTTCTCGTCCTGGATGCCGAAGGACCAGTCAGCCACCATATAACGCGGGTTGGCAATCGGCGTATAGGGGAAGGCCTGGCCGATGATGGCGCAGGGCACGCCATTGATTTCGCGAATAACGTAAGGCTTGAAAACCGGATCGCCGAAGTCCTGCGTCTTGATGTTTTGCGCAACGAAATCGATCTTGCCGGCAAAGTCTTTCTCGACAATTTCTTTCACCCGGTCCATGCCAAGGGTGAATTCCCAGTGCCCGGTCATGACGTCCACCGTCAGCAACTTGCAGGCGTCGACCATGTCCTGGCCATGGGTCCACAGAGCCGTGCCGGAACCCTGCCAGGTGTCGCCACCGTCCAGCAGCAAGGCGCCCGGGCGACTGGCCTTCATGCGCTTGACCAGCGTGGCCAGGTGTGCAAAACCGCCCACCTTGCCGTAACGGCGTGCCGCCTTCTCAAAGTTCAGGTAGCTCAGGGCATAGGCCTGTTCGGTATTTGGCCGCACTTTGGCGGCCTGCAGCAGGTGTTCACCGACCAGATGCGGCAAGTTGCCTCGCATGCTGCCCAGACCAATGTTGATGCTGGGCTCACGAAAATAAATCGGCTTGAGCTGCGCATGGCAGTCGGTCATGTGCAAGAACGAGACATTGCCAAAACGCGGAATGTCATACAGGCCGTTATAGGCCGTGTGCGCGTCGGCATCGGCGTATGCACCCAGTCCCATACCGGCCATGGTGCCGGCGCCCAGCACCTGGAAAAATTCACGTTTGCTTAAATTCATGGCATTGCACCTGCGGCTCAAAATATCAGGAAGGCGTCGTGACTCACTGGTTCACGGGCGAATGGGGGTCCAACAACAAGGCCATCAGATCGGCGATCTGGCCTTCGGTCAGAATGCCTTTGTGGCCGGCGCGCGGCATGTTGGAACAGGCATTCGAGCCTTTGGCGTTCCAAATCTTGCCCCAGGTGTATTCGACGATCGGACGCGAATCGGCGCTGTTCGGGTCGCGCACAGCGCGCAACTTGCCGTAGTTGTACAAGCTGGGACCGATCGTGCCGAAGGAAATTTCCTTCTTGTCGATCTGGTGGCAGTTATAGCAATTGCCGCCATTCGGCAGTTTGGCGTCGTCGCTGTAGGTCAGCCCGCGCCCACTCTGGGCAATGGCTTCGCCCCGGCGCCAGTCGCCTATCAATTTGCCATCCGCAGGAAAGCGAATGGTCTTGAAATTTTCGGTTTCAATCCGGCGTGCCGTGTCCTCGTCAAGCGGCACCCCGCGCACCGCCGCGGCGCTGCACAGGCGATTGGTTTCGTCGCCGTCCAGTGCCGCCAGCGTTACCTGGCCCTGGGCGCGAAACGAGCTGCGCAGAACAGCGTCGGTCTGCTGGTCCAGCGAGGCAGTGTCCGGGTGTCCGGCACAGCCGCTTAGCAGTGCCAGCAGGAACGGACTGAGCCAAGCCGTGATCGTGTTTTTGGTCATATCGCTTTTCTCCGGCCTAGCGTTTGATGGCGGGTGCAACCGACACCGCACCCTGGCTGTTGACACCCAGGTAGACGCCCAGCGCAATAGTGGCGTCGCTGCCGAAGCCGACATAGGGGAAACGCTGCTGGCGATAGCAGTCGTTCAGGCGCTGCTGCATACCCCACATCTGGCCGCTGGAAAGCCGGTATGCCGGCCAAGCGGCAATGCCCACACCATCGCCCGGGAAGTGGCTCAGATTGGGCATGTCCTGCAGGCGGATGCGTTTGCCGTCCTGGCCATGGCAGGTGGCACAGGCAAAATCATGCGGCCCGCCACGCTGATAAAACAGCCGTTTGCCTATTTCATAAAACGCCTGCTCCTGCGGATGCGACTGCGGCAGATGGAATTTCAGGCCCTTGGACTGCGCCGCAATCCAGGTCGCCATGGCGGTCAGATTGCTTTGCTCGCCCTGGCCAAAAGGCGTGGCGGCAATCTTGGCGGCATCGAAGCCCTGCAGCACTTCCATGCAGGTCAGCAGACGCGACTCCAGGTCCTGCACGCGCCGGGTGTCGGGAAAATAGCGCGGCAACTCGACAAAGGCGCCGGCCAGCACGCCCGGGCCTTTGCCCAGGTCGCACTGCGCCAGCGTGGCCTTGTTCGGACCGCGCCGCTGCTTCCACAAGTCTTCGCCTTTGGCTTCAAACAGTTCCGAGGGATTGCCGTCTTCCAGCATCGCCCGGTATTCTTCTATCGACTGCACCGCAGCGTCCTTGGGCTGGGCCCAAACCGCCAGCGCCAGCCCCATTCCGAGCAACAACACGGACCATTTTTTTGCCATGGACAGACCTTTCACGCAGAACAGAACTTAGGACGCCGTGGCTTCGTCGCTGCGCGTGTCGCCGTGGTTGTCTTTCCAGTTGATGCCGATTTTGTCGCCCGCCTTGGCACCTTTCACCACGAATTGCAGGAACGGATTCTTCGATACAGCCGGCCCCCACTCGGCGGTCAGAATGGTTTTTCCGTTGAGGGTGGCGCTGACTTCCTGGATGTACCAGGCGGGCACCACGTTGCCGTTAGCGTCCTTGCGTTGGCCGCCTTCCATTTCATGGGCCATCAGCACACGAACGGTGGCCTTGTCGTCTTTCACCTGGGCACGGATGCGCATTGGATCTGCCATTTTTTTCTCCTGAATCTTGCTAAAAAATATTCGTTACATTGATCGAACTGTGCCGTCGCTCAGCCGTTGCTCAGCCGCCGCAGCCGCCCAGCGTGACCTTGACTTCCTTCTTGGCAAACAGCACGCGACCGTCGTTCATCACGGCAACGGCGTATACGTCGGAGGACTGGCCCATCTTGATGCGTGCCGAGAATGCCGCCTCGACGCTGTCGCTCACATTGAATTGCGCGGTCAGACTGGCCGGGTTCTTCTCCGCCATGATCAGCATGCTTTTCACGCCGGGCAGGCTGGTGGCGATGGCAATCGGTACCACCGAGCCGTTTTCGGCGATGTCGGGCGCCGTGATCGAAACGTCCTTGCTTTCCACCGGTGCGGCAACGCCCAGGGCTTTCAGCGCGTCAGCGATATTTTTGGCTTCGAAGGCGCTCTTGTTGAAGGCCAGTGCCAGCTGCGGGAACAGCCCGCTGCCGGCCAGCAAGCCAGCCAGGACCAGGGATTGTTTGAGTGCTTTTCTGCGGTTTTGCATTTACGGGTCTCCTGAAAAATAGTTTGTCGTTGCAATGGAAAGGCAATGCGCGCGGCGGCGCTACTTGGCGGCACCGCTGGCCAGCCAGGCGGCAATGCGCTTGAGGTCGGCGTCCGGCAGGGTCTGCGCCGGCATCGTGGCGTCACCCCAAATGCCGGTACCACCGGAGCGAATCTTGGCCGCCAGGTAGTCGGCTTTGGCGGGGTACTTTTTCGCCACATCGGCAAACGCCGGGCCGACAATTTTGGTGTCGATGGCGTGGCAGATGCTGCACCCGTTCTTGCTGATCAGTGCCTGCGGCGCGTCTGCGGCTTGCTGGCCCGGATGCGCCTTGGCCACCGCCTGTGCCGCGCGTGTCGCGCTGTCCTGCAGGGTCGGCGCTTCGGGCTGGGCAGTAATGGCGCCGCGCTGCGGACCGACGATGCGGTTCTGGTCCGCCAGGTTGCCGTGGGCATTGCGTGCAAACTCCGGCAGGTAAGAGCTGACCTTGGTCTCGGTCGCGCAATCCTTCATGCAGGCCACACCCTTCACGTCCGGCACCTTGGTGCTGTCGGCAAACTCGTTGCCCGGCCACATGGCGTGCGCAGTAGTCATGCCATTGCGGTTCGGCATGCGCTTTTGCACTTCGGCGATGTTCTGGTCCGACAAAACAAAGTCGTCCGGCAACACGTTGCTCAGGTTCAGCAAAAAGGCCAGCACCGCATAGACCTCGTCCGGCTTGAGCGACTTGGGCGAAGTCCAGGGCATGGCGCGGTTGATGTAGTCAAAAATCGTCGACAGCGTGGCGACCTTCATGAACGTGGTGCGTCCGGCGGTCGGGTCACGCAGCTTGGCCACATGCCCGGTTTTGACATCGTCCGCCGTAATTCCGCCAATCAGCGGACTGAACACCTCACCCGAGTCGCCAAACACGCCATGGCAGTGCGAGCACTTGGATTCCCAGATGTCCTGGCCCTGGGCCACCGAGCCAGAGCCCTTGGGAATGCCCTTGAAGTCCGGGCGCACATCAATATCCCAGGCCGCCACTTCCTTGGCCGTAGCAGCGCGCCCGACACCTTCAAAGCGCTTGTCGCTCTGGGCCAGCGCCTGGCCGGCCAGAGCGGTGATGGCCGCAGCCACCAACACATCACGAAAGCTGAACATTTTTCACCTCACCGTTTTCCTGCACCAACCACGACTGGATCGCGTTGTTGTGATAGATCGAACGCGTGCCACGCACGGCGCGCAACTGCTTGTAGGTGGCCTGCACATAACCGGTTTCATCGGTGGCGCGGCTTTGCACGATGGCGGGCTTGCCGTCCCAGACCCAGTCCAGGTTGAAACGCGTCAGCGACTTCGACATCACCGGCCCTTCCAGACGCGCTTCGCGCCAGTTGCGTCCACCGTCAACCGTGACATCGACTTTCTTCACCTTGCCGCGACCCGACCAGGCCAGACCGGTGATGTTGTAGAACCCTTTGTCGAGCAACACCTGCCCGCCCGACGGTGTGGTGACCACGCTCTTGCATTCCTGCACGCTGCCGTACTGGCGCAACTGGCCGTCCGGCATCAAATCGACGTAATGCACCGCCTCGTCCTTGGCCGCAAAGGGCATGTCGCCAAGCTTGATGCGGCGCAGGTACTTGACCCAGCTCACCCCCTGCACACCGGGCACCACCAGGCGCAGCGGATAGCCGTTTTCCGGGCGCAGCATTTCGCCGTTCTGGCCGTAGGCCACCAGCACTTCACCCGACAAAATCAGCGCCATGGGAATGGTGCGCGTCATGGACGAGCCGTCGGCGCCTTCGGCGAGTACAAACTTGCCATTCTTCAGGTCCGCACCGGCACGCTCCAGCAGCGTGATCAGCGGCACCCCGGTAAATTCACTGCAGGACAACATGCCGTGGGTGTATTGCACCGTCGGCACCGCCACGTTGCCCCATTCCGCCGCCGAATTGGCACCGCACTCGATGAAGTGGAAACGCGACACCGAGGGCAGGCGCATGATCTCGTCCATGGTGAACACCATCGGCGTCTTGACCATGCCATTGATCATCAGGCGGTGCTTGGAGGGGTCGATGTCCCACCAGCCTTGGTGATGGCGCTCAAAATGCAGACCACTCGGCGTGACTATGCCAAACAGCGACTGCAAAGGCGCAAACGACACCGAGGCTTGCGTGGTCTGGGTCAGGCCCGGACTCTGGCGACGCAGCACATTGCTCTCGTATTTCGACGGTTTGCCATAGCTGCCCTCGGGAGCGACGCCCTGGCCCAGGCTGGTGGAGTGCTCTGGCAAATTCAGAATGTTCGGATCGCCGCCTTCCAGCGGCACCGGGTTGGCTTGCGCCAGCACGGCCGGTGCTGCAGCGCCCACCGCTGCCGCTGCAAACGCACGCCGGATGAAATCGCGCCGACCGGCCTTGCCTTCGGAAAACACGGTCTTGATGCCGTCGCGGCTAAGAAAATTTTCCGGAGCCTTTTGCAGGCGTCCAGAAGGGGTGTCATCTTGGTTCACAAAATCTCCTTGGATTTCCACGCTGTTTGTTATTTTTTAAAGCCGTAATGGTCGCGATTCAATACCGCCGCAACCGCCGTCACGTCTTCCGGAAACATGCCCAGATTGAGTTGCGTATTGCACTGCTCGACCATGCCGCGCAGAAAGCCGGGACTGCTGATTTTTTCGTCCGGACGGTAAATCGCCGACCCATCGCCGCCGACCTTGCGCTGATGGCATTCGGCACACTTGCCATCGACCAGCAACTTTTCACCCAGGGCCATATCGGCACCCTGAAATATCTCTGGCACCTGGGCCGGTGCCACCGCCGCCAGCAGCAGCGCAGGCAACATCAGCCACTGTTGGGACTTCAAAATTTCCAGCCCCACTGCAAGCCCAGCGACTGCTGCGACATGCGCACCGTCTCATTGCCCGCCGGCATGCCCAGGCCGCTGTACATGGACGCACCGGTGACGGAATTGGAACCCGCATACATATAGGCCAGCGTCAGCTCCGACCTGCTGCTCAGCGCATACGTGGCACCCAGCGTGTAGTGCGTGGTCATGACACCGGGGGCCAAAATATTGAATGTGACATTGCTGCTTTTGACCGGGTTGTCGCTGATATTCACCCCCGCGCGCAATTGCAATGCCGGCGTGGCCTGCCATTGCAGACCCAGCTTGTACACATTGACATCCGACCAGCCAAAGCCCGGGCCACTGGCAGCACCCAGTGGCGCAGCGTTCGAACTGGCGTTGGCAATCGCCGGCACCGCGCCGTACTTGATCATTTGGTAATCGGCCGCCAGCTGCAGCGCAGGCGTTGCCTGATAGCTCAGCCCGACAGCATAGTTTTCCGGAATATCAAAGCTGCCGCCATCGGCAAACAGGCCGGCATATTGCGAGAACTTGCTCATGCTGGTCCTGGGCGAATAGGACAGGCCCAGGCCCAGACCGGAACTCCATTGGCCCAAATAACCCAGGCGCAGGCCTATGCCGCTGCTAGCGTCATAGCCATTGTTTGTCAGATGCCCGGCATCCCCCGACATCGCCGAGAAGCCCTGCAGACCGTCGGCCTTGAATATCTGGCGCACCAGCAATGGCGAGACGCCCAGCGACTGGTTCTCTGAAACCTTGTAGGCGACGGTCGGCGCAATGATCAACTGTTGCAAATCGACGCCCAATCGGCCATTGCCGCACAGCACATTGCTGGTATTCGGTCCGCCGCCGCAGTTGTAATTTGAACCGGCATAGTCGGTATTCATGCCGCCATTGCCATACACCGTCAGACCGACCGCCAGCTGCGCCGACAGGCTGCGGTTGTAGTCCAGCTCCGGCACATAAAACGTATTGCTGTCACTATCGACGGCCGCCGCCGGCAAGGCTGCGCCGCCACTGCGTTGCATGCCACGGCTCGGCATGAACACATTCACCCCCAACGCCAGGCGGTCGCCCGCCCAGGCCGCAATCGCCGGGTTGTTGGCACCGGCAAACGCGTTGTCAGCAACCGCCACCGACGCGCCGCCCATGCCCATCGACTTCATGCCGTAACCATGGGAAAAATAGCCATCCGTCGCTTGCGCCGGCAAAGCGCACGCCAGGCCCAACATTGCGGCAACGGAATAGGCGCAGGCTGGCGCCCGACATGGTGTCGTCTTGGTCATCGTGGTCTCCCCGGGCTTGGCTTAAAACTCGCCTTTGGAGGCGCGCTCCATCATTTCGTATATGGTGTCGCGCACAGCGGTGGCGTGCTCTTTCAAGGGCGATGGCAACTTGCGGCCCATCTTCACCATCATGTCCATATTCAGCGTGTAGAGCCACAGGCCGTCTTCTTTCTCGACCACCGTGACACGGCACGGCAAATAAGCCGCCATATTCGGGCTGAAGTCGACCATCTCACGCGCCGTGGTCGGCGTGCAGAAGGAATACACCGTCAGTAACTTCTGCTTCTGGCCAGTGCGTGCAGCGAGTTCCTTGGACAAGGGCAGAATACCGACTTCCTTCATATTGCGCTCGGTAGCGACGCTGCGCAGAATCTGCTCAATATCGTCACCGGTCACGCCGTCTTTCACCTTGCGCTCCCAGGTGGTGGCCACGGCAATATCGCCACCTCCATCGACCCAGCGCGTCCACATCCGGTTCGCCTCGGCACCTGCGCCGTCCTCCAGCTTGCCCATCGTGGAGATGGTGCCGCAACCCGTCAGCAAGGCGGTTACCAGCATGGCCATCAGTGTGAGTATTGCGCGCGTTAGTTTCATGCCAGATCCGTTTTGAATAAGTTCTAGTTGGGAGAAGTTGCATATCGCCACCGCAAGCGCAGCGTTGACGGACTGAATCTTCTTTGATCCAGCGCAAAATAAAAATCGGTACATACCCTAGGGGGTAAGGTGTTATAGGCAAATCAGTGCGCACCAATAGACGGTTCTGGCACACTGCTGCCAGAAGCAACCCATCGGACTCAGAAATGACCAAGAAAACCGTATGCCGCCCGGCCATAAGCAACAAGGCTTTTCAAAGCGTGGACGGCTACCGCAAGGACCATGAAAAAGACATGGTGAATCGACTGCGTCGCATCGAAGGCCAGGTGCGCGGCCTGGTCGACATGATCGAGAGTGGACGCCCGTGTGAAGATGTGGCGACCCAGATGTCGGCCACCCGCAAGGCCATGGAAAAAGCGTTCTACCGCATGATGACCTGCTCGCTGATTGAAGCGGTGCAGGAGTCGGAGTCGGAAGAGCAGGCCATTTTGGAAGTGGAACGCTCGGCCCGAATGATGGAAAAGTTTGCCTAAAACGCCAGCGCTTCGGCCACAGCATCCAGACCTGCCTGCGCACACCTGGCATCAGCGTCGCCCCCGGGCGCACCAGAAACACCGATCGCCCCCACCAAGGCACCGGCAGACTCCAGCGGCAAGCCACCGGCCACGGCCATGAAGCGCGGCAGGTTGCGCATGCCGCTCATGGCTTTCCCAGCCTGGGTTTCGAGCGCCAGTTGTGCCGTGCTGTTGTGAAAACTGGCGGCAGTCCAAGCCTTGTCGGACGCCACCTGCACCGTGTGCACGCCCGCAAAACGATCGCGCAACAGCACCTGGGGAATGCCGGCGCGGTCAACCACCGCCACACTGACCTGGAAGCCCTGCTGGCGGCACGCCTGCTGCGCCGCCAGTGCGGCCTGCAGCGCCGCTTCCGGACGCAAGGCGGGCTGGCTATAAACCGCCTGCTGCGCGCCACACGAAACGCTGCCCAGCGCCACCACACCAGCAACCAGCAGCGCCTGGCCAATGGCGCATCGGTGACGAACGCTAGCGCAGTCTGTTTTCATGGCTTCATATACCCCATACCCTAGGAGGCTCCGGACGATCCCAGGTGCCCCGGTCAGCGCACAATGGATCGGCAGCATTCCAGCTATCGGCATCGGGGCGCACGGCAGCGCCGTGTTGCGCCGTCGATGCCGCAGTTTGCATGTGAAGATAGCGCGCTTATTTCAGCGCCACGCCGCCCACGACATTGCGCTTTTCCAGCGTCCATTCATGCATGGATCCGTTGTAGAGCTTGGCCGATTTATTGCCCAGAATTTCCGATTCCACAAACCAGGGGCCAGCACTCAGATGACCGCTGTTGCAATAGGAAATGCTCGGGCCCGCTGCATCCACGCCGAGCGCTGCCAGCAAACTGCGGTAAGTATTGGTGGACAAGAATTTCACCGCACCACCGGCCGAGGCCGTCATCAGGTCCATACCAAACAGCTTGGCGCCTTCCAGGTGGCCGAAGGCCCCGACATAATCGCGCTTAACCAGACCATGAAACTGCTTGCCGTCGCGCGCGTCGATCAGGGTGGCGCTCTTGTCGGCGATGGCTTTGGCAACGTCTTCGGAGGTGGCGAAATACTGCGCTGTGCGGTCGGCCTTGGAAACCCAGTTGCCCTGCTTGGCGGTGAGTGGCTCCACGCTGTACTGGCGGCCTTCGAGCAACCAGGTGCTCATGCCGCCATCCAGCACCGCCATTTCGTCCTCACCATAGACCTTGAACTGCCAGTAAACGCGCAGTGCTTCGTCCAGGTCCAGCACGTCCTGGCCGACCGGCACAAACACCACCGGTTTGCCGGCATCGACGCCCGCGGCCTGGACCATTTTTTCGAAGGCCGCGCGCTCGGGGATCATGTATTTCACGGTCAGACCGCCCATCACGCGGTCGCCGCGCAAGGCGTTCATGTCGACCAGGCGGGAATTGGGAATATGGCCGCCGAATTCAGCCAGGCTTTTTTTGCCCGACTTGGCATCCACTTCGATCTCGGGCTTCAACGTGAACGATTTCTGGTTCGAACGCACTTCCACCACCTGTACCTTGTCCAGGTTGTCGGCCAGCCATTGGCTGCTGATCACCGGCCCCGGCAATACACCGGCCATCGCCGCCAGCGCACCCAGCGACGACCACAGCGCAAGGCCCAGCTGTTTGACTATTTTCTTCATACGTATCTCCAGTGAATAGATTGCTAAGCGCAACCGAGTTGTTGAATTTTTTCGGCCAGATCGATGCGCTGTTGCGACACCACGTCCAGGCGCCGGTCTTCGCACAGCACGTCCCAGGGCTGCGCCAGGGCCCGGCGCTGCATAGCTGCATCGCGACGCTGCAGCAGCTGGACGATTTGCGGCGCATACAGGCGCAGCAAGGCACAAATCCAGCGCGCCACCGGGGCCATTCGTCCGCGCACCTGCAGTTGAAAGCCGGCGAGTGCAGCCGCCACTTCGTCCGCGCTGCGCCAGCGTTCGCCGGTGACCCAGCGGTTGGTGGTGAACAGGCGGATAGGCAGACCCTGGGCATTCAGGGAAATGCCAATCAGATGGAAATAGTCGTCCGACTTGCGCCCGTGGCAGAACACATGGAAGTGGCCATGTTCCTGCGCAGGGCGGCGCCGCGCACCGTGTGCGTGGTAGAAAAACCGGCTGCCGTTCTGGCGATCGACCACGTCGTGCTGCGGATAGTGCGCCAGCTCCACGCACTGCGCAGCGCCGGCCATGGTGGCGCGCGCCAGATTGCTGCCGCGCTCGGCATAGCGCAGGGCCACGGTCAGCACCACTTCGGCGTCTGCGCGCAGGTTATGCATGGCGCTGCGTCGGGTTTATTTTTTCGGCGCGCAGGGATTCGAAGGTGCGCAAGGGTTGTCCGAACCCTTCTTCTTTTTCTTGCGTGCCGGGCCGCAAGGGTTGTCCGGACCACAGGGATTGGCAGCCTGCTTGCCGTCTTTGGTGGCTGCCGGCGCTGCATCGGCCGCCTGCACCGCCGGTGCCGCCGCGCTCAGCGCCGAAGCCACCATCAAGGCCGACAGGGTGCTGGCCAGGGTCCGGCCAGTGCTACGTTTCTTTTGCATAAAGACTTTCTTTGAACGAGGTTTT
>CAIUDG010000151.1 GCA_903897925.1 uncultured beta proteobacterium | reverse complement strand
TATTTACAAAAATATCTGGGGACTGGCGAAGCGGGTATCCGGGCGTAGGTCCGATTCGCTGCTGAGACCAAGCGGTGGCGCCAGCCAAGGTGTTTGTGAAGTACGGTGGGTTTCCCAGAAGCGCTGCACAGCCAGCGTGGACCGTACAACGGGTGCCCGCTACGTCAGTCCTCCCCCACCCGCGGACGCGCAACGCAACGAGCGCCAATAACGTAGCAGGAAGAAACCAATGCCGACGCGCAAAGCAATGCAATGAGCGCCAACAGCGTAGCAGGATGAAGAAAAACCACGCGCGGACGCGCAACGCAGCGAGCGCCAACAACGCAGCAGAAAGATGAAAGGCGCGCCGCGCAAAGGCAAAAAAAATCGCCTGCAACGCACAAAGCATCACAGGCGATCCATCGAACGGCACGGGGCCGCAGCCCCGCAAGCAATGTCGACTTACTTCTTGCGCGAAGTGGTCTTCACAGCGCTCATAGCAGAATCGCTCACCGTAGCCACTTGCTTCTCAACCAACTCCACAGCCTTCTTCGCAGAAGTCTTGGCGGTATCGATAGCATTCTGGCTGGCAGTCACAGCCGACTTCACCACAGCCACAACAGCTTCGCTGCCGGCAGGTGCGTTCTTGGCCATCGTGTCCAGGCTGGTAGCAAAAGTCTTCTGACCTTCAGCAATCTTGGCTTCCGTAGCCTTGGTCAGCTCAGCACCGGTTTCCGAAGCAATGGCGTAAACCGAACGGCCATAAGACAGACCCTTTTCAGCCAGCGGCTTCACCAGAGAAGCCTGGGCAGCCAGCGCATCATTCGGGTTCTTGGCGTTGAACACCGAGTACAGGTCACCCGTGGTGTCAAACAGCGCAGCCTTGGTCACGGCCATGTTCAGTTCCACCAGCTTTTCAAAGCCAGCGAAAGCAGTAGCCGCCAGGGCCTGGGCTTCCGCCACAGCGGTCTTGTTGGCAGCAACGATTTGTTCAAGGTTCAAAGTAGCAGTCATGCGATTCTCCAAAAAAGGTTAAGAAAAATCTGCGCTACAAACCCACCTGGGTTGAAATATGTTGCAGTGCAGCATGGACGCAATCTTACGTCGTTTTTTGCACCGTGCAAGTACTTTTTGTTGCAACGCAGCATTTTAGAGACACCCATCTAGACCAGCCTGTTTTGGACGCACGCGGCAAGCACCAAACCGCCCCGGCACATGGATTACCATCGACTACCCCAAGGAGACACCATGACAACAAACCACCAGTCACGCCGCCAATTCCTCAACCAAGCGTCGGCCCTGGCTGCCGGCACCCTGGCCAGCAGCGTTCCCGCCGTTTCAGCCTGGGCCCAGGCGACACCCGAATACCGCATGAAATTCGCCAGCAACCTGCCGGCGGCACACCCCCTGAATGTGCGCGCCAAGGAAGCTGCCGAAGCCATCTTCAAGGAAACCGGCGGGCGCGTTGACATTCAGCTGTTCCCGAACAACCAGCTCGGCTCGGACACCGACATGCTGTCGCAAGTGCGCAGCGGTGCGATCGACTTTTTCACGCTGTCAGGCCTGATTTTGTCGACCCTGGTGCCGGTGGCATCGATCAACGGCATCGGCTTCGCCTTCAAAGACTACCAGCAGGTCTGGGCCGCCATGGACGGCGATCTGGGCGCCCTGGTACGCGCGCAAATCGCCAAAGCCAATCTGCACGCCTTCGACAAGATCTGGGACAACGGCTACCGCCAGATTACCTCTTCAACCCGCCCCATCAGCAGCCCGGACGACCTGAAGGGCTTCAAAATCCGGGTGCCGGTCAGTCCCCTGTGGACCGCCATGTTCAAGGCCTTCGATGCGGCACCGGCCAGCATCAACTTCAGCGAGGTGTACTCGGCGCTGCAGACCAAAATCGTCGAGGGCCAGGAAAATCCGCTGGCCATCATCCAGACCGCCAAGCTCTACGAAGTACAGAAGTACTGTTCGCAGACCAACCACATGTGGGACGGCTTCTGGTTCCTGTCCAACGGAAAAATGTGGGCCAAGCTGCCCAAGGACCTGCAGGACATTATCAGCAAGCACATCAATGCCGCCGCCCTGCGCCAGCGCGACGACGTGCGCCGCCTCAACAACAGCCTGGAAGTGGAACTCAAGGTCAAGGGACTGCGCTTTAACAGCGTTGACCCCACCGCGTTCCGCAATGTGCTGAAAAACGCCGGCTTCTACCGCGACTGGAAAGCCAAGTACGGCGCGGAAGCCTGGGGCCTGCTGGAAAAATACGCCGGAAAACTCGACTGACCCCCACCTGGCCTGACGCATGATGACTCTGGAGTTACCGGCCCAGACCGGCCCGCGGTCCTGGGTGGACCCGATTGACCGCGCCGTGCGCATCGCCAGCGAAGCTGCCGCCGCGCTCATCGTGTTGCTGGAAATCCTGGTATTGCTGGCCGGTGTGGTGGCGCGCTATGTCTTTAACGCGCCACTGACCTGGTCAGACGAACTGGCCTCGGTGCTGTTTCTCTGGCTCGCCATGCTCGGCTCCGTGATTGCCCTGCGGCGCGGTGAACACATGCGCCTGACCACGCTGGTGAATCGCTTGCCCGACCAGATTCGGCCCTGGGTTGAACTGGTGGCGCGCCTGGTGGTAATTCTGTTCGTGGCGGAAATCATTCTGCCGGCCTATAGCTACTTTGACGACCAGTGGGACATCGTCACGCCGGCGCTGGAAATCCACGACGGCCTGCGCGTTGCCGCCATCGGCGTGGTCGCGCTGCTGATGCTGCCGATTGCGCTGGCCCAGGCTATGCGCATCCTGGCCTGGCGCCAGATGCTGGCGGCGATTGTCGCCATGGGCCTGCTCGGCGCAGCCTTGTGGTGGGCGCGGCCGTTTTTCTACCAGCTTGGCAACCTGAATTTGCTGGTGTTTTTTGTCGGCCTGGTGGCGCTGTGTGTGGCCGCTGGCGTGCCGATTGCCTTCTCGTTTGGCGTGGCTACGCTGTCCTACCTGGCGCTGTCGACCACCACACCGCTGACAATTGTGGTCAGCCGCATGGACGAAGGCATGTCCAGTCTGGTGCTGCTGTCGGTACCGCTGTTTGTATTTCTGGGTTTGCTGATCGAAATGACCGGCGTGGCGCGCGCCATGGTCAATTTCCTGGCCTCCCTGCTCGGACATGTGCGCGGCGGCCTGGCCTATGTGCTGCTCGGCGCAATGTACCTGGTGTCCGGCATCTCCGGCTCCAAGGCCGCTGACATGGCCGCCGTAGCACCGGCGCTATTTCCAGAAATGAAGCGCCGTGGCAGCGACGAAGGCCGCCTGATTGCGCTGCTGTCGGCGTCCGGCGCAATGTCCGAAACCATTCCGCCCAGCCTGGTGCTGATCACCATCGGCTCGGTCACCGGCGTCTCGATTGCCGCCTTGTTTACCGGTGGCCTGCTGCCGGCCCTGGTGGGTGCGCTGGCGCTGACCGTGGTGGTCTATTTCCACAACCGCAAGGAAGACCTGTCGCAGGTGCAGCGTGCCAGTTGGGGCGACGTGCTGCGCAGCCTGGTGCTGGCACTGCCAGCGCTGGCCCTGCCCTTTGTGATCCGCGCGGTGGTGGTGCAAGGAGTGGCCACGGCCACCGAAGTGTCCACCGTCGGCATCGTTTACACGCTGCTGGTGGGACTGCTGGTGTATCGCCAGTTTGACTGGCAGCGCATCTACCCGATGCTGATTGAAACTGCATCCTTGTCCGGCGCCATCCTGCTCATCATTGGCTGTGCCACCGCCATGTCCTGGGCCCTGACGCAATCCGGCTTTTCGCGCGACCTGGCGCAGTACATGGCAGAAGTACCGGGTGGCAAGTACGGCTTCATGGCGATCTCGATGCTGGCATTTGTGGTGCTGGGCAGCGTGCTGGAAGGCATTCCGGCGATCGTGCTGTTCGGACCGCTGCTGTTTCCAATTGCCCGCGCGGTTGGCATTCACGAAGTGCATTACGCCATGGCGGTGGTGTTTGCCATGGGCCTGGGCCTGTTCGCACCGCCATTCGGAGTCGGCTTTTACGCCGCCTGTGCGATTGGCAAGGTGGCACCAGACCGCGCCGTCCGCCACGTCTGGCCCTACCTGGGCGCGCTGCTGCTGGCCCTGGTACTGATCGCCGCCATCCCCTGGCTATCCACCGGATTCCTCTGACATCACCCCGCGCAGCGGCGCAGCGTGGGGGCAACAATCCTCCGCCGGGCCGCCCCAAGGAGGATTAGCCCCCTCGGGGGGCAGCGACCCGCGCAGCGGCGGAGCGTGGGGGCACCCCCCCCCCCCCACACACTACATATAGGTTTTGATGACCGCCGCGTCGTCCAACTCGGACCAGCCCTGCGCCAGCGTATCGCGAAACTTCTGCAGCGCCACATCGCCCAGCGGCGTGGCGTGCTGAATGCTGGCCGCCAGCTGCGTCGCCAGGCCCAGATCTTTGGTCAAAATCGGGGCCGCCGCACGCGGCTCGAAGTCGTCCACAATGGCGCGCGCCATGCGGTCCTGAAACACCCAGGACGAACCGCTGGACGCCGCAATCAAATCAAAAATGGTCTGCCGCTCCAGTCCCAGCTTGATGCCCAGAGACAGGGCCTCGGCACCTGCCACCAAATTGATGCCCGCCAGCAGGTTGTTCACCAGCTTGGCCTTGGCTGCATCTCCCGGCTGCGGCCCCAAATAAAAACGCCGTGCGGCCAGATCTTCCAGCAACGGCGCCCACTGTTGCAGCAAGGCCGGCGCACCGGCCAGCATCATGCTCATGCTGCCGTCCAGCGCCCGCGCCGGACCGCCAGAAATTGGCGCATCCAAGACCGCCACACCCTGCGCAGCCAGACGCTGCGCCAGGCGCTGACTGTCTTGCGGTGCAATGGTGGAACACAACAGCACCAGCGGCGCTGCAGCACCCGGCTGCACCAGTCCGGGACAATCCGGGCTGCCAAACAGCACAGTTTCAATTTGCAGCGCATCCACCACTACAACCAGCGCCACATCCACCTGCTGCGCCAGCAGCGCCGGCGACGCGCAGACCTGCATGCCGGAGGCCTGGGCCAGCTGCTCGGCTTCGCCACGCACATCGCGCACCGCCACCGCATAGCCCTTGTGCTGCAAATTGCGGGCAATGGCCCAGCCCATTGCGCCAATACCGATAACGCCGACGCGGATCAAAAGGTTTCCCATTCATCATCCGCGGCTGCGGCCTTGGCCACAGGTGCCGATGCAGGTGCAGGGCTCGGGCTGCTCTTGGGCGCCACCGGCTTCTTAGGCAACACCACGGCAGCAGCCGCAGTCGCGGCGGCTGGACGTGGCGCAGGCGCCCGCTTGCTGGCAGCCGCAGTACTGCCAGCGGCACTGCCACGGCGCTCCGGCCCATTGGGCCGGCCAGCCGCCGAAGCGCGCACATTGACGCGGCTCAGACCCATGCCCAAACCGCCATCGGCCAGCTTGAAGGCGGCGACCGTTTGCACCAGGTCGTTGGCCTGGTTGTTCAAGCTGGAAGCGGCAGCCGCCATTTCCTCCACCAGGGCGGCGTTTTGCTGCGTCACCTGGTCCATCTGCGACACCGCTTCACCAACCTGCTGCACGCCCATCGCCTGTTCGTGGCTGGCGGCACTGATTTCGCCCATGATGTCAGTGACCCGGCGAATGCTGTCAACCACTTCCGACATGGTGGTGCCGGCCTGGTCCACCAGCTGGGTACCCAGCTCGACCCGTTCCACGCTGGCATTGATCAGGCTCTTGATTTCACGTGCCGCTTCGGCACTGCGTCCAGCCAGCGAGCGCACTTCCGAAGCCACCACGGCAAAACCGCGCCCCTGCTCACCGGCGCGAGCAGCTTCCACCGCCGCGTTCAAGGCCAGAATATTGGTCTGAAAGGCAATGCCGTCGATCACGCTGATGATGTCGGCAATCCGCCGCGACGACTCATTGATGCCCTGCATGGTGCTAACCACCCGGGCCACCACCTCACCGCCCTGCACCGCCACCGAGCTGGCACTGGTGGCCAGCTGATTCGCCAGCCGGGAACTCTCGGCGTTCTGCTTCACGGTGGAACTGAGTTCTTCCATGGAGGCGGCGGTCTGCTCCAGGGCGCTGGCCTGGCTCTCGGTACGCGCCGACAGGTCATTGTTGCCAGACGCAATTTCGGCACTGCCGGTGGACACGCCTTCCGAACCTTTGCGCACATTGGTTACCACCAGGGCCAGACTGTCTTGCATGGCCTTCATGGAATGCAGCAACTGCGCCACTTCATCGTTGCCGTGGATTGGAATCTGGCGGCTCAGATCACCCTGGGCAATCGCGTCCGCCGTGCTGACAGCCTGCCCCAGGGAACGGGAAATGCCGCGCACCAGCGACAGACCGAGTACCAGCGCCAGCGCCAACCCCAGCAGCATGGAAGCAATCGCCAGCGCGCGCAGCATCTGATAGCGCGCTACGCCAGCGTCATATTCCTGCTTGGCGACCGACAACTGCAGCTGAATCAAAGCGTCCACCCCTTCGTGGAGCTTGGCATACAGCGGGCGGATTTTTTCCACAATGATCTTCTTGGCACCGTCGATGTCATTGGCGCGCAAAGCGACAAATGCCGGCTGCAAACCGTCCTGCACAAAATTCTTGCGGTCTTCGGTGAGGCGCTTGACCAATTGTTCTTCGTCGCTGGTCATCGCCGTTGCAAGGTAGGCGTCCCAGATTTTGCCGATGCGTTCCCGGTTGGCTTCAAATTCCGCCGCCTGCTTGGCAATTTCGGCCGGGTCGGGAAAGGCCACGCTGTTCACCACGGTCAGACGATTCTGCAAATTCAGGGCATTGACTTCAGCAATCTGCCCCAGCGCCACCGTACGGTCTTCGTACACCGTGCGCAGCGCTTCATTGGACTTGCTGATGCCGACCAGACCAAACAGGCCAACCAGCACCATCAGCACAGACAACACTGCCGTCAGAACAAACAAGCGCGTGGAAATTTTGAAGTTATCCAACATGGAATTCCTTTTTATGTGCCAACCCGGCAGTTACCGATTTAAAAAATCGCCCCGGCGCATGCTTATGCGCGCCAGGGAACACTCCGTGGTTATAACGCAATATCCATACCGGAAATCACATTCCAGAAGGGAAATAGCGCCGCATAGATGCCCTATGCGGCCGCTGGCGCGGCCTGACAACGGCTATTCTTTGTGGTCTCTTGGGTGACATACGCTTGTCAAACACTGTCCACAGGTACGCAAGCGACCATTTCAAGCGCCGGACAAAACCGCATAGTCAACACCCTGATGAACACCCAGGTGCCGGCGTCCCCGCCGGCACCCCGAACAAGGATTTGGCGATGGAAAAGCCGGAAAAATACCAGGAACTGCGCGGACTCACAGAACAACTGGCCCAAAACCTGGAGTGCCTGCGCGACGCACTGACAGACCTGTCACTGTCGCTCAAAGACAGCGCTATGGATTTGCATCCGGACCTGGCACAAGCCGCCGCCACACTGGCGGAACAAACCCTGCAAAGATGTGCCATGCAGAGCCTGGCACCACGCACGCCCAGAGCGCGAGACTAAGCCCGCGCCGGCCCGGCTCACAGCAGTCGGCGATTGCGGTCACGCACATGGCTTAAAAACGACTGAATCGCCTGGCGCACCTCGCCGTTGTTCAGCAATTCAATCTGGGAGCCATTGACGCGCACGTAGTTGCCGCTGGGCGCAATCGCCAGCAAGCCAAACTCGTAACTCATGCGCACGATGCCGATGACTTTGAATTCCTTGGGCGCCGTCACAAATGCACGTACCGCGTTGGCACCCAATATTACGTTCAAGGAAGGCCGATGATTGTTCATATTTTGTCTCTCAGCTAGTTCCGGGGGATTGGATAAACAGCCACCCACACTGCGCAGCGGCGTAGCCGCGCACCGACGCATGGCGTATTGGAGAGACCAGCCCGAAACCAGCGCACTGGCCTGCCGACTGAAGACTAGAGCGCCGCTCGCCCACGCGCTGGCGGATTTGTATGACTCTGGACACAAGTCCGCGAGTAATATTTCGGCCATGTACGAAGCACTCGACTGGTCCGACGACAACTGCCCGCGAAGCCCGCGTTTCAACGATGTATATCGTTCACGTTCAGGTGGCTTGCAACAAGCCCAAACCGTTTTTCTGAATGGCTGCCATCTGCCGCAGCAATGGCAAAACCGGCGCCAGTTCAGCATCCTGGAAACCGGCTTTGGCCTGGGGCTGAATTTTCTGCTGACCTGGAGTGCCTGGGCCGCCGACGCGCAACGCTGCGACACACTGCACTTTGTCTCCATTGAAGCCTACCCGGTGGCACCTGAAGACATCGTGCGCAGCGTGCAGTCATGCCTGGCCTCGGCCAAGGACACGGCCGCTGCGCACCTGCTACAGCAGGCCGAACAGCTGGCACAGCAGTGGCAGCATCTGCACGCTGGCATACAGACTTTTGCGCTGGCTGCGGGCCGGGTACAACTGACCCTGGCCGTGGGCGAGGTGCAGCCCATGCTGGCGCAGCTCGATTGCGTCGCCGATGCGGTCTATCTGGATGGCTTCAATCCGCGCCTGAATCCGCAGATGTGGTCGCCGGCCACCATCGCCGCGGTGCGATTGCGCTGCCGACCGGGCACCGTGCTGGCTACCTACAGTGCCGCCGCGAATGTGCGCAATGCGCTGAAAAATGCCGGCTTCAGCGTGCGCCGCCGCCCCGGCCTGCCGCCCAAATGGCACCGGCTGGAAGCCTGTCTGGAGTAAGCAACACCAGGCAGACTGGCGGACCAGCCCACCCAAGCCATGGCACGCAAGCTCAGTGCGAGTGCTCCATCGGCGCCATGGGTGACATCGGCGCCTTGCTGCTTACCGGCAGCGTGATTTCGCTGCGCTGCTCAACGCCTTTGGCATCGCGAAACACCAGCGTAACGGGAATGGTGCTGCCGGCCGGCAGGGGTTTGGGCAGGTCCATCAGCATCACATGGAAACCGCCCGGCTGGAGCTCCACTGCCTTGCCGGCTGGCAACTCCAGTCCATCCTTGAGCGGTGTCATCTTCATGACGTTGTTGTCCATTCGCATTTCGTGCACTTCGGCAAACCCAGCTGCCGGTGTGGAGACCGCCACCAGGCGCGTGGCCGAAGCCGAGGTCAGCCGCATGAAGGCGCCAGTGGCGTGCTGCCCCGGCACGGTGGCACGCACCCAGGCATTTTCCACCTGCACGGCCTGCGCCAATACGGCCTGCGACAAGAGTACCCCGGCACCCAGCGTCAGCAACTGGCGTGTGGCACTGCGCAGCACGGTGTTTCGGGAACTGCGGAACAAAAAGAAAATAGATGGTAGTTGCATGCGGACCTCTTGGTGAAGCGCCACATTATTGCAGCAATGCCGCATGCGCCCGCGCCACTCAGGGACTGGCGACACTCCAGTTCTTCACCACTGTGCCGGCACCATCCACGCTTTCCAGCGTCACGCCAAAGCCCCAGAGCCGGGCGGTGTGCTTAAGCACCTCCAGCGTGCTGTCGTCGAGTGGCCGATCGCGGTACATGGTGTGGCGCAGTATCAGCGTGCGGTCCCCCTTCAGGTTCACGTTCCAGACCTGGATATTTGGCTCGCGCGTGCCCAGGTCGTATTGCAGCGACAGCGCTTGGCGCAATTCCGCATAGCCAACATCGTCATGGATCGCGCCCACCTCCAGCTGCGTTTTACGCGCATCGTCATGGATGGAAAACAAGCGCATGTCGCGCATCAGCCGGGGGCTGAGAAACTGGCCGATGAAACTCTCATCTTTGTAATTGCGCATGGCATGGTCCAGCGCCGGCAGCCAGGGTGTACCGGCAATCGCCGGGAACCAGGCCCGGTCTTCTTCGGTGGGTGCCTCGCAAATGCGTTTGATGTCGGTGTACATGGCAAAGCCCAGCGCATAGGGATTGATGCCCCGGTACGCCGGGTGGCCGACCGGCGGCTGAAAAATCACATTGGTGTGGGAACTCAACCACTCCAGCATCAGACCGTCACTCAGATGGCCGTCTTCGTACATGGTGTTGAGCAGATGGTGGTGCCAGAACACTGCCCACCCCTCATTCATCACCTGGGTCTGGCGCTGCGGATAGAAATACTGGGCAATTTTGCGCACCAGCCGCACCACTTCACGCTGCCAGGGCTCCAGCAGGGGAGAATTTTTTTCAATGAAATAGAGCAGGTTTTCTTCCGGCTCTTCCGGGAATCGCTTGGCCGCGGGCTCGCCCTCGGCCTTCTCGGAGCGGTAGGGCAAGGTACTCCACAGGTCATTCACCTGCTGCTGCGCATAGACCTCACGCGCCAGCCGCTCACTCAGTTCCTGGGCCAGATTTTTCTTGCTTGGCCGGCGATAGCGATCAACGCCAAAATTGGCCAGCGCATGGCAGGAGTCAAGCAGATTTTCCACCGCCTCCAGACCGTAGCGCTCTTCGCAATCGCTGATATACCGCCGCGCGAACACCAGATAGTCAATGATAGAGGCGGCGTCGGTCCACATGCGAAACAGGTAGTTGCCCTTGAAAAAACTGTTGTGGCCGTAAGCCGCGTGGGCAATCACCAGGGCCTGCATGGCGGTGGTGTTTTCTTCCATCAGATAGCTGATGCAAGGATTTGAATTGATCACTATTTCATAGGCCAGCCCCATGTCACCACGCCGGTAGCGCTTGTCGGTGGCGATGAACTCTTTGCCAAAACTCCAGTGCCGGTAATTGATGGGCATGCCGACACTGGCATAGGCGTCCATCATCTGCTCGGCGGTAATAATTTCCAGCTGGTTCGGATAGGTGTCCAGACCGAAACGCTCGGCCGTATCACGGATCACGTCGTGGTATTGCTCCAGCATCTGAAAGTTCCAGTCACTGTTGTCCGGCAAAGGCGTGCTGGCGCGCGCCGGCGCTGGCAGCGGCGCTTCCAGTATGCGCCGCGCACGGCGCTCACCGCCCATCGGGATACGCGCCGGATCATCCATGTGGCGACTGTCCGGCGTGGGTGCCGGTGTGGCACTGGGCACGGTATTCATACCGCCTCCTTGTCGCGCTTGAACAGGTCATGGAACACCGGATAAATATCCGACGGCTCTTCCACCTTGCGCATCGCGAAATTCGAATGCTGTGCTGCCACCGCAGCGTATTCCTGCCACAGGTTTTGCTCTTCCTGCGCCACCTGCACATAGGCATAAAAGCGGCACAGTGGCAGCAAAGCCGTCTCCAGCAATTCGCTGCAGCGCCCGCTGTCATTGCTAAAGTTGTCGCCGTCGCTGGCCTGGGCGCCATAAATATTCCATTCGGTCGGTGAGTAGCGCTCTTCAATGACGCTATGCATCAGACTCAGGGCACTGCTGACCACCGTGCCGCCACTTTCGGTGGCATGGAAAAAAGTATCTTCATCGACTTCGGTGGCCTGCGTATGGTGGCGAATAAATACGATGTCGGTTTTCTCATAGTGCCGGTTCAGGAACAGATACAACAGAATAAAAAACTGCTTTGCTAGGCGCTTACGGTCTTCGTCCATGGAGCCGGAAACGTCCATCAGACAAAACATCACCGCCTTCACGGTTGGCACCGGCACCTTGACCCGGCTGCGAAAACGCAGGTCCAGCGGGTCCAAGAATGGCACCCGTTTGAGCCGCGCCTGCAGCTCGGCAATTTCCAGGCGCAAGCTGCGAACTTCGCGTTCGGCGCCGTTTCCGGCATCTTTCAGCAACGCCAGCGCCAGCGTCTTTTCTTCAAGCTGCTGGCGCAAGCCGGCGCCCAGGGCACGCCGACGCCCCAAGGCATTGCGCATGGAGCGCACGATGTGCAGATTGTTCGGTGTGCCGTCACGGGTATAGCCAGCGCGCCGGCTTTCCCACTCCGGTGCTTCGCCAAAGACGGTGCGCTCCAGATTTGGCAGCGCCAGGTCTTCAAAGAAGAACTGCATGAATTCTTCCTTGGTTAGCGTGAAAGTGAAATCGTCCTCACCGCCAATGCCGTCACTGGCCTGGCCGCCACTGCCCTTGCCGCCGGGCTGCGGGCGGGCGATATGGTCGCCCCGCAGATAGTCTTTGTTGCCCGGATGCACGCTGTCACGAACACCGCCCGAACCATGGCCGAACACCGGCTGACTGATGTCCTTGCGCGGAATCGTCACGCTTTGCGACTGGCGAATGTCGCGAATATTGCGCCCGGCCATGGCCTCACGCACAGCTTCGCGGATTTGCGTCTGGTAACGCCGCAAAAAACGCTCGCGGTTGCCGATCGATTTGTTTTTGCCGGCGAGGCGGCGGTCAACAATATGAAGTGCCATGGCAGCCCTTCAGTGGGGTTGGTTTCAGGAGCTCTTGCGCACGCGCAAATACCACTCACACAGCAGCCGGACCTGCTTCGAGGTATAGCCCTTGGCCACCATGCGGGTCACAAAATCTTCGTGCTTCTTGGCATCGTCCGCGCTGGCCTTGGCATTGAAGCTAATCACTGGCAACAACTCTTCGGTGTTGGAAAACATCTTCTTTTCAATCACGGTGCGCAGTTTTTCATAACTGGTCCAAGCCGGATTTTTGCCCTGGTTGTTGGCCCGCGCCCGCAACACGAAGTTGACGATTTCATTGCGGAAGTCCTTCGGATTAACAATGCCCGCCGGCTTCTCGGTTTTCTCCAGCTCGGCGTTCAAGGCGATTCGGTCAAACACTTCACCGGTGTCCGTGTCACGGTATTCGTTGTCCTGAATCCAGTAGTCGGCATAGGTCACATAGCGGTCAAATATATTTTGTCCGTATTCGCTATAACTTTCCAGATAGGCGGTCTGGATTTCCTTACCGATAAATTCGGCGTAACGCGGCGCCAACAGTTCCTTGATAAAGGCGGTGTATTTCTGCTCCACCTCGGGCTGCAGCTGCTCACGCTCGATCTGCTGCTCTAGCACATACATCAGGTGCACCGGATTGGCGGCGATTTCGGTGCTGTCAAAGTTGAACACGCGCGACAAAATCTTGAACGCAAAACGCGTCGAGACACCCGTCATGCCTTCATCCATGCCGGCAAAATCGCGGTACTCATGAAAACTCTTGGCGCGTGGATCGGTGTCTTTCAGGCTCTCACCGTCGTACACCGCCATCTTGCTGTACAGACTCGAATTCTCCGGCTCCTTCAGGCGTGTCAGCACCGCAAACTGGCTCATCATGCGGAAGGTTCCCGGCGCACACTTGGCATCGGCCAGCGAAGACTCGCGGATCAATTTTTCATAGATCTTGATCTCTTCACTGACGCGCAGGCAATACGGCACCTTGACAATAAATATCCGGTCCAGAAAGGCTTCGTTGTGCTTGTTGTTGCGAAAGGTTTTCCATTCGCTCTCGTTGCTGTGCGCCAAAATAACGCCATCAAACGGAATGGCGCCAAAACCTTCGGTGCCCTTGAAGTTGCCTTCCTGGGTGGCGGTGAGCAAGGGGTGCAGCACCTTGATCGGCGCCTTGAACATTTCCACGAACTCAAGCAGGCCCTGATTTGCCAGGCACAGGCCTCCCGAAAAGCTGTAGGCGTCCGGATCGTCCTGCGAAAAATTTTCCAGCTTGCGGATATCCACCTTGCCGACCAGCGAAGAAATATCCTGGTTGTTTTCGTCGCCGGGTTCGGTTTTGGCTACGCCAATCTGCTTCAGCGTGCTGGGATAGCGCTTCACCACCTTGAAGCGCCGGATGTCGCCGCCATATTCGTCCAGGCGCTTCACCGCCCAGGGCGACAGAATGCGCTGCAAATAACGCGGTGCAATGCCGTAGCTGTCACGCAAAATCGGACCGTCTTCGGCGGCGTCGAACAGACCAAGCGGACTTTCGTTGACCGGAGACCCCTTGATGGCATAAAAAGGAACTTGCTGCATGAGGTGCTTCAAGCGCTCTGCCAGCGAACTCTTGCCGCCGCCCACCGGCCCCAGCAGATACAAAATCTGCTTGCGTTCTTCCAGCCCCTGTGCAGCATGGCGAAAATAACTCACCACCTGCTCGACCACTTCTTCCATGCCGAAGAACTCGGAAAAAGCCGGGTAGATCTTGATCAATTTATTGGCAAACAGGCGTGACAGCCGCGGGTCATTGCGCGTGTCCAGCACCTGCGGTTCGCCGATGGCGTGCAACATGCGTTCAGCGGCCGTTGCATAAGCCAGCGGGTTGCGTTTGCATTCGCTCAAGTATTCGTCGAGCGACAACTCTTCTTCGCGGCTGCGCGCATAGCGGGCCACGTAGTTACCAATAGCGTCCATAAGACCTCCTGGTGAACAAAATCAGCCTGACAGTGGAGCGCAGTATAGGAGTGTTCTCGCCAGCGTGCGTTATTTTTCCTTCGCAGCAAATGGATGCTGTCGCTTACCACGCCCGCTGTCGAATGGCGCCCTCTGCTTTCCCCACGCCAAAAGTAGTGCCATTCAGAATCAGCGTCAGCCCGCAATGTCTGCTGCAGTGCGGTTGCCGCGGGAAATATTGTGCCGGGTCGCCTTAACCCAGCGCGCCATCGGCCCAGGACAGCGCTTCCATGTGCGCCAAATTGATTTGCCGCAAGGTGAAGTGCAAGCGGCTAAAGGCGTGGGAAAAATCATCTTCATCTTCCGACTCGCAGGCCTTGGCGAGCGCCAGCATATCGCCATACACCCCGATACCGCCAAGCAATGCCGCCACGATATCGTCATTCACCGACAACTGCGCCAGCGTAATGTGCATCGGACTGCCCAGCATGCTTTCAATCTGCGACAGCAAGCCCACCAGAAACGCCGACCCGGGGTCCAGCGTGCGGTCTTGCAGTGCCAGCAACTCCATCATGCGTCCGCGCAAAATAGCCGACGTATTGACCAGGCTTGATTGGCCGGACGACGCAGTGGCCAGCACCAGGGCCGACCATTTGCCCAGTTTTTCATAGCCCAGCAACATCACCGCCTGGCGCAGCGAAGTAACTTTCTGCGGCAAACCGGTACTTGGCGAATTAACAATGCGCAACAAATTCACACCCAAGGCAGCGTCAAGCTTCAAGGCGTTTTCCACCGCCTCAAGCGGCGCCGCGCTGGACACCAGATTGAACAACTTGATCGCCGCAATTTCACCCGGCGCCAGCACCCGCGGTGTAAGCAATTCCGGCTGCGACAGCCAATACCCCTGAAAACGCGGCACGCCCAGCGTCCGGAGCTGTGCAAATTGCGCACTGGATTCCACCTTCATGGCAATCGGCGTAGCGCCGGTGCGGGCCCGGATCGCCGCCAGCAAGGGCGCCAGTTGCACGTTGGCTATCTGGGACAGATCGACTTTGACAAAATCCGCCAGGGGCTGCCAGGTTTTATAAACCGGCGCTACCACCACATGGGGAAATGACAGGCGGTAGCCTCTGGCACGCAAGGCTGCCAGCGCAGGCGCCAGCTTGGCAATGCGCTCCGGGTCGTGCTGTGGCACCGCAGGAATAACGGCAATGACTTTTTGGGGGTCCAGAAAATCCCAATGCGAGCCGCCCAAACCTTCGTGCAACGCATGCACGAACAGATCGGATTTGGCGATGGCAAACGGCGCGGTACTGTTCGCAATGGCGTTGAACACCAGGGAAACGTCACTCTCCACGGTATGGCGCGCGCCCGCAGGTGGGCGGTTGAACAACTCATAGGCGACGACATTCCTGTCCCCGTCGACTATTGGCTGGCGTGCAATCGATATGTGGTCGAGCACTTCAACACGCGGCGCGTTGAGCGTATTCAATGAAAGACTCCCTGCGAATACCGGATCTATATCACTTGATCTTTGTCAGGCTATTTTCGACTATTCCGACATTTTTCGCTGCGTCCGCAAAATATTACCCGACTATTCGTAGATGTTGCGCTGAAATAGCCGGTCGTTATTACGCCACGCTACAGCGCCGCGCTACAGAGCAGCATTCAAGCGCAATTCGGCCTCGTCTTGCCAGTACTGCGCGGCGGCATAGAAACCTTCCCAAACGCAGCCGTTGCAACCGCGCCCACAGCAGCTGGTTGGCAGTGGCGGTGGTACACGCAAGGCAATACCGGCCTGCTGCGCACGCTGCAACAGTGCGGCGAAGCGCACTGTGCAGTCTTGCGCGGAACTGGAAATACAGGAAGTCATGGTTTGGCGGCGGAATCGGGCGGCCCGAAGTCTAGCGCATTGGCCTGGCGGCAGCGCTGAATATCGCAAGCCGTGGGCAGGCTGGAGCGGTATTCCACGCCGGCCGGACGTTGCGCCGATCCGCGCACATAGCACTGGCCACCCCGCCCATCGTCGTAATAGGAAGTGACATCCACGCAGCGGCGGGAGTGCGCCATTACGCCCAGCAGGTGGCCCATTTCGTGTGCTATCACCATTTGCAAAGTCTGGCGCGCATCGTACAAAGGGTTACGGCTTTGCAACAGCTGGAACGCCGAGGGCCCCAGGGCGATGCTGCGATGGCTGAAATTGGCCAGACCGAAATTGTGGCGACTGCCGGTCTCGCTCCACTGCACTGCAATTGCGTCGTCGGGCAGCGACTGCCCCGGCGCCAGCGCTGCTACTGACAGGGACAGCCCGCAAGCCGACCAGGCCTGGGCAGCGCGCTCCAGCGCCGCGAGCACCGTGGCTTCATCAAACCACGCCGGCGCTGTCACATGGCTGTAATAGAAGTGCAGATGCTTTGCCACTGCGGGCCGGTCTATTCCGTCGTTCCAGGTAGCTATTTCACCGGCCTGGCACTGGGCTATTTCCTGCGCCCGCAGCACCTCCCAGGTTGCCGCGACTGCGCCCGTGCTGCCGCCAAGGGCCAGGCATGCAAGCAGAAAAACAATGGTCGGTGTGCGCACGGTGCCAGCGTCTGTGGATAGTATTCGTGGCGCACAGGATAGCGCCATTCCCCGCAGCCTGCGGCCGCGCGCATGGCCACGCCGGCACCGGAAGAATTACAAACCCAGATCCAGCCCCAGAAATTCACCTGCGACCGCGAAGGAACCACCGTGGTCCAGTTCGCCATAGCTGTCCACCAGACTGACAAAATCACAATTGGTCTCGACACGAATGGCTGCGACCTGCAAGCGGTACATTGCAACCGCCGCAAACGGGCTATACAAACCCAGCGTCAGCAGCGTGAATAGCCAATTTCTCAGGCGCATTCCCAGCACCTGGCGGCAGGCCAGCTGACTGGACAAGCGGATGTGCGCGCTGCGCAGGTTGCCCCACAAAGTATTTTGCCGCTGCGCCTGAACATAGGACAGAAAAGTGGCCAGGGCCAGAACCGGCAACAGCGCCGCCAGCACAACAGCCAGCGCCAGCCAGTGCGTTGCCGCTGCACCCTGCTGCGCCTGTTGCAGCAACCGCATCAGGTATGGCATAGCGCCGAACGACAGCAACATGAGAAGCGCCAGCAAATACAGGATTGCCCCAAACACATAGAAGTGCGCAACGCTGACCCGCAACTGGCTGGTCTCCTCGCCAAAGCACAGATGATTGAACTGATAGCTCTGCAGACGCCAATAAAAATAGGGCAGCAGTGAGGCCCACAGAAGCACTACCAGCAGCGGCCAGTCCGCTACCTCCGCCACCTCCGCCACCTCCGCCACCTCTGCCACCTCTGCCACCTCTGCCACATCCACGACCAGCGCCGGTGGCACGGCTGGCGCAGTGGCACCGCTCGCCCCATCAGCGGCTCCGAACATGGACAGCAGCAGCAGCGGTAGCAGGACCGGCAGCACGCTGGAATAGGCATCGCGGACCGTGCCGCTGAAATGAAACCGCACACCGCGCCAACTGGTACTGCGCATGCGGTAGCACCAGGAGGCGCGCACCAGCATAGGCCCCACCAGCGCCAGCAACAAACAGCCCAGCAAGAAGCCCGCTGTGGAAGCCTCAGCACCGGCAAAGGCCAGCAGCATAATGGCCGCCGCCAGCGCATTGCCGGCGCACACTGAATAGCCCTTCCCATGGAAACCAAAGGCGTGACCGGAGAGCTTGGTTTTTTCCAAAAAATAGCGCAAGGTGCGCACTTTGGCCCAGGGGTAATACAGCCCCAAAGTGAGCAGCGTCAGCAACTGGTTCACCAACCAGATGCGAAAGTACCCACCGCCGCTGCCAGTAAACTTCAACACCATGACGCCACGCCGAAGCGGCAAGCCGGATGACCGAGACCGGATATCCCGCGAAAACTGGTTCATATATTTCATCTCCTTTTGCGTCAATAAAAAGAAATGCCAACCCGGTTGCGCCAAACGACGCGTACATGGTGGGCAGGAAATAGCGCAGCGCGCCGCGAAGGCGAACCTGCCCTTGCGCTGCAATGGGGGTATTTATTGAAGTGCTATGCCGACGGCGCTGGACCCGGCCTGGTGCAGGGTTCGTGTCGGTGCCTGCAGGAGGCACGCTTGCGCAGTTGCAAGGCGGAGAAGTTTAAAGTGGCGCCCGGAAAGTGACGCCGCGCAATACGCCAAATTGCGCAATGCCCGGTCGGCAGACGCGCCGGACACCGGGCACTGGAGGAGCGCTAGCTACGCTGCTAGTTACAGCGCGGCGACCAGTTCGGGCACCGCAACAAACAAATCGGCTTCCAGGCCATAGTCGGCCACGCTGAAGATCGGTGCTTCGCCATCCTTGTTGATAGCCACAATCACCTTCGAGTCCTTCATGCCGG
>CAIUDG010000150.1 GCA_903897925.1 uncultured beta proteobacterium | reverse complement strand
CGGCAAGCCCTGGAGCGCCATCATGGGCCGCAATATTCCTCCGGTGCAGGATCTTCAACAAAAGCTGACGGACTTGCAGGCCCGCGTGGTGGTGCCTCTGGAGCAACTCAAGGACATTAACAAGCGCATGAATGCGGGCGAGTACGCATCCCGCGCGGCCAAGAAGGAAATGATCGAGGCCAACCTGCGCCTGGTCATCTCGATTGCCAAGAAGTACACCAACCGTGGACTGCAGTTTCTGGACCTGATTCAGGAAGGCAATATCGGTTTGATGAAAGCCGTGGACAAGTTTGAGTACCGCCGTGGCTACAAGTTCTCGACCTATGCCACCTGGTGGATACGTCAGGCGATTACGCGTTCGATCGCCGATCAGGCGCGCACCATCCGCATTCCGGTGCACATGATCGAAACCATCAACAAGATGAACCGCATCAGCCGCCAGCATCTGCAGGAGTTCGGCTTTGAGCCGGACGCGTCGGTGCTCGCCGAAAAGATGGAAATCCCGGAAGACAAGATCCGCAAGATCATGAAGATCGCCAAGGAGCCGATCTCCATGGAAACCCCGATCGGCGACGACGACGATTCCCACCTGGGCGACTTCATCGAAGACAGCGCCAACACCGCGCCGATGGACGCAGCCATGCAGGCCGGTCTGCGCGATGTGGTGAAAGACATTCTCGACAGCCTGACGCCCCGTGAAGCCAAGGTGCTGCGCATGCGTTTCGGCATCGAAATGACCAGCGACCACACGCTGGAAGAAGTCGGCAAGCAGTTCGACGTTACGCGCGAACGCATTCGCCAGATCGAAGCCAAGGCACTGCGCAAGCTCAAGCACCCGAGCCGCTCGGACAAGCTGCGCAGCTTTACCGACACGCTGTAAACCGGCATGGCCACTGCGCCGCCCTGGCACGGCGGCGTGCCGCCGGTGTTTGTGCTGCTGGACGACTGCCAGGCCACGCCTGAGCGCCCCAGCAGCCGGCTCTACACCGATTTTGCGCACGCGCACGTCTGTACCGATCCAGCCACGCTGGAGGCGGTCTGCCAGTTGGTGGACTCCGATCTGGGCCAGGGACTGCACGCGGTCCTGCTGATCGACTACGAGTGGGGCAGCCGCTTGCTGCACGCCGGCACGCCCGGCGGTGCCCTGCGCATCCTGCTGTTTCGCCAGTGCCGGCGCCTCAGCGCCGACGCGGTGCAAGCCTGGCTGCAAGCCCAGGACGGCGCCACGCAGCCAACGCCTGGCGGAGTTGCAGCCTTGCAGGCCAGCGTTGAAGAAGCCGAATTCGACCAGGCGCTGGAGCAGATCCAGACCCTGCTGCGCAGCGGCGCCAGCTACCAGATCAATTACACCTACCGCCTGCTCGGCACCCAGTACGGATCGGTGCTGGGTCTGTACCGGCGCCTGCGTGCCACGCAACCGGTGCCATTCGGCGCCCTGGCGCACCTGCCACCGGAACCCGCGTCCGGCAGCCCGGAATGGATCTTGTCGCGCTCGCCCGAACTGCTGGTCCAGCACCAGCAAGGCCAGCTGCTGACCCGCCCCATGAAAGGCACTGCCGCGCGCAGCAGCGACCCGGTGCAAGACCAGGCCCAGGCCGACTGGCTGGCCCAGGACCCGAAAAACCGCGCCGAAAACGTCATGATTGTTGACCTGCTGCGCAACGACCTGGGCCGTATTGCCGTCACCGGCTCGGTCCAGGTGCCACAGCGCTTTCAGGTGGAAAGCTATGCCACGGTGCACCAGATGACCTCGAGCATCAGCGCCACCCTGCGCCCGGAAATGCGTCTGCCAGAGGTGCTGCGCGCCGTGTTTCCCTGCGGCTCCATCACCGGCGCACCCAAGTTGCAGAGCATGCGGCACATTGCCGAACTGGAACGCTCGCCGCGCGGACTGTATTGCGGCGCCATCGGCTGGCTGGACGCACCGGCGGTTGCAACTGCAACTGCAACTGCAACTGCAGCAACACCGACACCAACCAGACTCGGTGATTTCTGCCTGTCGGTGGCCATCCGCACGCTGACGCTAGGCCCCTGCCAGCAGGGCAGCCGCGCCGCCACCCTGGGTGTTGGCAGCGGCATTGTGCTGGACTCCGACAGCGCCCAGGAATTCCAGGAAACCCGTCTCAAAGCGCGTTTCCTGACCGCGCTCGACCCGGGCCTGGGCCTGATTGAAACCCTGCGCTGGCAAGGCGGCCGACTGCTCCGGCTGCCAGCCCATCTGCAACGCCTGCAGCACAGTGCCCAGACCCTTGGCTGGCCCTGTGACGCCCAGGCCGTGGAAAACGCCCTGCTGCGCTATTGCCAGGCGCTGGACCCGGCGCAAACACTGCGCCTGCGACTCGAACTGCGGCACCAGGGCCAACTCCAGCTGGGCCATGCGCCGCTGCTGCCCCTGCCGCCCGGTCCGGTCGCGCTGGTGCTGGCACGCCAGCCCCTGCCCGACATCGAACAAGCCTTGCGCCAACACAAAACCACGCTGCGCAGCAGCTACGACGCAGCGATTGCCGCTGCTGGCGCGCTGCAGGCCTTTGATGCCATATTCGTCAACACAGCCGGCCAGGTGACCGAGGGCGCGCGCAGCAATGTGCTGGCCCGAATCAACGGCCGCTGGTGCACGCCGGCCCTGAATGCTGGGGTGTTACCGGGGGTTTTGCGCAGCCAGCTGCTGCAACGCTGGCCGGCACTGGAAGTCCGCGTGCTGACCCTGCAACAGCTGCTGCAGGCAGATCAGCTGGCCATCTGCAATGCCCTGCGTGGCCTGCGCCGCGCCTGCTGGCGCCGCGACGCCCAGGGGCGCCCGCTGGAAATCTAGCGCGCCGAGCGGGCAGTGCGCTCCAGCACAAAGGCAAAGGAAAACTCCAGCACCTGCTGCATCGATTCTTCGATGGTCTTGCGCTCCTGCTCGGTCATATAGAACATCATGTCCACATCGTGGCGCACATAGCGCACCGGCAGGCGGTTCAGCGCCAGGCAGGCGACATCCGCCAACATGTCGGCACTAAAGTCATGGTGCGCGGGCTCACTGGCGCGCCGCGCCACCTCTTCGAACACCAGGCGCTCGTAGTAGTTATGGACCTGTTCAAAGTTGAATTTCATAGCGTTCTCCGCAGCATTCCCTGCATATTTTGTGCGGCGACGTTAGCAGTTCGCCATGGCACTGGCAAGAGCAGTATCCCCGCCAGGAGTCTAGACGGTAGAAATCGCCGAAGCGAAAAGCGACCCCGGCGAGGACCCCAGCTACAAAATTGCTAGCAGGCAACAATTTGCGCTATAGTTTTGCCTCCAATATCCCCGGACTGCCGACAACGCCCTGCGCTGACGGCCCTGCCCACAGGCAAACCGCATCGTCAAAAGGTTGTGAATGAGCGTCAAAGAGTCGGTTGCCATGGGCCAGTTGCTGGCGCTGCTGGAAGCCCGGTATGCCATGCGCGTACTGTGGGCCCTGCGCGATGGCCACGCCCAGACCTTCCGCCTGCTGCAAGACAGTGTCGGCGGCATCACACCGAACACCCTGAACACCCGCATCAAGGAATTGCGCGAAGCCGGCCTGCTGAGCCACGGCAGCGATGGCTATTTTCTGACCCTGACCGGCGTTGACCTGCTCAAGCGTTTCAACGAACTGCCCGGCTTCGCCGCGCGCTGGAGCACCAACCAGGCAAAAGCCGCCAAGTAGCTGGTAGCGCTGCGGCATAATTGCCGGTTTTTGCCTCTCCAAGGAAACACCATGCAAACCACCGCAAGCGGCCTGCAATTCATCGACACCACCGAAGGCAGTGGCGCAACCGCCACCAAGGGCCAAAGCGTGACCGTGCATTACACCGGCTGGCTCTACAACAACGACACCCAGGGCGCAAAATTCGACTCCAGCAAAGACCGCAATGACCCCTTTGTGTTCAGCCTGGGTGCCGGCATGGTGATTCGTGGTTGGGACGAAGGCGTGGCCGGCATGAAGGTCGGCGGTACGCGCACCCTGATCATTCCGTCCGCCCTGGGCTATGGCGCACGCGGCGCCGGCGGCGTGATTCCGCCCAATGCCACGCTCAAGTTTGACGTCGAACTGCTGGGTGTTTCGGGCTAATTCGCAGCACGGCACCCGCATCCCTCAGAAAAATGTTGCGCCACGCTTGAATTGCCTGGACTGGCCTCCATGTAGGGCGCAACCGTTCAATCCCCCACCTGATCCGCATGCCTGAAAACCAGACACCCCCGACCCCCGCTGCAGACGCACCGCAATACCCCAGCACCGATGACATGGTCGCCGCCATGGCGGCGCACGAGGCCGACGCACTCAGCAAGGCGCAAGCCGATCTGGCCGCGCTGCAAGCCAAGAGTGCCGACCTGGCCGAGCAATACCTGCGTGCCAAAGCGGAAGCCGAAAACGCCCGCCGCCGCGCTGAGGACGAAATCAGCAAGGCACGCAAATTCGCCCTCGAAAGCTTTGCCGAAAGCCTGCTGCCGGTCGCCGACAGCCTGGAAGCCGGGCTGGTGATCAAGGATGCCACGGCAGAACAAATCCGCGAAGGCGCCCAAGCCACCCTGCGCCAGCTGCTGGCTGCCCTGGAGCGCAACAAGGTGCTGGCGATTCAGCCCGCCGCCGGAACCAAGTTCGACCCGCACCAGCACCAGGCCATTAGCGTGGTGCCTTCCGAGCAGGAAGCCAACACCGTGGTCAGCGTCTTGCAAAAGGGCTATTCCATTGCCGAGCGCATTCTGCGTCCGGCGCTGGTCACCGTTGCCGCCAGCAAATAAAAAAAACTTGAAACCGGGACAAGCATCCACACCTTGTCCACATCCGAATTAATTGAATCAGCAGGAGTAAATCATGGGAAGAATCATCGGCATTGACTTGGGCACCACCAACAGCTGCGTGGCGATCATGGAAGGCAACACCGCCAAAGTGATCGAGAACGCCGAGGGTGCGCGCACCACGCCGTCCATCATTGCGTACCAGGAAGACGGCGAAGTGCTGGTCGGCGCATCGGCCAAGCGCCAGGCCGTGACCAACCCACGCAACACGCTGTACGCGGTGAAGCGCCTGATTGGCCGCAAGTTCACCGAAAAAGAAGTGCAAAAGGACATCGACCTGATGCCCTACACCATCGCGGCCGCCGACAACGGCGACGCCTGGGTCGAAGTGCGTGGCAACCGCCTGGCACCGCAGCAGGTCAGCGCCGATGTGCTGCGCAAGATGAAGAAGACCGCCGAAGACTACCTCGGCGAAGCCGTGACCGAAGCCGTGATCACGGTGCCGGCCTACTTCAATGACGCCCAGCGCCAGGCCACCAAAGATGCTGGCCGCATCGCCGGTCTGGATGTCAAGCGCATCATCAACGAACCTACCGCTGCGGCCCTGGCCTTCGGCCTGGACAAGAACGAAAAGGGCGACCGCAAGATCGCCGTGTACGACCTGGGTGGCGGCACGTTTGACGTCTCCATCATCGAAATCGCTGACGTCGATGGCGAAAAGCAGTTCGAAGTGCTGTCCACCAACGGTGACACCTTCCTCGGCGGTGAAGACTTCGACCAGCGCATCATCGACTTCATCATCGGCGAGTTCAAGAAAGAACAAGGCGTTGACCTGAGCAAAGACGTGCTGGCATTGCAGCGCCTGAAGGAAGCCGCTGAAAAGGCCAAGATCGAACTCTCCAGCAGCGCCCAGACCGATATCAACCTGCCTTACGTCACCGCCGACGCCACCGGTCCCAAGCACCTGAACGTCAAGCTGACCCGCGCCAAGCTGGAAAGCCTGGTGGACGAATTGATCGAGCGCACCATTGCGCCCTGCCGCACCGCCATGAAAGACGCTGGCGTCGCTGCTGCCGACATCCATGACGTGATTCTGGTGGGCGGCATGACGCGCATGCCCAAAGTGCAGGAAAAGGTCAAGGAACTGTTCGGCCGCGAGCCACGCAAGGACGTCAACCCGGACGAAGCCGTCGCCGTTGGCGCCGCCATTCAGGGCCAGGTGCTGTCCGGTGACCGCAAAGACGTGCTGCTGCTCGACGTAACGCCGTTGTCGCTGGGCATTGAAACCCTGGGTGGTGTGATGACCAAAATGATCACCAAGAACACCACCATCCCGACCAAGTTCGCCCAGACCTTCTCCACCGCCGAAGACAACCAGCCGGCCGTGACGATCAAGGTGTTCCAGGGTGAGCGCGAGATTGCTGCCGTGAACAAGCTGCTCGGCGAGTTCAACCTGGAAGGCATTCCACCGGCACAGCGCGGCATGCCGCAAATCGAAGTGTCGTTTGACATTGACGCCAACGGCATTCTGCACGTCGGCGCCAAAGACAAAGGCACCGGCAAGGAAAACAAGATCACCATCAAGGCCAATTCGGGCTTGTCAGAAGCGGAAATTCAGCAGATGGTCAAGGATGCCGAGCTGAACGCAGCCGACGACAAGAAAAAACTGGAACTGGTGCAGGCGCGCAACGAAGCCGAAGCCAACGCCCACAGCGTCAAGAAGAGCCTGGGCGAATACGGCGACAAGCTCGAAGCCGGCGAAAAGGAAAAAATCGAAGCGGCCATCAAGACCGTGGAAGATTCCCTGAAGTCGGAAGACAAGGATGCCATCAAGGCCGCCAGCGAAGCACTGCTGGCCGCCAGCCAGAAGCTGGGCGAGAAGGTGTATGCCGACATGCAGGCCAAGCAGGCTGCTGAAGGCGCACCGCAAGCCGAGCCGGCGGCAGAGCACGCATCGCACAGCGCCAAGCCAGCAGACGACAATGTGGTGGATGCCGAAGTGAAAGAAGTCAAGAAGGGTTGATTCTTCACTGGCACGCAGCCAATGAAACGCGCCGCGTTGGACACTCTGGGTGCCTCAACGCGGCTTTTCTGTTGTTAACGGACTCCGATTTACCATGGCCAAACGAGACTATTACGAAATTCTTGGCGTTCCCAAAAACGCGTCCGAAGAGGACATCAAGAAGGCCTATCGCAAGCTGGCGATGAAGCACCACCCTGACCGCAACCAGGGCGACACCACCAAGGTGGCAGAAGAAAAATTCAAGGAGGCCAAAGAGGCCTACGAGATGCTGTCGGATGCGCAGAAGCGCGCCGCCTACGACCAGTACGGCCACGCCGGCGTTGACCCGAACCGCGGTGGCGGTGCTGCCGGTGGCGAAGGCTACGGTGGCTTTGCCGAAGCATTCGGCGATATCTTTGGTGACATGTTTGGCCAGCAGCGCGGACGCGCCGGCGGCGGACGCCAGGTCTACCGTGGCAACGACCTCAGCTACGCCATGGAAATCACCCTGGAAGAAGCCGCCAAGGGCAAGGACGCGCAAATCCGCATCCCGAGCTGGGACAGCTGCGACACCTGCAAGGGCAGCGGCGCCAAGCCCGGCACCCAGGTCAAGACCTGCGGCACCTGCAATGGCTCCGGCCAGGTGCAGATGCGCCAGGGCTTTTTCAGCGTGCAACAAACCTGTCCAACCTGCCGCGGCGGCGGCAAGGTGATTCCGGAACCCTGCATCGCCTGCCATGGCCAGGGCAAGATCAAGCGCCAGAAAACGCTGGAAGTGACCATTCCTGCCGGTATCGACGGCGGCATGCGCATTCGCAGTGCCGGCAATGGCGAACCCGGCACCAACGGTGGTCCGGCCGGTGATCTGTACATTGAAATCCGCCTGAAAAAGCACGACATCTTCGAGCGCGATGGCGACGACATCCACTGTTCGGTGCCGATCAGCATGGTAACGGCGGCCCTGGGCGGCGAGATCGATGTGCCAACCCTGGCCGGCAAAGCCGCCATCGACATTCCCGAAGGCACCCAGACTGGCAAGCAGTTCCGCCTGCGCGGCAAGGGTATCAAGGGCGTGCGTTCGAGCTATCCGGGCGACCTGTATTGCCACATCGCAGTGGAAACCCCGGTCAAGCTGAGCGAACACCAGCGCCGCCTGCTGCGCGAGCTGGATGAGTCCTTCAAAAAGGGCGGCAGCAAGCACTCCCCTTCGGGTGACAGCTGGACCGACCGGCTGAAGAGCTTCTTCAGCTGAACGCCGGCCTGCGGCGGGTCAGTGGCGAGCCAAAAACTCGCAATTGACCCGCAACATGCCGCGGCCACCGGCCTTGGCCTCGTACATCGCGACATCGGCGCGCTGCAAGACCTGGTCCACCGTTTCACGGGCGCTGTTGAACAAGGTCAGCCCCACGCTGCCGCTGCAGCTATGCTGGTGCGCGCCGAGCTGATAAACCTGTTGCAACTGCTGCAATATCTTCTCGGCAATCTGCGACGCATGGGCCAGGGCCAGTACCGGGTCCTCGCTCAAACCTTCAATCAAGACCACGAACTCGTCGCCGCCCATGCGCGCCACCGTGTCAAGCTGGCGCACGCAGCCGCGCAGGCGCTGCGCCACCTGGATCAACAGCGCGTCACCGGCCGCATGACCGAGGGTGTCGTTCAACAGCTTGAAGCGGTCCAAATCAAGAAACATCAGCGCATTGAAGTGGCTGATGCGGCTGCACTGCACAATCAGGCGCTGGACCCGGTCCACCAGCAAGCGCCGATTCGGCAGATCGGTCAGCGGGTCATAAAACGCCAGTTGCCGGATTTGCTGTTCGTGCTGCTTGCGCTCATTGATATTCGTTATGGCACCCACCATGCGCAAGGGCCGGCCCTGGGCATCGCGCTCCACCACCTGGCCCCGGTCGGCGACCCAGATGTAGTCGCCATCGGCACGCCGGATGCGGTGCTCGCTGGTGTAGAGCGCAGCGCCGGCCAGACAGGCGTCGAGCGCGCCCTGCACGGCCGGCAGGTCATCGGCCAGAATCTGCGCGACAAAGACCTCTACCGGATGCGCCAGGTAACTGGCGTCCAGGCCCAGCAAGCGGCACCAGGCAGCGTTGTGCACTACCTGGCCGCTGGCAATATCCCAGTCCCAGACCCCTTCACCGGTGGCGTCCATGACCAGACTCAGGCGCTCCTCGCTGGCACGCAAATGCTGTGTCAGTTCAGTCACTTTCAAAATGTTGAGTACGCGTTTTTTCAGCAGTGCCACATTGATCGGCTTGGCGATATAGTCCACCGCGCCCAGCTCCAGGCCGGCGACTTCGGTTTCCATGTCCGTCAGTGCCGTCAAAAACACCACCGGAATCGGGGCCAGCTGCGGGTCGTTCTTGAAGCGCCGACAGGTTTCAAAGCCGTCCATCTCCGGCATCATGATGTCCAGCAGCACCAGATCGGGCCGCTGCCGCGCCGCCAGGGCCAGGCCGCTGGCGCCGGAAGACGCCATGGCACAGTCAAATGTGCTCTCCAGCGCCGAGCCGATCACCACCAGATTCTCCGGGTTGTCATCGATTACCAGAATGCGGAAGGGAGTCGTCGTCATACACAAGCCTCTTCGGTGTAGTGTTGCAAGAGCCGCTGCAGCGCCTGTTCGGCGGCCGGAAAATCCATCTCCTTCAGGCACTGGCCTACGGCCTCCAATTCGGGCGCCAGCAGCGTCTGCGCTGCCAGCAACTTCATCTCGTCCAGTGCCGCCAGCGCGGAAAATGCGTGGCGCTGCAGCAGCACCAGCAAGGTGGCGCCACGCTCCCGCAGCATGGCCCGATCCGCGCCCGACAAGTCACGCAGGCCAGTGCCGCCGGCGCCGGTCGCAGCTGCCGGGGCCAGCCAGCCTTGCAGTGCGCCGTACAGCAGGTCAAAGTAAATCGGTTTGGCCAGAAAGGCATTCATGCCCGAGGCCAGGCAGTTGCTGCGGTCCACATCAAAGGCATTTGCAGTAATCGCCACAATCGGTATCTCGTGCCACTGCTGGCTGCGTTCCCATAGGCGGATCGCGCGCGTGGCCTGCAGGCCATCAATCACCGGCAGATTCATGTCCATCAAAATAGCATCGAATGGGCGCCCGCTCTGCACCGCCTGCACTGCCAGCGCACCGTTTTCCACTGCCTCGTGGCTGAGCCCGAGCTTGTCCAGATGCAGGGCCAGCAATTTGCGTTGCATCGGCTGGTCTTCCACCACCAGCACGTGGCCGCGCAAGCGCAGCGCCGGCGTGCGCGTGCCCGCCACCACCGGGGCCACCGGGGCCGCTAGGTCAGCAGACTCCAACACCTGCGCCTGAATACGAAACCAGAAACGCGAACCTTGTCCTGGCTGCGAACTGGCGCCGGCGCTGCCGCCCATCAGTTCCGCCACCTTGCTGACAATCGACAAGCCCAGGCCGGTACCGCCAAACTTTCGGGTGCTGGAACCGTCCAGCTGGGTGAAGGGCTGGAACATCTGCGGCAAATGCTGGGCGTCGATGCCGGCACCGCTGTCGGTAACGGAAAACTCGAGCAGCGCAGTAGCGCCCTGGCACGCAATTTCCTGCACCTCGATCTGGATGCGACCACGCTCGGTGAACTTGACAGCGTTGCCGATCAGATTGCTCAAGATCTGCCGAATCCGACCGGCATCGGCAAGGTAGCGACTGCCTTCGGCCACGCGGGAATGGAACTCCAGCTGCAAATTGCGCGACAGAGCCAGTGCCACGAACAACTGCGTGCATTCCTGCAGCAGCTCCGCCGGAGCAAACGCCAGCGGCCGCAAGGCCAGCTTGCCAGACTCGATTTTGGCGACATCCAGAATATCGTTGAGCACTTCCATCATGGCCTGGCCGGAGCGCAAAATGGTCTGCGCTGCGAGGGTCCGTTCCTGGTAGGCCAGCTCCGGGTTCAACAACACTTGCGCCATGCCCAGCACGGCATTCATGGGGGTGCGGATTTCGTGGCTCATGATGGCCAAAAACTCGCTCTTGGCACGGCTGGCGGATTCCGCCGCTTCCTTGGCGCGGAACTGCTCGCTGATATCTACCCGGAAACTGACGGTATAGCCGGACGCCGTTTTCTGCTCCAGCACTTTCATCCAGCGATCGCCTTCCAGGCGCTGCACCAGCCGGGTATCGCCGCCCTGGCGTGCCGCCAGGCGCTCCGCGACCCAGGCATCGACCTGCCCCAGCGCATCGGGAAACAATCCGTTGTCGGCACCACAGCGCAGAATTTCTGCAAAACTGCGTCCCACCGCGATCATCGGCGCGGCCTTGGCATACACCTTGCGATATTCCTCATTGCAAAACACCAGCCGGTCCTGCGGATCAAAGATTACGAAGGCCTCGCCAATCACTTCCAGCGCCGATCGCAGCAGCGTTTCGGTCTGTGACAGGCGCTGTGCCAGCGAATCGCTCAGCAGCTGCAACGACTGCTCGGCCACCTGCCGATCACGCAGGGCCCGGTCGGCCCGCGCGCGCTCCTGGTACACCCCGCTGAGTACCGACAGCATCGGCACCACAATCGCCAGCGCCGCATACAGCACCGTGGCGATCTGCATCGGCGTGTGCAGGGGAAACAGCAGCGGTAAATCCAGTCCCAGCGGTATGGCCAGGAAAAATGCCGCCGCCAGCGCCAAAAACGCAGCCACATAAAGCAACGCTGCACGCGCGCCCAGCACCGTGACATAAGTCGGCACGATGGTGAATACGATCAAGGCGCAATAACTCAGATTGCGGCCAAACAACAGCAATGGCAGCACGATCAACAGCAGCAGCACCCAGCCATAGCGCTGCAGGGCGCTGGCATAGTGGCCAAGCGACGCCAACTGGCGGCAACGCCAGGCGGTCCCTGCGGCAGCCATGATCAGGGCAGCCGCAAGCCACGGCATCTTCGCCGCAGAAAAAGGCAGAAAAAGCAAGATCAACAGGGCAATCCTGGCGGATATACCCAGAAAGCGAATCGCCGTGGCCTGGGCCACATCGCCCTGCAGGCGCCAGCGGTTGGCAGCTGCATATTCTTCGCGCAGTGTCTGCAAATAGTTCAATGCAATCGCCCTCCCCGAGCTTGCTGCACGCATTTACAAAAAATATTCTTTTAATTAAAACTGATAGAAATGATTCTATGAAGAAAATCAAATAACTGCTAGTCGCACCCAAAGCATGCTATTTTTCGGACAGCTATTCGCAAATCAGAGGAATGCATTCATGTCTGTCACCATTACCTTTCTTGGCGGCGCCGATACAGTCACCGGTTCCAAATATCTGGTGCGCCACGACGGCCACAGCCTGCTGGTGGATTGCGGTTTGTTCCAGGGCTACAAGCAGCTGCGCCTGCGCAATTGGGCGGCGCTGCCGGTTGACCCCGGCAGTGTCTCGGCAGTGCTGCTGACGCATGCCCATCTGGACCACAGCGGCTATCTGCCCTTGCTGGTAAAAAATGGCTACAGCGGCCACATATATGCCAGCGCCGGCACGCGTGACCTGTGCCGCATCCTGCTGCCTGACAGCGGCCATATCCAGGAAGAAGACGCCGCCTTCGCCAACCGCCACGGCTTCTCGCGCCATGCCCCGGCGATGCCGCTGTATACGCGGCAAGATGCGCTGGACTGCCTGCCTGCTATGAAGGCAGTGGAATACCACAAGCCGTATCAGGTGCTGCCCGGCTGGAGCGCGCGCTTCCAGCCCGCCGGCCACATTCTGGGTGCCGCCAGCATCCTGCTGGAAGTGGCCGGGCGGCGCATTTTGTTCTCAGGCGATCTGGGCCGGCCCGACGATGTGCTGATGAACCCGCCAGAGCCGCCACCGGCGGCCGACACCGTGCTGATTGAGTCCACTTACGGCGACCGCAGCCACCCGAGTGAAAATTTTCTAAGCGAACTCGGCCCCGCCCTGAGCCGCCTCGCCGCACGCGGTGGCGTGGCGGTGGTGCCGGTATTTGCCGTCGGGCGCGCACAGTCGCTGCTGCACGCCATCGCACGACTGAAGGAACGCGGCGTACTGCCGCAGCATCTGCCGGTTTTTCTGGACAGCCCGATGGCGGTGCACACCACCCACCTGTTCGAGCAGCACCCGGGCGAACACCGCCTCAATGCGCACGACACCCGGGCCCTGATGCACTGTGCCACCATGGTCAACAGCGTCGAAGAATCGCGCGCACTGGCAGCGCGCCACGGCCCGATGGTGATTCTGTCGGCCAGCGGCATGGCCACCGGTGGCCGGGTGCTGCACCACCTGGCCCAATATGCCGAAAACCCGCACAACATGGTGATACTGACCGGATTCCAGGCACCCGGCACGCGCGGCGCCACCATTGCCAGCGGCGCCTCCAGCGTACGCATTCACGGGCGCGACGTAGCAATCCGTGCCGAGGTAGTGAAATTGGAATCAGCCTCGGCCCACGCCGATGCAAACCAGTTGCTGGCCTGGCTCCAATCGATGCCGGGCACACCGGATCAGGTCTATGTGGTGCACGGAGAAATCCATCCGGCGGACACCTTGCGCGCGCGCATCACGCGCGAACTCGGCTGGCGCGCCAGTGTGCCGGAACACGGCTCGACCTGGCCGACCTAAAGCGTGCGGGCGATTCCCAGCAGGGTTGCCGCCAGCAGCGCCAGCACCGGGAAGGCGCTCAGGCCAAAGCCCAGGCTGCGGCTGGCCGGGTCGCGCAGATAGGCACGCCAGTAGACCAGGCGCCCAAGCAGAAAGATGGCGCCGGTCGCCGCCACCCACTGCGGCGACCAATAGCGCGCAGCCAGATAGAGCGCCGGCACAAACGCCATCAGCAATTCCAGCGTATTCATTTGCACGCGGTACATGCGCTCGAACATCGGATGCCCGCTCACGGCCGGCGCCTGCACCCCGTATTTGGCGCGCGCACTGCCCACCATGACACCAAAAAATACCGCCTGCAACAGCGCCAGAACACACACCAGATCAACCCAGGCCATTGTGTTTTCCTTGCATCAGGTAAGTGACAAACGGGCACGCGCAGCGGCGTACTCACGCTTCAGTTGGGCCACGAAATCGGCCACCGGCTGCACCTGGGACACGGCCCCAATGCCCTGACCACAGCCCCAGATTTCCTTCCAGGCCTTGGCGCCGGCGGCGCCAAAATTCATGGCACTGGGATCGCTTTGCGGCAACTTGTCCGGGTCCAGGCCGCTGGCGCGAATACTCGGCGCCAGATAATTGCCGTGCACGCCGGTGAACAGATTGCTGTAGACGATATCGTCCGAGTTGCTGTCCACGATGCACTGCTTGTACGCGTCGACAGCGCGCGCCTCTTCGGTGGCAATAAAGGCCGAGCCCATGTAGGCAAAATCGGCACCCATGGCCTGGGCTGCCAGCACCGCGTCACCGCTGGCGATGGCACCACTCAAGGCCAGCGGACCGTCGAACCACTGGCGAATTTCCTGCACCAACGCAAACGGACTCTTCACACCCGCATGGCCCCCGGCACCGGCCGCCACTGCAATCAGACCGTCGGCCCCCTTGTCGATGGCCTTGTGCGCATGCGTGTTGTTGATCACGTCATGCAGCACCACGCCACCATAGGAATGCGCCGCGGCGTTGATTTCTTCCCGGGCACCGAGCGAAGTGATGATGATCGGCACCTGGTACTTGACGCACAACGCCATGTCGTGCTCGAGCCGTTCATTGCTCTTGTGCACGATCTGGTTGATGGCAAACGGCGCCGCCGGCTGCTCCGGATGGGCCCGGTTGTGCGCCTGCAGCGCCTCGGTGATCTCGATCAGCCATTCTTCCAGCAACTCGGCCGGGCGCGCATTGAGCGCGGGCATGCTGCCCACCACGCCGGCAATGCATTGGGCAATCACCAGCCGTGGGTGGCTGATGATGAACAGGGGCGAACCGATCACCGGAAACGGCAATCGGTCCAGCGGTGCGGGTAGGCGTGCCATGCGTGCCGACCGCCTTAGAACGCGTCCAGCGCCATGGCGGTAACGCATTCAGCACCTTCAACGATGCTGTCGCGCACGCCCGGTGCCTGGTTCAGAATGTGGTCGGCATAGAAGCGCGCCGTAATGATCTTGGCCTGCATGAACGGCACATCCTGTCCGGCAGCGATTTCGCGCTCCGCCACCAGCAGGGCGCGGGCCATCTGCCAGCCGGCCATCAGTCCGCCAGTCAGCAGCAGATAGGGCACGCTGCCAGAGAACACGGCATTCGGGCTGGCCTTGGTATTGCCGGCGACGAAGTCGACCACGTCCAGGAATGCCTTGCGCGCCACGTCCAGGCGCTTGGCCACGGCCAGTGCATCGGCGCTGCCGCTCTTGCGCAGTTCGTCCAGCGTGACTTCAATCTGACCGGCAATGCCACGTGCCGTCTGGCCGCCGTCGCGCGCGGTCTTGCGGCCGACCAGGTCATTCGCCTGGATGGCGGTGGTGCCTTCATAAATCGTCAGAATTTTGGCATCGCGGTAGTACTGGGCCACACCGGTTTCTTCAATGAAACCCATGCCGCCGTGCACCTGCACTGCCATGCTGGTCACCGTCAGGCTCATCTCGGTGCTGAAGCCCTTGATCAGCGGCACCATGAATTCATAGAAAGCCTGGTTGGCCTTGCGCGTATCGGCATCCGGGTGGTGGTGCGCTGCGTCGTAGGCGCTGGCAGACACTGAGGCCAGTGCGCGGCAACCTTCGGTATAAGCACGCATGGTCATCAGCATGCGGCGCACATCGGGGTGGTGAATGATGGCGGCGCTGGCCTGGATCGAACCATCCACCGGGCGGCTCTGCACGCGCTCGCGCGAGAACTGCACCGCTTTTTGGTAGGCACGTTCGGCAATCGCAATGCCCTGCACGCCGACGGCGTAACGGGCCGCGTTCATCATGATGAACATGTATTCCAGGCCACGGTTTTCCTGGCCCACCAGATAGCCCACGGCACCGGCGCCCTGGCTGTCGGCGACCGAGCCGGCCAGGCCGTCACCGTACTGCAGCACAGCCGTCGGGCTGGCCTTGATGCCCATTTTGTGTTCGATGCTGACGCACTGCACGTCATTGCGCTTGCCCAGCGAACCGTCGGCATTGACCAGCACCTTGGGCACCACGAACAGGCTGATGCCCTTGACGCCTTCGGGAGCGCCTTGCACCCGTGCCAGCACCAGGTGCACGATGTTCTCGGCCATCTGGTGTTCACCCCAGGTGATGAAAATCTTGGTGCCAAACACCTTGTAGGTGCCGTCGGGCTGCGGCTCGGCACGGCTGCGCACCATGGCCAGGTCACTGCCCGCCTGGGGTTCGGTCAGGTTCATGGTGCCGGTCCATTCGCCGCTGACCAGTTTTTCCAGATAGACCGCCTTGAGTTCGTCGGAACCGGCCGTCAACAGGGCTTCGATGGCGCCGTCGCTAAGCAGCGGGCACAGGGCAAAGCTCAGGTTGGCGCTGTTGGTCATTTCAATGCATGCGGCACCGATGGTCTTGGGCAAGCCCTGGCCACCGAAGTCTGCCGGATGCTGCAGGCCCTGCCAGCCGCCTTCGGCAAACTGCTTGTAGGCTTCCTTGAAACCGGGGGTGGCGGTGACTTCACCGGCCTTCCAGCTGGTCGGATTCTTGTCGCCTTCCCAGTTCAGTGGGGCCAGCACGCCTTCGGTGAATTTGGCAGCTTCTTCCAGCACCGCTTGGGCGGTTTCCAGACCGGCATCTTCAAACGCCGGAATCTGTGCAATCTGCTCAATATTGGCCAGGTGGGCAATGTTGAAAAGCATGTCCTTGACGGGGGCAACGTAACTCATGAATCTCTCCTAGTAGGGTACTTTGGGACTTTTATATAGAAAAAAGGGCATCGCCAGGATGCCCTTCTACACGCTGCTAGTTACAGCGCGGCGACCAGTTCGGGCACCGCAACAAACAAATCGGCTTCCAGGCCATAGTCGGCCACGCTGAAGATCGGTGCTTCGCCATCCTTGTTGATAGCCACAATCACCTTCGAGTCCTTCATGCCGG
>CAIUDG010000149.1 GCA_903897925.1 uncultured beta proteobacterium | reverse complement strand
GGCCAAGGCGGTGCAGGCGGCGGCCTTGAAGAAGGGCTTGCTGCTGCTGACCTGCGGCGTCTATGCCAACACCGTGCGTTTCCTGTTCCCGCTGACGATTGAAGACAGCGTGTTCGCCGAAGCCATGGGCATTTTGCAAGAAGTGCTGGCCTGAGCGGGCCTGCGCCGCCCGCACCCGCTCACGCCACAGTTATGCACGACTATAAAAAAACCATAGCCAGCCTGCAGGCACGCGGTATTCATTCCGTGCTGACGCAATTTTGTGACCTGCATGGCGTTGCCAAAGGCAAGCTGGTGCCGGTGGAAAAGCTGCAAGAGTGGGCGGAGCAGGGTGCCGGCTTTGCGGGACCCAGCATTTGGGGCACCGGTTTGCCGCGTTTCGGTGCGCGCAGCGAGTATTACGGGCGCGTGCAACTGGATTCGCTGCGACCACTGCCATTCATGCCCGGCGTGGCCCACGCCGTGTGCGATGGCTACGCCGGCGCTGAACCCTTGGACACCTGCTCGCGGCAGATGTTGAAAACCGTGCTGCAGTCTTTGCAGTCGCGCGGACTGACACTCTGGGTCGGTATCGAGCCTGAGTTCTTTTTGCTGCGCAAAGGAACCGACGGCGCCTGGCAGGTGGCGGATGCGGCGGACCAACTGGACAAGCCTTCCTATGATTTGAAGTCGATTCATCGCAACGCGGCGCTGCTGGAAGACATGCGCAGCACGCTGACGCAACTCGGCTTTGAGCTGCAGCAAATCGACCATGAAGACGCTTGCGGCCAGTACGAAATCAATTACCGTTTTGATGACGCATTGGCCGCTGCCGATCGCTATATGCTGTTCAAAATGACGGCGCATGCGGTAGCCGAACGCCACGGCCTGCTGTTCAGCAGCATGCCCAAGCCGGTGGCTACGGCGCCCGGCAGTGGTTTGCATTTCCACTTGAGCCTGACCGATGCCAGTGGCCGTGCGGTGTTTGCGGATGCCCAAGGGGCCTTGGGCCTGAGCCGTGCCGGGCACCAGTTTGCCGCTGGCTTGCTGCACCACGCGGACGCGCTGAGTGCCTTGTGTGCCCCCACGGTCAATAGCTACAAGCGCTTGGCCAGCAGCCAGAGTGCTTCCGGTACCACCTGGTCGCCGGTGTGGAAAAGCTATGGCGACAACAACCGGACCTGTTTGGTGCGCACCGTTGCGGGGCGAATTGAATGGCGTTTGCCTGACCCGTCCTGCAATGTGTATGCGGCCATTGCCGCGACGCTGGCGGCCGGACTGCAGGGTATGGACCAGGCGCTGACACCGCCCGAGCCCTGTGACGAGGACCTCTATCTGCGCCAGGCCAGTGGACAGACCATGCCGCCACGTCTGCCGCGCAATCTGGAAGAGGCGCTGGATGCGCTACAGGCCGACAGTGTTCTGCGCAACGCCGTGGGCGCGGCCTTTTGCGACCAGTTTCTGCACCTGAAACGGGCAGAGTGGGACGCCTATAGCCAGCATGTCAGTGGCTGGGAGCTGCAGCATTACGCTGCAGCGTTCTGAAGTCGCGGCCGGCGTTTTATTTCATGGAATTTGCGTTTTGCAATGTGAAATTGTTCG
>CAIUDG010000148.1 GCA_903897925.1 uncultured beta proteobacterium | reverse complement strand
TACGACGCCATGCCGGCAGCTGCCAAGGCGGCGCAGTTTGCCGCCGTGGCGGCGCGCCTGCCGGTCGGGCGCACCGGCAGCCCGGAGCACATTGCCCAGGCGATTTACTACGCGCTCAGCAATCCCTTTGTCACGGGCAGTGTGGTCGACGTTGACGGCGGCGCCCACCTGGGTTGAGCCGACTGGAAGCAGTGGCTGGCAGCGACGGGCAGAGACTGGCAACCGCTGGTCGCCGCGGGCCGCTGCCAGGTCCTCAGACGAACATGCCGCCGGAGACTTCAATGCGCTGCGCGTTGACCCAGCGGTTGTCTGCGGACACCAGGCGCGCCAGCATGGCGCCGATGTCGTCGGCCTCACCGACCCGCCCCAGCGCCGTCTGGCTGGCGACAAAGGCGTTGAGTTGCGGATTGTCGCGCACGGCACCGCCGCCAAAGTCGGTTGCGATGGCGCCCGGCGCCACGGTGTTGACGGCGATACCGCGTGGCCCCAATTCTTTGGCCATATAGCGCGTCATCACTTCGACTGCACCTTTCATGGACGCGTAGGCGGCATAGCCGGGCAGCGCAAAGCGTGTCAGTCCGGAGGACAGATTGACAATGCGGCCGCCGTCGGCCATCAAGGGCAGCAGCTTTTGCGTCAGGAAAAAGACGCCCTTGAAGTGCAGCTTGAACAGTTCGTCGAACTGCGCTTCGGTGGTGTCCATCAGGCTGGCATGGGCGCCGGTGCCGGCGTTATTCACCAGCACATGGAATTGGCCGCAGCCCCAGTGCGCCTGCAGCGCGTCGCGCACCTGGCCGGCGAAGTCGAGAAAGCTGCTGCTGTCGGCGACATTCAGCGCCAGTGCCACGGCTTTCTGGCCCATGGCCTCGATTTGCGCGACCACGGCGGCGGCTTCAGCCTGCTTGCTGCGGTAGGTCAGGATCACGCCATGGCCTTGGCGGGCCAGGTGCAGGGCGGTACTTTTGCCCAGGCCGCGGCTGCCGCCGGTGACCAGTGCGATGGAGGGAGAGTTTTGCATAGGGGAACTCCTGGTGGGATAAGTGCTGCGATGGAGGCAGTTTACTGTTCGTGTTTGCTTGGATAAATGCGCAGAATGTGATTAATTTGTTCACTAAAATCGCACAATGAGTTTTCTGGATCACATGCTGGTGTTCTCGCGCGTGGCCGAGCTGTCGAGCTTCACCCAGGCGGCGGACAGCCTGGGCTTGCCCAAGGCGAGTGCCTCCAACGCCGTGCAGCAACTGGAAAACCGGCTCGGGGTGCGGCTGCTGCACCGGACCACGCGCAAAGTGGTACTGACACACGACGGCCAGGCGTTTTATGAGCGCTGCAAGGATGCGCTGTCCGATATGGACGAGCTGCAAACCATGTTCCAGCTGCAAACGCCGAATGCCCTGAAAGGGCGTGTGCGGCTGGACATGTCGACGGTGGTGGCGCGCCAGGCGGTACTGCCGCGCCTGCCCGAGTTGCTGCAACAGCATCCGCAGCTGCAAGTGGAAATCAGCAGCACCGAGCGCCGGGTTGACCTGGTGCGCGAGGGTTTTGATTGCGTGGTGCGCGCCGGCAAGGTGACCGAGCCGGGCTTGATCGCCCGGCCGGTGGGGGCCTTGCGCATGGCCAATTGTGTCAGTCCGGGCTATGCCGCGCGTTGTGGGCTGCCGCAATCGATCGATGATCTGGCACGGCACACCCTGGTGCATTACGCCGCCACCCTGGGCGTTAAAACGACAGGTTTTGAATACCTGGAGCAGGGCGCGGAAATAGCGCTACCCATGCAAGGTGCGATCACGGTGAACAATGCCGAGGCCTATCAGGCTGCCTGTCTGGCCGGTCTGGGTCTGATCCAGGTGCCCTTCGTCGGCGTGCGCGAATTGATCGACCAGGGACGCCTGCTCGAAGTACTGCCGCGCTGGCCGGCGCCGCCCATGCCTTTGTCGCTGGTCTATGCCAATCGCCGCAACCTGTCGACCCGGGTGCGCTATGTGATGGACTGGCTGCACGGCGTGCTAGTGGACTACCTGCAATAAAGGGCCGTGGCGGGCGCCTTCCAGGCAATAGTGCTCAAAGGCATCGATCGGCAGCGGCTTGCTGAACAGGTACCCCTGGAATATGTGGCAGCCATTCAATAGCAGAAAGTCCAGTTGTGCGTTGGTCTCGACGCCTTCGGCAACCACTTGCAGTCCCAGATTCTGGGCCAGGGCGATGATGGTTTTGACAATCGCCGAGTCGTTGGGGTCGGTCAGCACATCACTGACAAACGAGCGGTCAATTTTGAGCTTTTCCAGTGGCAGGCGTTTCAGGTAGGCGAGTGAGGAGTAGCCCGTGCCAAAGTCATCCAGTGCGAAATGGATGCCGTGGGCCTTGAGCTGGTTCATTTTGAAAATGCTTTCTTCCACGTCTTCCATCAGCTGGCTTTCTGTAATTTCCAGCTTCAGCTTGCGCGGATCGGCGCCGGTGCGCTTCAATACGGCGAGCACCTGTTTGACAAAATCGGGGTGCCGCAGCTGGTGCACGCTGACGTTGACCGCCAGCGACAGGTCCAGCCGCCGGACCCCGGCAGCCCAGTTGGCCAACTGGGTGCAGGCGGCTTCCAGCACCCACAGACCGAGCGGCAGGATCATGCCGGTTTCTTCGGCCAGCGGAATAAAGCGGTCCGGCGCCACCAGTCCGAACTGCGGATGCTGCCAGCGCACCAGCACTTCGGCGGCATAAATGCCGCCGTCGTCATGCACCAAGGGTTGAAAGTGCAGCACAAACTGGTGTTCCCGCAAGGCCAGGCGCAAATCGCTTTCCAGAGCGACCCGGCTGCTGACGGCGGATTGCATTTCCAGGTCGAAAAAGCGCATGCCATTGCGTCCGCTGGTCTTGGCCTGGTACATGGCCATGTCGGCCTGTTTGAGCAGATCGTCGACCGAATCCGCCTGCTGGCCGAACAGTGTCACGCCAATGCTGGCCGTGCCACGGTATTCCTGGCCGCTGATCTGGTAGGGCTCGCTAAGGTGGCTCAGCAGGGTTTCGCAGACTGAGCGGGCTTCGTTGGCGGCGTCTGGCATCAAGTCGCTCAGGTCGGCCAGCAAAATGACAAACTCATCGCCACCCAGGCGGGACACTGTATCGCCCTCGCGCACGCAGTGTTGCAGGCGTTGCGCCACCAGCTGCAACAGATGGTCGCCAGCGTTGTGGCCCAGGCTGTCGTTGAGGGTTTTGAAGTGGTCCAGGTCAATCAGCAACAGCGCGCCGGTGCGCGGGTGGCGGGTACGGTTGGACAGGGTTTGCTGCAAGCGATCGCGCATGAGCCGGCGGTTGGGCAGGCCGGTCAGCTGGTCAAAGAAGGCCAGGCTGCGGATTTCTTCTTCGGCGGATTTGCGCTCGCTAATGTCGCTTTGTGTGCTGACGTAATGCGTGACCGCGCCGCTGGCGTCCTTGACGGCCGTGATGGTTTGCCATTTCGGATAGATCTCGCCATTCTTGCGCCGGTCCCAGATCTCCCCTTGCCAGGTTCCGGTACGCTGGATGGACTCCCACATGGCTGCATAAAAGGCCCGGTCGTGGCGGCCCGACTGGAATAAGCGGGGCGTCTGGCCGATGGCTTCGGCCGCCGAATAGCCGGTGTCTTCGATGAGGGCGCGGTTGACGCGCAAGATGACGCATTTGGCGTCAAACGCCGTTGCGGCCAGCCGCAGCTCCTGTTCGGCGCGTTTTTTCTCGGTAATGACATCAAATATGGCCACGAAATAGCCCGGCTGGGTGCTGTAAATCGACAGCGAAAACCATTGCTGCAAGCTTTCCACCAAATATTCCAGGCGCTCGGATGTGCCGGTCATGGCCACCCGCGCGTAGGTGGCGATGATGTCCGGATCGGTCTGGCAGATGCCGGGAATCACCGCACTGACGCGCTTGCCGACGACATTCTTCAAGCCGGTCAGGGTTTCAAAGGCGGTATTCACATTCAAATAAATGAAGTCGACGGCGACCCCGTCGTTGTAAACCATCTGGCAGTAGGCAAAGCCATTGAGCATGTTGTCGAACAGCGAGTGGTAGGTGGTTTCGCTGTCTTCCAAGGCCGTCTGCCGGTGTTGCAATTGCCGGCTCAGGCGGTTGAAGCTGGCCAGCAATTGGCTTACCTCTTCTTCACCGGTTTCGGCCAGTTCCTGCAGCGGCATGTCGCCGCTGGACATGGCGTCCAGGCGCGCAGTGGCCTTGGTCAGGGGCGACAGCAGGCGCCGCGTCATCAGGCCGATCAGCAGCAGCGTCAGCAGTGTGGCAATGGCGGCAATGGCATAGACGCTGTGCAGCAGCGTCGTGATGGGCTTGAAGGCAATTTCACTGGGAATGGTGACGGCCAGCAGCCAGTCCACCGAGCGCAGCCGTTTGCCGGAAGTCAGCTTCATTACTTTGGCCGAATTGCGACCCACCAGAGAGCCTTCGAAGCCCTGGCGGTAGCGGTCGTATATTTCGCTGACGCCGGGTTGCGGCGCTGGCGTCAGGATGCGCGCGGTGTCGGGCGCAGCAATGACCAGGTTGTCGCGCAGGGAGTAAACGAAAATTTCGGAGCGGCCGAGTGCCTTGTTGGCCAGCATCGGCCCCAGCAGGCTTTGCGAATTCAGGTCGGAAATGCCGCTGACGACGGCGCGCACCGTGCCTGCGGCGTCCAGCACCGGAACGCTGATGACCACCACCGGGCGTTGCAGTGACAGCCCGACGATGGGCTTGCCGATATAGGGCTGGCGCGTGGCGACAGCCTGTTGGAAGTTGTCGCGTTTCGAATAGTCCAGGTTTTTACGCCCCGCCAGTACCGGCAACTCGGCTTGCACCCGACCATTGAGGCCAATCACCACCACGCCATCATCGAATTGGTTCACCGGCAGGGCATGGGACTGCAGGTGCTGCTGTAAATAGCCTGCGTCGCCCAGGCGGCTGCGGTCCATGCCCTGCACCAGTTGGGACAGGGTGTTGACGCGGTTCAGAATTTCCTGGTCCAGGTCGTCGGCCAGGTATTGCACGATTTCGTATTGGCGCTCCATTTGCAGCGTTTCCATCTCGGGCTGGATGAACGTCGCAATCGACAAGGCAACGGCCCAGATAAAGCCCAGCATCAACACGGCGGCACCCAGGGCCAGCTTGGTGCGCAGTGAGTTGGTCAAATTCCAGCTCGGTGTTGTCATGCGCTATCACCTTGGATGGCAGGGCATTGTGTGGCCAGTCCTTGCGCCTGCTGGCACGCAGCGACTGGTGCGCCGGCGGCAATCTGGTGCCCGGTAGTGATAGCCGCTGGCTGTGGATGGGTGCGCTGTGGCAGTGACCGCTGTTGCACGGAACCGTTCCCTATTTTTTTCTATGGCGCTAATAGTGGAGCAGGCCCCCGGCTTTTTCTATAGGGCAAGGATGATTTGGCTGTAAGGGATTCCTTACCCCCAAGCCCTTACCCCAGGCGCTGGGCGGCCCGCCCTGGAGCTGGGGCGGTGGCGCACGCGCCGGTCTATTTTCTGGCACTATCGCAAGCGCTATTGCATCCGCTATTGCAAGCGCTTGATATCGACTATTTCTTTGCCTATTTGAGAGCCCTATGACGACCTATTCTTCGCGTGCCATTCAGATTGATCAACACGGCGGTCCGGAACAGCTCAAGCTGGTTCAGGTCAGCGTCGGCGAACCCGGAGCGGGTGAAATCCGTATCCGCCACAAGGCGGTGGGGCTGAATTTTATTGACGTCTATCAGCGCAGTGGCCTGTACCCCATGGCGATGCCGGTGCAGCTTGGCATGGAAGCCGCTGGCGTGATTGAGGCGGTCGGCCCCGGCGTGACGCACTTGCAGGTGGGTGACCGCGCCGCCTATGCCAGCCAACCGGCCGGCAGCTATTGCGACCTGCGGGTGATGCCGGCCAAATGCGTCTGCAAACTGCCCGATGGCATTGATTTCGATACCGGCGCCGCCATGATGCTCAAGGGCCTGACGGCGCAGTACCTGCTCAAGCGAACCCTGCCGCAGGGCGGGCTGCAGGAGGGTGACTTTGTGCTGTTCCATGCCGCGGCCGGGGGCGTTGGTTTGATTGCCTGCCAGTGGGCCAAAGCGCTGGGCCTGAATTTGATCGGCACCGCTGGCTCGGACGCCAAATGCGAACTGGCGCGCGCGCATGGTGCGGCGCATGTGATCAACTATGCGCGTGAAGACTTCCGTGCCCGGGTCAAGGAAATCACCGCGGGCGCGGGCGTCAAGGTGGTCTACGACTCGGTGGGCAAGGATACCTGGGACGCCTCGCTGGACTGCCTGGCGCCGTTCGGCCTGATGGCCAGTTTTGGCAATGCGTCGGGCCCGGTGGCGCCGTTTTCACCCGGCATTCTGGGCCCCAAGGGCTCGATTTATGTGACGCGCCAGACCCTGTTCACGCACATCGCCAGCCGCGAATCAACGCAGGCCATGGCCGACGATCTGTTTGGCGTGGTGCTGTCGGGCCAGGTCAAGGTCCGCATTGACCAGCGTTTTAAATTGGAAGACGTGCAGCAGGCGCACCGCGCGCTGGAAGCACGCCAGACCACCGGCTGCACCATCCTGACGCTGTAAGGCGGCCTGAAGCGCCTGAGCGGCAGAAAATGCGCCGGCTGCAAAGCGACCGCGATTTCTACCGCACAGATGTCTATTTGCTTCGTCTGACGCGCAGCACTTCGTCCAGAATCAGGCAGGCTGCGCCCAGCGTGATGGCGCTGTCGGCCAGGTTGAAGGCCGGGAAGTGCACGCCCTGGGCGTGAAAGTCGAGAAAGTCGATCACATAGCCGTGCAGCAGGCGGTCAATCACGTTGCCGATGGCGCCGCCCATCACGCACGCCAGCGCAAAGCAGAACAGGCGCTGACCGGCGTGTGAACGCAGCAGCCACAGCATCACGCCGATGGCCGCCACCGCCAGCGCCGTGAAGAACCAGCGTTGCCAGCCCGAGGCCCCGGCCAGAAAGCTGAAGGCGGCGCCGTAGTTGTGCACCCGCACCACATTGAAGAAGCTGCTGACTTCGCTGCTGCCGCCAAGCTGGTAATAGCCCAGCACCAGCACCTTGGTGAACTGGTCCGCCAGCACCACTATGAAGGCCAGACCGAGCCAGTGCAGCATGCCCATGCCGCCGCCTGTGCCCGATCCAGCACCTGACCCCGCACCCGCGCGCGCCGGTTTTTTTCCACGTGCCATAACGTTGCAGCCTCAGGCGAAGGTGCGGCGTTCGCCGGCACCGTAGAGGTTGCTGGTACAGCGTGCGCACAAGCTTGGGTGGGCACTGTCGTGGCCGACGTCAAGGCGGTAGTGCCAGCAGCGCTCGCATTTGACGGCGCTGCTTGGGCTGCTGCTGATGCCGGGGCCGGCACCGGCGAGAGCCGCATCGGCCACCAGTTGCAGCGCCGAGGTGATGAAGACAAACTTCAGGTCTTCGCCCAGGCTCGACAGAAGGGCAAAGTCGTCCGGTGCCACGTGCAGTGTCACTTCGGCCTGCAGCGAGGCGCCCACCTTGCCTGCAGCACGCAGGGTTTCAATGTCCTTGTTCACCGCCTCGCGGATTTCGCGGATGCGCGACCACTTGGCCAGCAGCGCGTTGTCCACCGGGGCAAAGGCGACGTACTGGTCCATGAAAATCGATGCCCGGTGCGCCAGCGGCGTGCGCTCGGCGGCGCCGAGCACGCGCCAGGCTTCTTCGGCGGTGAAGCTGAGGAATGGCGCCATCCAGCGCAGCAGCGCCTGGGTGATCTGCCACAGCGCGGTCTGCGCCGAGCGGCGCGCGTGCGAGTTGGCGGCGGTGGTGTAGAGCCGGTCTTTCAGCACGTCCAGGTAAAACGCGCCCAGGTCTTCGCTGCAGTAGACCTGCAGCTTGGACACCACCGGGTGGAACTCATAGACGCCGTAGTGCTGCAGGATGTCGGCTTGCAGTTGCGCTGCGCGGTGCAGCGCATAGCGGTCGATTTCCAGCAGCTGTTCGTCTGCCACGCTGTGCATGGCCGGGTCAAAGTCGCTTACGTTGGCGAGCAGGAATTTCAGCGTGTTGCGCACCCGGCGGTAGGTGTCGACCACGCGGGCCAGGATTTTGTCGTCGATATTCAGGTCGCCCGAATAGTCGGTCGCGGCAACCCACAAGCGCACGATTTCGGCGCCCATTTTTTCCGTGACTTCCTGCGGTGCCACGGTGTTGCCGAGCGACTTGCTCATCTTGCGGCCTTGGCCGTCGGTGGCAAAGCCGTGCGTCAGCAGGCCCCGGTAAGGTGCGCGGTCGTACAGGGCGCAGCCCAGCAGCAGCGAGCTGTGGAACCAGCCGCGGTGCTGGTCATGGCCTTCCAGGTACAGATCGGCCTCCGGGCCTTCTTCATGGAAGGGCGCGCGCGCGTAGGCATTGCGGTGGCTGCCGCGCAGCACGTGTTCGAAGGTGGAGCCGGAATCGAACCAGACTTCCAGAATGTCGGTGCTCTTGCTGTAGTGCGCTGCGTCGGCACTGCCCAGGATGTCTTCCGTGCTGACCCGGCTCCAGGCTTCGATCCCGCCGTGTTCGACGATATCGGCTGCCTGGTCCAGGATGGCCATGGTATTGGGGTGCAGCTCGCCTGAGTCCTTGTGCAGGAAGAAGGGCACCGGCACGCCCCAGCTGCGCTGGCGGCTGATGCACCAGTCGGGTCGGTTGGCGATCATGTCGCGCAGGCGGGCGCGGCCGTTTTCGGGATAGAAGCGGGTTTGCTCGATGGCATCCAGCGCCAGCTGGCGCAGCGTCTTGGCGGCCTTGTCGGTGGTGAATACGCCGGCACCCTCGTCCATGCGGATGAACCACTGGGCGGCAGCGCGGTAGATCACCGGCGTCTTGTGGCGCCAGCAATGCGGGTAGCTGTGGGTGATGGTCTGGGTCGCCAGCAGGCGGCCGGCGTCCTTCAGGGCGGCCAGGATCACCGGCACGGCTTTCCAGATGTGCAGACCGCCGAACAGCGGCAGGTCTTCGGCATAGGTGCCGTTGCCCTGCACCGGGTTCAGGATGTCGGTGTATTGCATGCCGTAGGCCATGCAGGAGTTAAAGTCATCGACGCCGTAGGCCGGCGCCGAGTGCACGATGCCGGTACCGTCGGCGTCGGTGGCGTAATCGGCCAGATACACCGGCGCAGTGCGCTGGTAGCCGGCATCGACATGGGCCAGCGGGTGCTGGAACGCAATGTGCTCCAGCGCCTTGCCCAGTGCCGTGGCGCGCACCGTGCCAGTCAGGCCCCAGCGCTGCAGGCAGGCTTCGACCAGGCTTTCGGCGCACAGCATCAGGCCGCGCTCGGTGTCGACCAGGGCGTAGCGCAGCTCCGGGTTCAGGTTCAGCGCCTGGTTTGCCGGGATGGTCCAGGCGGTGGTAGTCCAGATGACGGCAAACGCATCTTTGTCCAGCGCTGCCAGGCCAAAGGCCTCGGCCAGGCGTTGCGGTTGTGCGCAGAGGAAGGCCAGGTCCAGCGTTTCACTCTTTTTGTCGGCGTATTCGATTTCGAATTCGGCCAGGCTGGAGCCGCAGTCAAAACACCAGTAGACCGGTTTCAGGCCACGGTAGACAAAGCCACGTTCGATGACGCGCTTGAAGGCGCGGATCTGGCCGGCTTCGTTGGCCGGGTCCATTGTGCGGTAGGGGCGTTCCCAGTCGCCCAGCACGCCCAGGCGCTTGAAGTCTTCCCGCTGCTGGTCGATCTGCTCCGTGGCGTAGGCGCGGCTTTTGGCCTGCATGTCGTCGCGGCTGAGCTTGCGCCCATGCAGCTTTTCGATGGCGTTTTCAATCGGCAGGCCGTGGCAGTCCCAGCCCGGGATGTATTGGGCGTCAAACCCGGCCAGCTGTTTGGACTTGACGATCATGTCCTTCAGCACCTTGTTCAGGGCGTGGCCGATGTGCAGCTTGCCGTTGGCGTAGGGCGGGCCGTCGTGCAGCACGAACAGCGGTGCGCCCAGGCGGGCATCGCGCAGTTTCTTGTAAATGCCGTCCTGGCTCCAGCCCTGGGCCCAGGCCGGTTCGCGCTTGGGCAGGTCGCCGCGCATGGGGAATGGGGTATCGGGCAGGTTCAGGGTGCTGCGGTAATCAACTTTTTCAGACATGGCCACTTCTCAGGTTGGGGGCAGGCGTATTGCATGGAGGCGGGGCGCGACCGGGAGCGCCGGGTCACACGGGGGGAATGACGCGGGGCCAGGTGCGTCGCGCGGGCCCGGTCAAATTCGGCGACTGAGCCAGGCGCGCGCATCGGCGCAGTCCTGGCGTATGCCTTGGGTCAAGGCGTCCAGTCCGTCGTATCGAAGTTCGTCGTGTAGCTTGTGCAGGAGTTCCACGCGGATGATTTTACCGTAGGCCCCTTCGGGCCCCAGCGCTGCCGGCCAGTCCAGGCAGTGGGTCTCCAGCAGCACGCGTCCGCCGTTGACGTCATTGGCGTCGAGCGAGGGCCGCACACCCAGGTTGGCGACGCCGGCCAGGGGCTGTTCGGCCAGGCCGTGCACGCGCACCACAAAAATGCCGCTGGCCGCTGGTTTCCAGTGGGCAAAGCGCAGGTTCAGGGTTTTGAAGCCGAGCGTGCGGCCGAGTTTGCGGCCATGCACCACATGGCCGGAGATGCAGTATGGCCGCCCCAGCAGGCGCGAGGCGTCGAGCATGCGGCCTTGGCCCAGGGCTTCACGCACCGCCGAACTGGATACCCGCAGGCCGTGCACTTCGTAGCTGTTCATGCGCGCCACATCAAAGCCCGCTTGTTCGCCGGCAGCGTCCAGCAGGGCATAGTCGCCGGCGCGGCGCGCGCCAAAGCGGAAGTCGTCGCCGACCAGCACATAGCGTGCGCCCAGTCCGCGTTGCAGCACCTGTTCAATGAAGTCCGCGGGGGACAGCGCCGCCAGTTTGGCGTCAAACGGCAGCACCACAGTCTGGTCGACGCCGCACTGGGCCAGGTCGACCAGTTTGTCGCGCAGCGTGCCGACGCGCGCTGGTGCCAGGTCGGGTTGCTGGCGCGCACCGGCAAAGAAGTCGCGCGGATGCGGCTCAAAGGTCATTACGCAGCTTGGTACGCCGCGCTGCGCGGCTTCGCCGCGCAGCAGTGCCAGCATGGCCTGGTGGCCGCGGTGCACGCCGTCAAAGTTGCCAATCGTCACGGCGCAGGCGGGGGCCACGCCGGGATGCTGGAAACCACGAAAAACCTTCATCATTTTGTTATCTTTTTGATAGCAACACAGGCCTGCAGAGCCGGCATGTGCCGCGAAAATGTCATTAAAAAGCAGTATATTGTGACCCAGGTAGCAGCAGCGCTGTTGCCGGCCCGGGTACCGGGCTGCGCGTGCGCGGCCTCGGCCCCGACATTGGCCCGTCCGTGTTGGTGGTGTTGAACCGTTGCTGGAGGTCTTTTGTGAAAGTCTTGAAGTTGTCGGCCCAAGGTTTGCCGCAGTCGTGGATTTCGCTGGAACAGGCGGTGATTCACTATGCAGCCGGGGAAGTGCGCTGGGAGTCGGGAGGCGAGGTGGCGGTATTTCACGGCGGCCACAACGCGCGCACCGGCCTGCAATCCATCATTCGGGTCAACAGCATCATTGGCACGCGTGGCGTGCCCAACATCAATCCGTTTCAGCTGCGCCCCGGTCTGAGCAACAGCAAGCTGTTTGCCCGCGACCGCAATGTGTGCGCCTACTGCGGCGAGTGCTTCCATGAGTCGGACCTGACGCGCGAACACATTGTGCCGTTTGCCCAAAACGGCATCGATACCTGGATGAATGTGGTCACCGCCTGCCGGCCCTGCAACCACCGCAAGAGCAGCCGCACCCCCGAGCAGGCACACATGCCGCTGCTTTATACGCCCTATGTGCCGAGCCTGTGGGAAGACTTTATCTTGCGCAATCGCCGCATCCTGGCCGACCAGATGGAGTTTTTGATGGCGCACGTGCCGCGATCTTCGCGCCTGTTGATTTAGTATCAGGGGCTATGACCCAGAATAGCCCGCCCCGCTTCCCACTCCTCGCTTACCTGCCCGGCATAGGGGGGCTGGTGGCCCGGCTGCGCCCGTGGCTGCTACTGGCCCTGGTGGCACTGCTGCTGGGCGTCGCAGCGCGTCCGGCGCGGGCGGCACTGTGTGCGGCGGCCTTGCCGACACCGTCGGCCGAGCTGGTGGCCAAGGCGCAGCAGCAGACCCGCAACCGCGGTTTTCTCTGGCGCATCACTAAAAATGGCCATGCTTCCTACCTGTATGGCACCCTGCACGTTGGCAAGCTGGAGTGGATGTTTCCGGGCGCCGCCCTGTTGAACGCCTTGAAGGCGAGTGACACCGTGGCACTCGAACTGAATGTGCGTGATCCGCTGCTGATGCAGCAGTTGCAGGCCGGTGTCGCAGCCAGTACCGCGGCCCCGCTGGACGCCGACCTGGAGACGCGCCTGGAACGCCAGGCTGCGTTGAACTGTGTTTCGCTGGACAGCCTGCACGCCCTGCGGCCGGAAATGCAGATCAGCGCCCTGAGCGTGGCGGCGGCACGCATGATCGGGCTGGAGAGCAGTTATGGCGTGGAAATGGTCTTGGCCAGTTACGCCGGTCAGAGCGACAAAAAGATCGAGTCGCTGGAAAGTGTGCCGGAGCAGTTGCAGAGCTTTCTGGTCAGCAACGGCGCCGAAATGCGCGAACTGGTGGCCTCCGGCCTGGAAGACCTGGAAAGCGGCAACACGCTGCAATTGCTGGGCACCCTGTCCAGCGTCTGGGCCAGTTCCGACTTCCAGAAGCTGAACAATTACGAGCAGTGGTGCAACTGCCTGAACACGGCGGAAGACCGGGCCGCACTCAAGCGCCTGCTGGACGACCGCAACCCCCACCTGGCGCAGCGCCTGGACCAGTTGCACAGCGACGGCAAGCGGGTGTTTGCCGCTGTCGGTGCCCTGCACATGATTGGCGCCATGGGACTGCCCGAACGCATGCGTCGCCTGGGCTATCAGGTGCAGCGGATTTTCTAGCATGAAGAATATTGTGATTTTGATTTCGGGCGCGGGCTCGAATATGCAGGCCTTGGTGCGCGCAGCGCAACAGGAAAACTGGCAGCAGCGCTATGGGGCGCGGATTGCTGCCGTGGTCAGCAACAAGGCCGAGGCCAAGGGCCTGGAGTTCGCGCGCGCGCAAGGCATCACCACCGAGGTGCTGCCGCACCAGGGTTTTGCCAGCCGCGAGGCTTTTGATCAGGCCCTGAGCGCACTGATAGACGGTTATGCAACACCCGGGCAGCCGGTGTTGGTGGTGCTGGCTGGTTTCATGCGCATTTTGACGCCGGCGTTTGTCGAGCGTTATGCCGGACGCCTGCTGAATATCCATCCGTCGCTGTTGCCGGCCTTTGCCGGTTTGCATACGCACCAGCGCGCGATTGACGCGGGTTGCAAATTTGCCGGTGCCACGGTGCATCTGGTGACGGCCGAGCTCGACCACGGACCGATTTTGGCGCAGGCGGTGGTGCCGGTGTTACCCGGCGACAGCGCCGCGCAATTGGCGGAGCGGGTGCTGAGCCAGGAACATCTGATCTATCCGCGTGCGGTTGCGCACTGGCTTCAGTCGGCCTGAGGCGCGAAGCGCGGTTGCCATTGGCCGTTGACTTCGACCTGTTCGAAGAACATGGCGTAGGGCCGCACCCACAAGCCGCTATCCTGGGAGAGCGCCCGATACAGCACCAGTGGCTCCAGGGTTTCGCTGTGGCGCGCCACGCCAATTAGCGCATATTCGCCGCCCTTGTAGTGGCGATAGCGGCCAGCTTGTATTGCCGGCAGGTCGGGTAGTTGCTTCATGTTCGGGATGCTGGTTAATGGTGCCCAGGGGCGTTTCGGCTGGCCGTATGGCGGATTGTCCGTGCTATTTTCCATGGCGCCTGCGGCAGTGCCAGACCGTGCTGTGAAGATTCGCTTGCTTGGTGGTAGATTGGCGCAAATTACGGGTTTCCGATATGAAAACAGGACTGCGCGCCGGGATCAAGGTATGGCTGCTTGGTTTGGCCGTGTCGGCGTCGCTGCCGCTGTTTTTATTTTCTGCCTATCTGATCGTTGAATTCGGCCTGCGCCAGCAGCAAAGCGATATGCGCGAGCTGTCCCAGCGCGCCGAGGCGACCGCCAATGCGGTAAGCCAGCGCCTGGGTGAGAGTGCCGGCTATCTGTCCACGCTGGCCTTGTCGAATGCAGCGCAACGCAACGATATCGCGGCCTTGTATGCCAGCGCGCAGCGCGTGGTGCAGTCAAATCCCGACCTGAGTGCGATATCGCTGGTGTCCCCGGCCGGAGACCTGGTGTTTGTGACCCTGCAGCCGCTGGGCACCAAAAACCTGGAAGTCAGCGAGCCTGAGACGGTCTGGCGTGTATTTGATAGCGGTAAACCGGTGGCCTCGGGGCCTTTTCTGATGCCCAGCGGCGGCCTGGGCGTTGCTGTGGGTGTGCCGGTGCAGCGCAACGGCAAGACGGTTTACTGTTTGCGCCTGATGCTGCGCACCGACACCCTCAACGCCTTGCTGGCGGCGCAACAAATGCCCAGTGGCTGGACCAGCGCCATCGTCGACAAGAACGGCGTGTTGTTGGCGCGCTCCCATTTGGCGCAAGCCTATGTCGGCAAAAAAGCCACCCAGTCCTTGCGCGATGCGCTGATCAACCATACCCAGGGCGTTTTCGATTCCATCAACAAGGAAGGCGTGACCGTGAAGACGGTGCTGGTCAAGGTGCCGGGCTGGGACTGGAGCGTGGGTCTGGGCGTGCCGGCGCAGTCCTTGTACGCCTCGTTAACGCAGGCGATGACTTTGCTGATCGGGTTTGGACTGGTGATGGCCGTGGTCGGGGTGCTGTTGTCGGTGGCGCTGGCCAGTCTGATTACGCGCCAGGTGGGCACCGTGCTGCGTGCCGCTGCGGCCTTGCAACGTGGCGAGCACGTGGATGCATCGGGTGCGCCGATTCGTGAGTTTGACGACATGGTGCAACAACTCGGCGCCGTGACGCAGCGCGAGCAGCGCACCAACTTGGCTTTGCGCAATGTGACGGCACGCCATGCCGAAGTCGCCAGTGCGCTCAAGGCGGCGCGGCGTGATCCGCTGACCAGCTTGCCGGGGCGCGCACTGTTCCTCGAATTGGCTGACGGTTTGCGCCAGGCCCAGCAGGCGCATGGCAGCGGCAGTGGTCTGGCGCTGCTGTACATCGATCTGGACGGATTCAAGATCATCAATGACTCCCTGGGCCATGAACAGGGCGACAAGGTGCTGATGCGCACCGCCGGCATATTGCGTGCCATGACGCGGGAATCCGATGCCGCGGGGCGGATTGGCGGCGATGAATTTGTGCTGTGTCTGAGCGCCGATGCCCAGCGCGTAGAGGACACCGCGTGCGGCGTGGCCGCACGTCTGGTGGAACAGGTGCGTGACATTGGTTTTGGTGTTGGCTGCAGCATTGGCATTGCGCTGTGGCCGCCGCAGTGCATTGATATTTCCTGTGCTTTGCGCCGCGCGGATGAAGCCATGTATGAAGCCAAGCGCATGGGCAAGGGCTGCTACGTGCTGTTCGGAGCCCAGGCCAAGCGCGATGGCACGCCCTGGCTTGCCAGCGCGGTCCCGGGGTGTTCGGTTCACTGCCTGCAGCAAAACCTGGTCGCGTGAGCGCTGGGCAGTTGGGTGGCGATCCTATACAGTGCCGCCATGCACTCCTTTACATCCCCTGTTGCCGACCCGGCGCTGGCACCCCTGGAATTCTTGCAGCAACTCTACGCTGCCGCCGTGCAGCGGGCGCAGCCGCTGCAGGTGATGGCACCTTTTCTGCCGCCTGCCACCGGGCGCACCCTGGTGCTGGGCGCTGGCAAGGCCGCTGCAGCGATGGCGCAGGCGCTGGAAGCGCTGTGGCCACAGGACGCCGAGCTGTCGGGTCTGGTGGTGACGCGCTATGGCCATACGCCGCCGCGCCCGCCCGGCCTGCGCCAACGCATTGAAGTGGTCGAGGCGGCGCACCCGGTGCCCGATGCCGCTGGCCTGGCCGCAGCCCAGCGCATGCTGGCCTTGCCGCAGGGCCTGGGCCCGGAGGACCGGGTCTTGTGCCTGATATCGGGTGGCGGTTCGTCGCTGCTGACCTTGCCGGCGCAGGGGCTGAGTCTGGCCGACAAGCAGGCGCTGAACCAGGCCTTGCTGGCCAGCGGTGCCAGCATTGGCGAAATGAATTGTGTGCGCAAGCATCTGTCGCGCATCAAGGGCGGGCGGCTGGCAGCAGCCTGTGCACCGGCGCCGGTTTGCACCCTGTTGATCAGCGATGTGCCGGGTGACGATCCCAGCGTGATTGCCAGCGGCCCGACGGTGCCGGACCCCAGCACCTGCGCCCAGGCGCTGGATATTTTGCGGCGCTATCGCATCGCCATTCCGGCGCATGTGGCGCAGCTATTGGAAAGTGGCGCCCTGGAGACCTGCAAGCCGGGCGACCCGGCATTCCGGGCGAACCAGGTGCACCTGATGGCAACACCGATGCAGTCATTGCAGGCGGCGGCCGAACTGGCGCGTGCGGCGGGCGTGGCGGCCTACATTCTGAGTGATGAGATCGAGGGCGAGTCGCGCGAGGTTGGCAAGGTGCATGCGGCGTTGGCGCGAACGGTGGCAGCGCACGGCCTGCCCTTTGCGCGACCCTGCGTGATTCTGAGTGGCGGAGAAACCACCGTGACGCTGCGCGAACGCCCGGCCGGAACGCCACGCGGACGCGGTGGCCGCGCTGGTGAATTTTGCATGGGGCTGGCGCAGGCCCTGCAGGGCCAGAGCGGTGTCTATGCGCTGGCGGCGGACACCGACGGGATTGACGGCGTGGAAGACAATGCCGGCGCCTTTGTCGCGCCGGACACCCTGCTGCGGGCGCAGCAGCAGGGACTCAAGTTGGGTGACTTCATGGACCGCAATGACGCCTATGGCTTCTTTGCGGCCCTGGACGCCCTGTTCGTTACTGGGCCGACGCACACCAATGTGAATGACTTTCGCGCCATTCTGGTGTGCTGATGTCTAGCCTGGGCCTTAGAACGCGTAACCCACGCTCAGGATATACGCCGCTGGGCTGAACTTGATGTCGGTCTTGCGTTCCACTCCATAGGTGTTGGTAGTCAGCGTGGTTTTCACATCGGCGGTGGAAATGGCGGCGTTCAGGCTCCAGGGGCCACCGAGCTTGTAGGTGGCGCCAATTTGCGCCGCCAGGCCCCAGGAGTCGCTCAGTTTGGCATTGGTGACGCCGCCATTGATGCTGTTGTTCAGGCTGTTCGACGTCGGCTGGTCAAACATGGTGTAGTTGATGCCGACGCCGATGAAGGGCCGAAACGCGCTGCTGCTGTCGCCAAACTTGTAGTTGGCAAACAGGGTTGGCGCGATCTGGCGCACGGTACCGATTTTGTTGCCGTCCTGCGCCGCCACGCTGGGTGGCAGCGCCGACGCATTGACGACCCGCAGCGTGATGTCATGGGTGGGCGGATAGCCCAGTGACAGCTGCAGGTCCCAGTCGGGGTTGATGTCCCGGGCCACGCTGAAGAACACCGTGCTGACCGGTTTTACATTCAGGCTCAGGGCGTTGGCCGGGGTCAGCGGGCCGGTGGTGCTGCTGGCACTGGCGCCCGGGTCGAGGTAGAGGCCACCGAATTGCACGGTGTACTGGGCATGGGCGGCGAGTGCCGTGAACAGGGCTGCGGTGGCGATGACAGCGCGCGACATTTTTGGGGTGTTCATGGGGTGTGCTCCGTCGTCTTAGTGCAGGTCGAAGAATAGTTTGGCGGCCTTGTTGCACCACGGCGGCACCAGGGTGCCGTGGTAGATCTGTGCGGCAGACGCACCTGCGGCGGTCTTGGAGGCGGCAAACTGGCCCTGGAAGCCGGCGGCATAGGGCCAGGTGGTGGTGCCGGTGCTTTCGAGGTCCAGCACACTCCAGTTGCTCAGGGATGCAGCGGTCCAGTTGGCGACCATCACGCTGGTGTTGGCGGGATAGAAGACGGTCGGGTCTTGCGAGCCGCCGCACAGCAGCACCGGTGCCACGGGAATGAATCCGCGCAGGTCATTCTGGGCCAGGCGTTTGCGCAGCACGTCCGCCGGATTGACACTGGAGCCCGGGAAGGTCGGCAGTGCGAAGGGTGGGGTGCTGCCGTTGGGGTAGCCCGATGCGTCGGCCAGGTAGGCGCCACGGTAGGCGTTGTTGATCAGATAGCCCGAGCTGGCGAAGCCGACCACGTCAAGCGGGTTGGCCGCCATGGTGCCGTTGCTGGAGGGTGTGGTGCCGGTGAGCGTGGTGCCGCCGAAACTTGGGTCGCTGTTCTGGAACAGGGCGGTCTGGGGCAGTTTGCCGCTGCTGAAAACAGTGGTGGTGTCATAGCTGCCAGGCATCAGCGTATCTATGCCGGTAGCGTAGGGGAGGTTGTAGATGTCGGTCAGTGCGCTGTAGTAGGTGTCCGTCGGATAGGAGTTCTTGTAGCTGTTGATCAGCAACGGCGCGAGGGCGGTGCTGCCCAGGGGAACCTGGCTGCTGAAGATGGTGTCGACGTAGAGCGACAGTGCGTACGGACCAGACAGGGGCGCCGATGCCGTGACCGTCACGCTGGCGGCTTCGAGTGCTTTCTGGGTTGCCAGTGCCACATAGCCGCCTTGCGAATAGCCGGTGACGAACAGCTTGCTGCTGGCGCTGACCGGGTTGAGCAGATTGGGCAATGCCGATTTGGCCGCGGCCAGCGCGTCAATCATGTCCTTGGACTGCTGATCGCCGTTGACGTAAGGATGGTAGGGCAGCGTGGAGGCGTCGTAGCCGGCGTAATTGGGGGCCACCACGATATAGCCCTGGGCGGCATACAGTGCCGCCAGCAGCAAGGCTTCGTTATAGGCCGGGTTGGTGCTGTCGGTGAGGTCGGCGATGTTGTAGCGTTTGGTGATATTGGTGCCGTGCGCGTACAGCACAATCGGCCTGGCGCCGGTGCAGGTGGCGCCGCTGCCGGTGGGCACCATCAGTGCGCCAGTGGCCAGGGTGCTCTCACCGGCGCCGCCGACGGTGCCGTATTTGAGATATTGCACATCGACGCCGCAGGGCAGCGCGCTCAGGTTGGCACCGCCGGTCATGTTGGCCAGGGCCAGGGCCAGCAATTGCTGGCCGCTGGCGCCGCCAGCCTGCAACTCGCCGGCAAACTCGGTGGCGCTCAGCGAGGCGACGCGCAGTGGCGGATTTTGCGCCAGTTGGCCGCGTGTCGGGTTGCTGGTCTGGGAGCCCGCAGGCCCGCCACCGCCACCACCGCCGCAGGCGGTGAGCAGCAGCGCTGTCGTGAGCGCTGCCAGTGAAATTCTGAGTGCTTGCATCCTGTACCTCCGAAAGAAGATGAAATAAATAGTACGACCGTGCTTATTGTTAGGCGCAATCATCCTGCAGAGTTGCAAAGCACAAGAGAGGGTAAACACTGAAACGCATGAACTATTCGAAGATTTCATGCGCCGCGTCCTGCGGTGGCGAGGCGCATCGTGGGCTGGGTTAAAGTCAGTCTGGAATGCAATATGTTCGCTTTTTCTTTTTTGCGCAATGGGTGTTTTTGCGCGGGCTAGTGGCCACCACGATTGCCTGTCTCGCCCTCGTAGCGCTGCCGGCGGCAGCCCAGGACGGCGGCGAACAGCGGCCGGCCGGCGTGGCCTTTGCATTGAACATCCACGCGCCGCAGGAGGTGCGCCAGTTGCTGGAGCAACATCTGGATTTGTTGCGTTACCAGTCTTTGCCGGATTTGGGTGATACCGAGCTGCAGCGCTTGCTGTTGGGCGGTCCGCAGGAGGTGCGCGGACTGGTGGCCACGCTGGGCTATTTTGCGCCGGAAATCCGCTTTACCTTGCAGCCACCGAGCGCTGGTACACCAACCCGCCACATTGACCTGGACGTGACGCCGGGGCCGCAAGCGCACATAGCCAGCGTGCACATCGTGGTTGATGGCGCCATTGCGCAGGACCCGGATGGCGCTGCGCGCCAGCGCGCATTGCAGGAAGAATGGCAGTTGCCTGTGGACAGCGCCTTCACCCAGAGCGCCTGGGACAGCGCCAAACGCCACGCGCTGGCGCAGTTGCTGGCGCGCCGCTATGCGGCAGCGCGCCTGGTCGATTCCAGCGCCGAAGTCCAGGCCGACCAGGCCACGGTGGCACTGACGCTGCAGCTGGATTCTGGCCCGGCCTACCGCATCGGTCCTCTGAAGATTCAGGGCAATCAGCGCTATCCGATGGCGTTGGTGCGTGACCTGGCGCGTCTGCATGCTGGTGACGATTACCGCGCGGCGCAGTTGGTCGAAGCGCAGCAGCGCATCACCGACAGCGCTTACTATGACGCGGCCTATTTGCACCTTGACCTGGACAGCGACCCGCAGGCGGCAACGGTGCAGGTACAGGTCAAGGAGGCCAGTCTGCAAAAGCTGGTGTTTGGTCTGGGCGCCAGCACCGATAGCGGGATGCGCGTCAGTGTGGAACACATCCACCAGCAGGTGCCGGGCATTGGCTGGCATGTCGACAACAAGTTGTCGGTGGACCGCTTGAGCAGCAATGTGTCCAGTGACTGGACCTCGCCGCCCGATGGCAGCGCCTGGCGCTGGGCCGGGTCGGTGCTGGTGAGCCAGCAAAAAATCAACGACACCGATGTCGGTTCGCAGCAATACCGCTTTGGCCGCCTGATCACGCAGGACCAGCTGGACCAGAGTTACTACCTGCAGTTCGCCCATTCCGATACCGTGGTTGACGCTGATCTGCAGGAAAGCCTGAGCGAGTCGCTGACGGCCAACTACGCCTTTACCTTGCGCCACCTGGACAGCCTGCCCTTTCCGTCCAGCGGCTGGGCGCTGGGGGGCGAGTTCGCGGCCGGTTCCACGCTGGGCACTGCGCAGGAGCCTTTTGGGCGGGTGTTGTTGCGCTGGCGCGATTACCAGCCGCTGGGGTCGGACACGGCGCCGGCGCAGCAACGCCAGCGTGCCGGGCGTCTGGTGTTCAATGCCCAGGGCGGCGTGGTGCTGGTCAATGATGTGGCGAGTGTGCCTTTCGTGCAGATGTTTCTGGCCGGTGGCGACAACAGTGTGCGCGGCTACAAGGTCGGTGACATCGGCGTCACCGGGGCCGGCCAGTCCAATCCGGTGCCCGGACGTTATCTGCTCAGCAGCAGTCTGGAGTGGCAACGCCCGATTTACCGTGACGGGCGCATGACGGACTGGGAAAGCGCCGTATTTTTCGATACGGCGGCGGTGGCGAATGACCTGTCACAACTGGGTTTTTGCAGTGGCGTCGGTCTGGGCGCGCGCTGGAAGAGTCCGATCGGTCCGCTGCAGATTGACCTGGCCTATGGGTTGGCGACGCAGCAGTTCAGCCTGCATCTGGGCGTGGGGTTTGTTTTCTGATGCGTGCATTGCTGCCCATGCTTCGTTCCTATGCCTGGCGTCTGGGCGGCCTGCTCACGGGGCTGCTGGTCTTGTTGTTGGGCCTGGCCTGGTGGCTGCAGTCGGAAGGCTCGCTGGCGACCGGCTTGCAGTGGGCGGCGCGCTGGCTGCCAGCCGGACAGCAGCTTGAAGTGCAGCAAGTGCGTGGCAGTCTGGCCCATGGCGGGCGCATTGGTCAGCTGCACTGGCGCCATGGCAGTACTGAACTGGCGCTGGACGCGCTGGTGCTGGAGTGGGATGGCTGGTCCGTGTTTGGCGGTGTGCTGCATGTGACGCGCCTGCAAGCCAAGCAACTGCATATCAGCGACCCTGGTCCGGCGCAGGCCGGACCCTGGAGCGCGCTGGTGCTGCCTATTCGGCTGGATGCCAAGGTGCTCTTTGATACCGTGCAGTGGGAGGGTCCGCCAGACCTGCTGCTGCACGGTGTGCAGGCGCACTACGTCTTTGACGGCAGCTGGCACCGGGTGCAGGAGGGCCGGTTGTCGCTGGCGGCCGGCAGCTACCAGTTTCAGGGGCAGCTGGAGGCGCGCGGTGCGATGGCCGTGCAGGCCCGGCTGCAGGGGCTGGTGCAGGCCGATCTGGCGGGTGCGCCAGCGGCGCTGAGTGCCCAGGCCGAAGCCGCTGTGCAAGGCCACCTGGGTGGCGCCGACGCGGTGCTGCAACTGGCGGCGCAATTGCAGCCGCAAAACACGCCGGCCATGCCGGCGGCCAGCGCCATGCAGGCCAGCCTGCAGGCGCAGCTGGCACCGGCCCAAGCGCAGCCGCTGCAGAGTGTCCAGGCGCAGTGGCGCGGTCTGGATCTGGCGGCGTTCTGGCCGCAGGCGCCGCACACCCGGCTCGCCGGCGCGCTGCACATTCAGCCGCTGGCCCAGGGCTGGCAAGCCAGCGTGCAGTTGCAGAACAGCGCCGCCGGCACTTTGGACCAGCAGCGCTTGCCGCTGGAGTCGCTGCAGACCCAGCTGGTTTACAGACAGGGACATTGGCAGGTCACTGATTTGCAGGCCCGCGCTGGCGGTGGCAGTGTGCAAGGACAGGGCGCCTTTTCCGGCACACCACGGCGCTGGAGTGGCCAGGCGCACTTGCGCGGCGTGCAGATGCAGCGCCTGGACGCACGCTGGGCGGCGGCGCAGGTGGACGGCACGCTGACGGCACAACAGCAAGGCGCGGGCTGGCGTTTTTCCTTGCAGGCGGGCACCCGCCTTGCTGGCCAGGGCGCAGCGGCGCCGTGGCGCACGCTGGAATTGGACGGCGCCTGGACTGCGCCGGTATGGCAGCTGGACCGGCTGCTGTTGCAAGGCCCGGATGGCGCACTGCGTGGCCATTGGACGCTGGACAGCCGCAGCTATGCCGGCCAGGGCCAGCTGCAGTTGCAGCTGCCGGGTGCCGAGCTGGCCCTGGACGGCGCTTTGGCGCGGACCCAGGGTCAAGGCCAGCTGCATGTGCAGGTCCACGATGCGGCGCGTCTGGAGCAGGCCTTGCAGGCCTGGCCGGCGCTGGGCCTGGCCTTGCCGCAGGCGCCGGCCGCTACCGCTCTGGATGTGCAGCTGGGATGGCGTGGCGGTTGGGATGATCTGGCATTGCAATGGCACGGCCAGGCCCAAGTGCTGAGCCGCTCCTGGCACGGCCAGGGCCAGCTGCGCGCGGCGTTGGCCCGTGACCGGGTCCGGCTCGACCTGGAACAGCTGCAGCTGGGCGTTGGCGACTGGCAGGCCCAGCTGAGCGCGCCAGTGCAGTTGCGCTGGCAGCCGCAGGCGGGGGCACAGGTCTGGCAGCTGGATGCCGGAACCTTGCGCCTGCAGGGTCCGTTACCGGGCGCACTGGTGCTGGACTGGCAGGCGGCACAGGGGCAGGCCCGGGCCGGCGGCGCATGGCATACGCAGGGCCGCTGGAGCGGCCTGCCGCAGGCCTGGCTGGAACGTTGGGCTAGCACACCGCTGGCAACGCTGGGGCTGCAGGGCGATCTGCTGCTGGGCGGGCAGTGGGACGTGTCGGGTGGCAGCAGTACCCAGCTGTCCTTGGTGTTGGAACGCAGTGCCGGCGACTTGCAGTTGCTGGCCCAGGATGCCAGCAGCCAGGCGCTGGCGGCGGGCGTGCGCCAGGCCCGCCTGCAGCTCGAATTGCGTGGCGAGGCTTTGCATGCACGGCTCGACTGGGCCAGTGCCAACGCCGGCAACGCGACGCTGGATTTCAGCACGGTGCTGCAAACGCAAGGTGCCGCAAGCTGGCGCTGGGCCGCCGACGCGCCGGTGCAGGCACGGCTGCAGGCGCAGGTGCCGCGGGTCGGGGTTTGGTCGGTGCTGGCGCCACCGGGGTGGCGCGTGCAAGGCAGTCTGGATGCCGACCTGGCATTGCGTGGTAGCCGGGCAGCGCCGCAGTGGCGCGGCACCCTGGAGGCGCGCGACCTGGCGGTGCGTTCGGTGGTCGACGGCCTTGACTTCAGCCAGGGCAAGCTGCAGCTGCGCCTGCTCGGCCAGCACATCGATATTGTTGACTTGTCGTGCCGCGGTGCCGGTGGCGCCAGCGGTGGCAGCTTGCAGGCCAGCGGCAGCCTGGACTGGGCACCGCAGGACAGCGCCGGCGCAAGCACGAGTTTGCTGAACAGCTTGCGCATGGCGCTGAATGTGCAGGCCAGCGCCTTGCGTGTGAGCGCACGTGCCGACCAGCGCCTGGTGTTGTCCGGGCAGGTGCAGGCGACACTGCGTGAACAGCGCGTGTCCCTGCGCGGTGCGCTGGTGGCCGACCAGGCGCTGTTCATCCTGCCCGAGGACGACGCGCCGCGGCTCGGCGCCGATGTGCAGGTACATCAGTCCGCGTTGCAGGCGCCCGCAGCGCCCGCCGTGCGGCCCCGCGCCGCCGGGCCACTGGCGCTGGATCTGTTGCTGACGCTGGACCCGGGCAGCAAGTTTCAGCTGCAGGGCCACGGTCTGGACACCCGGCTCGCCGGCCTGCTGACGCTGCGCAATGACGGTTCCTCCGTGGCGCCGCGCCTGAGCGGTGAATTGCACACCGTCAGTGGCAGTTACCGGGCCTATGGGCAGGCGCTGGACATCGATTCCGGCACCTTGCGTTTTAACGGTGCCTACGACAACCCGGCGCTGGATATTCTGGCGCTGCGCCCGAACCTGTCGCAGAAAGTCGGCGTCCAGGTCAGCGGAACGGCGCAATTGCCGGTGCTGCGCCTGTGGTCCGACCCGGACCTGCCGGATGCGGACAAGCTGTCGTGGCTGGTGCTGGGGCGGGCTGCTGCCGCAGGCGGAGCTGAATCGGCGCTGCTGCAACAGGCGGCGCTGGCCTTGTGGAGCGGCAAGGGCGGCGCTGCACCCTGGACCAGCGTGGTCGGGCTGGACGAAGTGTCGCTGGGCGAGGCCAGCAGTACCAACCCGGATGGCAGCAGCGCCACTGCCACCACGGTCAAGTTTGGCAAACGGCTGTCACGCGATTTTTATGTTGCGTACGAGCGCAGTCTGGCCGGTACCCTGGGCACGTTTTATCTGTTTTATGACCTGTCGCGGCAGCTGACCTTGCGCGGCCAGTCCGGCCAGCAAAAGGCGGCGGATTTGATATACACCTTGCGCTTTGATTAGCTGCTTAGCCCTGCTCCGGGCTGTGTGTAAGCGACTGTGTCAGGCATATTCCTCAGGGAATGCAAGGTAAGTCTGGGCCTGGTTGTTTTGCAGTGGGCAGCGAGGTGCTTGCTGTTGCCGCCGTGCTACTCTTTGCGGCGACAATTTTGACCGCGTGCAAAAGCCTGCGGGTGAAGAACAGTCTCGAATACTGTGGTGAACGACATTGCTGGAGTTCATTCAGTCAGAGAATTGGTAAGCGCAGTAACCGTTTTTGGAATAATTGACTTGGGAAACGAGGGTAAATGCATGTTTCAGGAAATCAATGTTCGTAGGCTATCTGCAGGGTCTATATACAAAATAGTGTGGTTTGGAACGGTGTTTTCCTTTGTGCCATTTGGATTCGTGATGGGGGTCTGTGCGCTATTTGGCGCCAATACAGTGCATTGGAATAAGGCGCCCATTACCGGAGCAATGGGTCTGCTGCTTGGTCCTTTTTTGGGCCTGTTTATTGCAGTGGTGTTTACTGTAATTTTTGGTACCGTTTGCGCGCTGGGGATGTGGGTTTTTTCGATGAAATACAGCTTCAAATTGCGATTTGTCCCAAGTCTTGAAACGATGAAGTACGCTCTGTCTGAGGCTGAAAACGAGGAAGCAATGCAATCTGAAAAGCCAGGTCGGAAAGACGAATGGTAATAGCCATCTTTTCGTTGCAATTAGCAACGAAACGGCAGTCGCCCCTGAAAGGACTCGTCCATTTGGGTGTTGTCAGGCTTCTGCCACCTTCATGAAAGAAACTGTTTTCTGTATTTCGTTTTCGTAAGACCTTGTAATTGATATCTCCATAAAGGTAATTCAATGTCCAATCGATTTTCGCGCAGCTGGCAATTGGTGAAATCCAGTTGGTCTGTGCTACAGCAGGACCGGCAGCTTCTGGTGTTTCCTTTGATGTCAGCTATCGCGGCTATTGTTGTGGTGCTTTCATTCGCCTTGCCTTTATTTGGGTTTGCTGCATTAGACGGCCTCGCACGTACCAGGCAATATGCGACACCCGTCTATTCCTATGCCAGCGCTTTTCTGCTCTACGTCAGCCTTTACTTTGTCATTTTCTTTTTCAATGCAGCCCTTGTCAGCGCGGCGATGGTGCGTTTTGATGGTGGGCAGCCAACGATAAGAGGCAGTCTGCGCGTGGCCGGTTCAAAAATGGGAAGCATTCTGGGTTACTCGATTCTGGCCGCCACAGTGGGGGTGGTATTGCGATTTGTCCAGGAGCGCGTAGGCTTTGTTGGGAAAATCATGGTGAGTCTCTTGGGGGCTGGCTGGACTGTGGCTACCTACCTTGTTGTACCGATTTTGGTGGTACGGGACACGGGCCCAATTCAAGCGGTACTTGAGAGCGCTACCATTCTCAAAAAAACCTGGGGCGAAAATGTCGTCGGTCAGACTGGTATGGCGGCCACATTTGGACTGATTCATTTTTCAGTAGTTTTGCTTGGCATCTTGGCAATCAGCGCCGCCGCGGCGCACGGCGCTGGCCTAGGTATTGCGGTTGCTGCGTTCATGGCAGTGGCTGGCTTGATCTTTGTATCACTGCTACAGGCCGCGCTGGGCGGCATATATGCTGCCGCACTCTATCGCTATGCAGCGGGCCTGCCGTTGCCGGAGGCATTCAACGCTAGTGCCATGCAAATGGCTTTTGCCCCAAAGATATAGCTTTCTTTGAGGCGGAATTATTTCCGTTTTAAGACTGCTATCGACAAGGCAAGCCTACCAAGTTGCCCGCCGCTATGTGGCGGAAGTTGGCATTTTTTGGCTGTGCTTCGATAGAGTGGTATTTGTGCTGTGAGCGCACGCTATCATCCTATGGCTGAATCAAATTACCAAGTTGGTATGTAATTTGGCATAGAGCATCATTTGGATTTTGATTGGTGCGAATCATTGAATAAATAAAGACAATTTACGCATTGATAATTGATTGATTGAAGTCAATATCAATGATGGAATTAAATTCATCCAAGTCAAAATGCGATGAAGTTTGGGGCGAGACTTGGCGATCTGCGAATTATTGTTGGTGCAACCAGAAAAATACCGTTCTGTCGTGCGAGACGCTTGTCGCGTCGGCGCTGTTTAAGAGGTGATTGGTAGAGTTTTGGGTGCAGCACTGGCTTGATGGTAAAGATGGCAAGGTTTAAATTTGGATCTGAGATTCATTAAAAAAGGGAGTGATTGGTTATGTTGAAAAAAATATTTGCTGCAATTGTTGTTTCGTCGATCTGTGTGCATGCATTTGCCACCGATTTATTTCCGGAGGGGAACTTGCGTGACATTAAAGCAGGCGATTTCGTGCTGCAAACTGACACGGTGGGTGGCTATCCGATCATTCAAAATGATGGAAACTGGGAATTTGTGAGTGGCAATGCGTACCTATCAAGCGGAGGATCGGATCCCGTGAAAATGGGATATGTGCAGCTTAATTATTATGCCGGAGGATACTTGCTTGCCAGGCAAAACATCTCTGTGAATACAGGGGCGGGAAACAATTTATCTTGGGGTGGCTCGCCTTGTTCTCCGGGGCATTTGTTTATTCGAAATAAAGGGCGTGGCAGGCAAGATAATTGCATGACGATTGATGCGCAGTCTGTCACTTCGGGTACCTCCTTCGCTACATTTCTTAGCGTTGTACTTACGAATTCAGGTGGCTCTGGGCGCTATTATCGAATTATTTTCAGCATAAATGCGGATGTGTTGGGCATTAGGGGGACAGGGGTCGGTGACTGGACCGAAGATGAATTAAAGGCCAAACCATATAAAAAAGAAGCAATTGACCGATTGGCGGCGTGGGCCGAAAAAGTCCAAGACGGTTCCATTAAGGCGTTTGACTTTAGCAAGCCGCAAGACGTGTACGCGGAGGTTCCATCATTTATGACTTTGTTGCCGGTGCCTGAGAATTTGGTCGGAGAAAAGCGTGCCATTAGTTTTGTCAGTGCAGTAGAGCATCTGCGTCATGTAGAAACCATTAAGTCCATTGCATATGCTCGGTATGGAGATTACAAGGGCACGTGGGGCTTCGTAACGAATCAACCGTCTCAGGATGCCGCCGACGCGGCGGCAGTTGCCAAGTGTGAAAGCATTCGTTCCATTAATCGGCCAGACGTGCCCGCTTGTTCGGTATATAGAATTACCGATGGTGCGCGCGTTTCTGATACTTATGACTTTAAAAAAGCAAGTCAAAAATAGCGCTTCTGACGAAGACGGGGGCCTGTCTGAATATGCTGAAATGCTGTTCTATTGCTTACTTCTAGGTAGTGAGTCAGCCAGAAGGTTCCCAGTCTATTGGCTAACTGCGTCTTCCCGGTACCAGGTCTAACGATGAATACTGCGTGCTACCGACATCAAGCAAGTGCTGTGCACCCGAATTTTAGTTGCGTTGCAGCGAGACTTGCGGCAGAAATGGCTGGGTGGCCTGAGCTCATCTCTGGGCATGGATTTCAAACAATTCTTTGAACACCCACAGAGGAAGTCATGACATCTCTGGAGACGGACGAAGGTCGACCCTTTGTGCGATTCAAAGGCAATCGGGACGGTCCTCTATTTTTCAGAGTTATGCTATACGCCGATGGTTATGCGATGGAAAAAACCGGAAGGTGAGAATGGTGCTTGATTGATTGGCTTTTGAGAATGGGCCAACCCTGCCGAAGAACGGCTGAAGTGTAAAAATAGGCATGGTAACAAATAGTCCGGCATTGACTTCAACATCGCCGCAGGAGTGGACATTGGCAGAAAACTTTCAATTCGGAGATGGGTTCCAAAATGGTTGACGCCCTTGCGACTGGGGGCAGTACACGGTTTGGCAGCGGCTACGAAATGAATCCGAAATGGCTTTCGGGAAATGACTCGTATAGCCGCCTGCCGCTAGCTTAACGACCATTTCGGATTTGCCACGATTACCGTAATACAAACGTATAACGTATAACGTATAACGTATAACGTATAACGTATAACGCATAGGCATTTACCATTCGTTTGCCGTTACACCGTATTCCATTCCTGGCGGATCGGCAGGAGAGACTCCACCAAGCTGCGTCCGTTCACATATTAACTGCCAGACTTGCGATGTCGATAAGTTTCCACTGCTAATTAATTTTGCGAATCTTGTTGCTGGCGTAATCTGTCACATATAGGCTTGTACCGTTGGTAGTAATGCTTGCGGGTCCGTCAAATTCCGCCGAGGTGCCTGTCGTGTTGTCCAACTCGGCGGCAGTGCCGTTACCGGCTAACGTGGTTACTGCACTGGTGGCAATCACGATCTTACGAATGTTAGCATTGTGCAAGTCCGTTACATACAGATTGGTGCCGTCAGTAGTAATGCCCTGGGGATAGTTGAATTCCGCCAATGTACCTGTCGCGTTGTCCAACTGAGCAGCAGTGCCATTACCGGCTAGCGTGGTGACTGCACCTGTGGCAATAACAATCTTACGAATCGTGCTGCCGCCCGAGTCCGTAACATAAAGGTTGCTGCCATCGGTGGTGATGTTATGGGGATTGTTGAATTCCGCAAGGGTGCCGATTGTGTTGTCCAATTCGCCCGCGATGCCATTGCCTGCGACCGTAGTTACGGCCCCCGTGGCTATCACAATTTTGCGGATCTTTCCACCGAGGTAATCGGCTACATATAAGTTGGTGCCGTCAGTGGTGATGCCCGCAGGATTCTCGAATTCTGCTGAGGTGCCCGTCGTGTTGTCCAATTCGGTCGCGATGCCATTGCCTGCGATTGTCGTTACAGCCCCCGTGGCGATCACGATTTTGCGGATCTTGTTGCCGCTCGTGTCCGTCACATACAAGTTGGTGCCGTCAGTAGTTATTCCCATGGGTCCGTCAAACTCCGCCGAGGTGCCTGTTGCGTTGTCCAACTCGCCAGCGGTGCCATTGCCGGCTATCGTCGTTACGGCACCAGTAGCTATCACGATTTTGCGTACCGTGTTGCCGGAGTAATCTGTCACATATAAGTTGGTGCCGTCGCTGGTTATACCCCAGCCACCTTGGAATTCTGCTGAGGTGCCTGTTGTGTTGTCAACTTCACCGGAAATGCCGTTACCAGCTATTGTCGTTACCGCGGTTGTGAGTGACAACGCCTGGTTGGAGGTGCCTCCCATTATGATCAATGGGGGTTGTGCGGCGCTGCTACCAAAACCGCCGCTACCACTACCGCTACCACTACTGCCGCCACCTCCTCCGCACGCAGACAATATTAATACCAGACTCACGGAACAAGCAATGGTAAGCCTGGCCCAAGCGCTTTTAAGCATTTTTTTCTCCCTGTTTTGTTCGTATTATCAGGCTAACTTTCAAAAATTTTTTAGAATGCCAACAAAATGGTTGGGTGTGCTCTGGTGAAAAGCTCAATTTGAATTGATGCGGTGGAAAGCTTGAACCGCGCCAGTGGTTGGCAGTAAAGCTTCCACCGGCGCTGTTCGCGTGCTTTCGCCATCACTTAAAAATGCAGTGATAGCGCACCCCAAGTAAGCCGACAGCCTGTGCTTTCAAGAAAAGCGCTGGACTACTCAGGACATAGATAAGTAGTGTGTGGCTTGTAGTATGCAGGGCAAGGGCAGGCACTCAATGTGCCATAGGCACAGCACATTGAATTGATAGAGATTGCTAAAGCTACTGGCCCTGTTGAGCCAAATATAGCAAAAAGGGGAATCGACAATGCTAACCTTGCCCTTATCGAGTAACGGCAACGGTTATGGAGCCAGCTTTCTCCGATAAGGAATTGGGCTCTACCATTACGGGATATTTGCTTGCAAAGCTGCTAGCGTCAGGGGGTTCTTGGCTTGTATATCAGCCGAAACAAGATGAATACGATTGTTTATGGGGCACGCTGAATACAGCCCAGGTGGGTACGGAGTTGCCGGAAATTCAATTGATTGTTGGTGGTATTAAATGTCTGTTTTCGTCCCGGTGAGGCCGAACTGTGTGCCTTTTAGGTTGCCATGGGAGAGCAGATTTCGACGAGTGTTCCGTCAGGACAGCGGACGTAGGAAACGGTTTGGCGCCACGGTTTCATTAGAGGTTCCTTAATGGACACCGCTCCCGCTGCTAAGGCTTTCGCGTGGGCTTCTGCAACATTTTCCGTAACCAGGGCAATCTCCATGCCCAGCGGCTCTGCAGAGTGGCTAGCTTTGATGTAGCCATTGGGCAAATTGGACGCGCCAAGGTCATGGGTCGCGAATGCCAGTGCTGTAGCACCGGTATCCATTTCGGCATAGCCCGATTCGTGAACGAATCGCCGCTTTAAACCAAATGCCTTTTCAAAGAACTCTACTGAGGCAAGCACGTCAGGTACATAAATAATGGTGTAGCCGAATTTCATTATTTGCTCCTCTTGTATACAAAAAAGGGCTGCCATGCCCAAGCACAGCAGCCCCTTGATCGGGTACCCGTTGAATTACGCTGGGAACGACGCGAATTGAATTCCTGCCATCTGTTGCGCAAGGCGCACCACTTGGCAGCTATAACCGAATTCGTTGTCGTACCAGACGTATAGCACGACATTGCGACCATTGGCAATGGTGGCTTGTGAGTCCACTACACCGGCGTGGCGCGAGCCAACCAGGTCGCTCGAGACGATTTCCGTCGAGGTGCTGTAGTCAATCTGTTCCTGGTACTCGGGGCTCAAGGCGCAGCCACGCAAGTGGGCGTTGATCTCTTCCTTGGTGGTCTGGACGCCCAGGGTCAGGTTCAGGATCGCCATGCTCACATTCGGCGTAGGCACGCGAATGGAGTTGCCGGTGAGCTTGCCAGTGAGTTCTGGTAGCGCCTTGGCAACCGCTTTGGCGGCACCGGTTTCGGTAATCACCATGTTGAGCGGCGCGCTACGGCCACGGCGATCCGCGCTGTGGTAGTTGTCGATCAGATTTTGATCGTTGGTGTAGGAGTGCACGGTCTCCACATGGCCATGCTCAATGCCGAACTTGTCGTTCAGGGCCTTGAGCACTGGCACGATAGCGTTGGTGGTGCAGCTGGCGGCGGTGACGATTTTGTCCTCATCTACCAAGTCACCGCTGTTGATACCGAACACGATATTCTTGAGCGCGCCCTTGCCCGGCGCAGTCAGCAGAACGCGGGATACGCCCGGACTTTTCAGGTGCAGTGACAGGCCGGCCTCATCACGCCAAGAACCGGTGTTGTCGATCACGATGGCGTTGCTGATTCCGTGTGCCGGGTAGTCGATTTTGTCCGGACCTTCGCCGTAAATCACCTTGATGAAAACACCGTTCGCGATGATGCCGCATTTTTCTGCATCCACAACAATCGAGCCGTTGAATGGACCGTGTACGGAGTCTCGACGCAACAGTGCAGCGCGTTTTTCCAGGTCATTGCCCTTGCCCTTGCGTACCACAATGGCGCGCAAGCGCATCTTGTTGCCTTTGCCGGTGCGCTCGATCAACAGGCGCGCAAGCAAGCGGCCAATGCGACCAAAGCCGTACAGTACAACGTCGCGTGCCTCTTTGAGTGGGGGCGCTTGGTGTCCCACGATAGGCGCCAATTCTTCACGCAAGAAATCAACGGCAGATACACCATTGCCCGCAGCGCGCCATTTGTTCGTGAGGCGTCCCAGGTCAATTTTTGCCGGGGCCAGTTGCAGGCCTTCCATCGCCTCAACCAGCTGGAAACTATGCTGAATGGACAGCTCTTCACCGGTGTACTGGCGCGCAAACCGGTGCGTCTTGAGGATGTCTACGGTGGTTACGTTGTTGATGGCCCGTCCGTAAATACGCATCAGGATGCCGTAGTTGCGATACAAGCGGCCGATCATCGGCAGCATCTGTTCGGCCAACTCCTGACGCTGGATATAGGCCTGTAATAGTTGATCTTCTTGTTCGTTGCTCATGCTTTTCCCACGTTCCTTGCTATGTAAACCAATCCTAAACCTGCAAACATCATAAAGTTTCCGGCTTACGGTGAGCTTGCCCTGGTGCGCGATGTCTGCCGGGCAGGGTTGACCTGCGAAGCGTTTCGAGCCCTCTAAAGGCAGCTATATGGCGGCAATTCCCAATAGGTGAATGGGGGTGGCATAGCCCAGATTCGCCACGGGTTTGCGGCAAGCGCGGGCATTCAATTTCACCCATTTGGGTGATGCTTTTAGAGCGCAAAACTGATAAAAATGAAAAATAATTATTATCGATTTGCGCACGAAAATGTCATTGTTTCAGCTGGTGTACGTAAGCACCATGGTCACGGACGACCCCCGTTTAATGTCCGCAGTTCTTGATGTGACAGTCAAAAACAACAAGCGCAACAACATTACCGGCATGCTGCTGTACGCCGATGGCAACATCATCCAGGTACTAGAAGGCGAGAGAGTGGACGTGTTGGCCACTTTCAAGGCCATTGAGAAGGACATCCGCCATCACGGTATTCGTGTGCTGCTGGAAAAAGACATTGTGTACCGCAAGTTTTTGGGTTGGAGTATGGGCGTGCGGCGACTAAGCAAGGCCGACAAGGAAGGGTTTCAAGTTGATGCGCCACTTTTCAATATGCATGATGTGCAAGTAGCCTTGCGTATTCGTTCATGCCAAGCACTTACGCTGCTGAATTCCTTTGCCGTAGCAACTATGTGATTTGCCAGGGCGAGCCGTCACATTCACGGCGTGCCAATGTAAAACTGGTGCTTTCAGCTACTGACTTCTGTCCGTGTCAGAATTCAAATTGACCGCGAAAGCGGACTTCCATGGAGGTATTCCTCCTTGATAGATGTCGAATAGGTTCAAGCCGCCAAGTGCGGGGGAAGGCTTTGGATAAATGCAATTGATGCTTATTGACGCGTTCAAATACAAACAGTGGTCCGACCAGCGCTTGGCGGATGCCGCAATGAAGATTGACAAGGTAAGCTTCCCGCATGCCATTGCCTTCATAAGACAGCAGCTGAATCACATGGTTCGTGTGGAAGAGCTATTCCAAGCGAGGTTGACCGGTGGACCAGTGCCCCACCTTTCCACGAATACAGAAATGGTCCCTGAATTCGATGCACTGATGCAACGGGTTCACGCATCCAACCATTGGTACATGCGCTACACCGAATCGCTGGAAGACTGCCGTTACCAGGAAGCCGTATCCTTTGAATTTGTAGATGGGAGGAATGGAAAAATGACGCGTCAGGAGATACTATTTCACGTCATCAATCATGGCACATACCACCGAGGTGCCATGGGTCACTGCCTGGACTTGGCAGGGGTTCCTCACCCAGCGGACACGTTTACAGTATTTATTCACACCGCCGAGCCCATGCGGCGAGAGTCAGGCGTGTTGAATTAAATTTGGCTGACCTGAGATAAACGGCTACATCATGTGGAGCGGCGGCAATCAAGGCCTCGGTAGCCCAGCTTCCAGCCTGCAAGCCGCGCTATACATCTGCGTGGCGGGGAGTGGGGGGCTGCTCAAACCACTCTTTCGGGTGATGGACGGCATCGCGATAGACTGTCAAGATCGCCGCGATAGCGGAAGTACTAGTTGATAGCCTGAATAATCGGCGCACGTAATATTTTGTATTAAAAGGTTTTGTATATGCAATCGACAGTACGACGGATGTTAATGATTGTCGCCGTGGTTGTGGCGACAATTGTATTTATTTCCAGCTTTGTGTTGAGTTGGAAAATAATTCCTCCAGGGTTCACCGTAATTAAAGTAAACCGAATCGTAGATAAAGGCATAACACACGACGATACTGTAACCGGGTTCGTTTTTTACAACCCGATACAAACGCAGCTTGTTATCTATCCAACCTTTGTGCAAAGGGTTGTTTGGACGCATGATTTAAAAGAAGGAAACCCTGTTAATGAAGAGTTGACATTCAACACAAGGGATAGCGTTCCTGTCAATTTGGATGTTGCTGTTAGCTATGGATTGGACCCGCAAAAGGTGCCGGAGTTTTATACAAAATTTCGTGCCGATCGTCTCGAGAGTTTTACCCATGGCTTCTTGCGAGACACTGCCAGAAATGTGGTTGTGGCAGTTGGCAGTGAATACACATTCGATGAAATTAATGGCATAAAGAAGGAGGAGTTTTTAGTTCGCATTGCCCGAGAGCTTAATAGCCGAGTGACTGGATATGGTGTATCGATTCAGCAGTTTGGCTTAATTGGCGCGCTTAGGCCACCACAGGAATTACTGAATGCAGTTGCTTCAAAGACCCGTGCTATTCAAGACGCAATACGCACTGAGAATGAGGTGCGCTCTGCTGAAGCAGAGGCTAAAAAGCGCGTTGCCATTGCCGAAGGTGAAGCTGCGGCAAACCGTGCACTCCTGCAGTCGCTTGATCCGAAGCTATTTGAGTGGGAAAAATTGAAGTTGCAGCACGAGGCCATTCAAAAATGGAACGGCGTTTCACCAACCGTTATGGGTGCTAATGGTGGAAACATGCTGTTCAATATTCCTATTCAAAGCAAGCCGTAGTAAC
>CAIUDG010000147.1 GCA_903897925.1 uncultured beta proteobacterium | reverse complement strand
TTCCTCTCACAATATTTACAAAAATATCTTGGGGCTGGCGAAGTGGGTGTGCGGGCGCAGGCCTGGATTCGCCGCTGTACACAGGCGGTGCGCCGATCGCGGCATTTGTGCGAGGGTGCTAGCGCACCAGGAGCAGCCCCCGGCGACCCGAGGCCGGAGAACGTACACCCACTTCGTCAGCCCCTGCCCACCCGCAGGCGCGCAACGCAACGAACGCCAACAAAGCAGGTAAAAGGGGACAAGAGCAGGCGCACACCGCAGCGCGAACCAACACAGCAGGCGGAAAAGAAAAAAACAGTCAAGCAACGCAGCAAACGCCAACTAAGCAGGAGGAAATGACCAAGAGCAGGAACGCAACGCGAACCAACACAGGACTTCCGCACGAACCTACCACTCGCCGCGTCGCCCGTTTTGTACGCTGCAAAGCCGCTTAGGAAGTCACTGCTTCAGCGGGTTCTTGCGCTGGGTACAGGGCTTTGAACTGGCGGCACTCCTCGGTAAAGCGCGCTTCCAGCCATTTATTGACGCCCTTGCATCCGGCTACGACATTGATCGACCAATTGACATATTCGCGCTTACGCTCCAGTGGCCAGTCTGGCGGCGAAAGCCGCAAAGAGCGGACATTGGCGGTCTTATCAGCGATTTTGATCATCTTGGCGCGTGCCGACTTATTCGGCGCGGTCTCCACCTGCAAACGCTTGCGCTCGGCCTTGAGCAAAGACTTGTCGTCCGTAACTTCGGCCACCAACGCCGCAACATCGGCACCAAAAATGGTTTCAATGCGCTCATAGGTAACCCGCTCGGGTTGGTCTTCAATGGCATCGTGCAGCAACGCTGCCACGATCAGGTCGGCGTCGGCGCCCTGCGTCGCCTGGCTCACCAGAAAAGCGACTTCAGCCAAATGATTGACATAGGGTTCCTTCAGCGCACTCTTGCGCCGCTGGTCCGTGTGGGCGCGCGCTACATAGTCAAAAGCCTGCGCTATGCGCACCAGGTCGTTGCTATTTCTGTGGCTGGCAGCGTTGGCGTATTCCATGGCGTACTCCTTCTGCAAATACCGTATTTGCCGACTATAAAACTATCAGCCGGCAAAAGCGAGTTTGTGCCGCTGACACTGGCTCCGTGCGTGGTCAGCGCATGCCCATGTCGGCGATGGGGCCTGTCGGACTGCGGCGCTGCACATGCTGCGCGCTTGCGCTACTTTGCGGCCATGGAACATTCAACACATCAATTCTCCGAACTATTCCAGCAGCTCGGCCTGCCCAGCACACCGCAGGCGGTGCAGTCCTTCATCAGTGCCCATGCGCCAATACCGGCAGCAATGCGGCTGGAGGATGCCGCGTTCTGGAGTGCCAGCCAGGCCCGTCTGCTCAGCGAGCTGATGCTGCAGGACGCCGACTGGTCGGCACTGGTCGATCAGCTCAACGCCGCCTTGCACTAAGGCCAGAAGCAGCGGCGCGCCCGAGTCGCCGACATGACAGAAAGCGCCCCCTGCGCCGTGGTCAGACACGCCGCTGCGCTGGCAAAGCCAGTAGACTTCGCCTCGCCCTGACTACCAGCGGAGACCGCCATGGACTTTGAACCCTCGCCGCGCGTGCAACAACTGCAGCAGCAACTGAACCGCTTCATGAAGGAGCACATCTATCCGAATGAACAGGTGTTCAAAGAGCAGGTGGCGCAGCAACGCTGGACCGCGCCGCCCATTTTGGAGACGCTCAAAGAAGCGGCACGCGCCCAGGGCTTGTGGAATCTGTTCATGCCCGGCCACGAACACGGTGGCTGTGGCCTGAGCAATGCCGACTACGCGCCGCTGGCGGAAATCATGGGCCGGGTATTCTGGGCCGCCGAGGTCTTCAATTGCAGCGCGCCCGACACCGGCAATATGGAAGTGTTTGCCCGCTATGGCAGCGCCGAACAACAGGCGCGCTGGCTGCAGCCACTGCTGCGCGGTGAAATCCGCTCGGCCTACGCCATGACCGAGCCCGGCGTGGCGTCCAGCGACGCCACCAATGTCGAGCTGTCCATCCGCGCCGACGGCGACAGCTATGTCATCAATGGCCGCAAGTGGTTTGCCACCGGCGCCATGAACGAAGCCTGCAAAATATTCATCGTGATGGGCAAAACCGACCCCGACCATCCGAACCGGCACCTGCAGCAGTCGCAAGTGCTGGTCGAACGCGACCGCCCGGGCCTGACCATCGTGCGCCCGCTCAGCACCATGGGCTATTGGGAAGAGCCGTCCGGCCACGCCGAGCTGCGCTTTGACAATGTGCGTATTCCGAAATCGAATATGTTGCTGGGCGAAGGGCGCGGTTTCGAGATTGCCCAGGGCCGCCTGGGGCCAGGCCGCATCCACCATTGCATGCGCGTCATCGGCGCCGCACAGCGCGCTCTGGAGCTGGCCTGCCAGCGCGTCAACAGCCGCGTCGCCTTTGGCAAAAAGCTGAGTGAACAGGGCTCGGTGCGTGAGAGCGTCGCCCTGATGGCGTCAAAAATCGAGATGTGCCGCCTGCTGACGCTGCGCGCCGCCGACAAAATGGACCGCGTCGGCAACAAGCAAGCGATGGACCTGATTGCCATGGCCAAGATCATGGTGCCGCAACTCGGCTCGGAAGTGATCGACATGGCGATCCAGATGCACGGCGCCGGCGGCCTGACCAAGGACTATTTTCTGGCCGAGGCCTTTAACTATGCGCGCTGGTGCCGCCTGGCCGATGGCCCGGACCAGGTGCACATGATGGCGCTCGGCAAGCAGGTCATCCGCGAGTTGTCTGCATGATGATCGAGGCGCTGCAACACTACCTGGGCCCGCGCATTGCCGGGCTCGGTCAGATCCAGTCCTGCGAGAAATTTTCCTCGGGACAGTCGAATCCCACCTACCTGATCCAGACCGACACCCGGCGTCTGGTGCTGCGGCGCAAGCCGGCCGGCGTGCTGCTGAAATCGGCGCACGCGATCGACCGCGAATACCGCGTCATGCAAGCGCTGCAGGACAGCGCCGTGCCGGTACCGAAAATGCTGCTGCTGTGCACGGATGACAGCGTGATCGGCGCAATGTTCTATGTGATGGAGTTTGTCAGCGGCACCATTTACTGGAATGGCGCCCTGCCCGGGTTGGCACCGGCGCAGCGCGGCGCGGTCTATGCGGAGATGGTGCGCGTGCTGGCAGCGCTGCACCAGGTCGACCTGCAGGCGCGCGGCCTGAGCGACTATGGTCGCCCCGGCAACTATTTTGCGCGCCAGATCAGCCGCTGGACCGAGCAGTACCGCGCCAGCGCCACCGAAGCCAATCCGGCCATGGAGGCAGTGATGGCCTGGCTGCCGGCGCACCTGCCGGCCGACGACGGCCGGGTGGCGCTCTGCCATGGCGACTACCGCATCGACAACCTGATGTTTGACGCGCAGCAGCCGCGCGTGCTGGCGCTGCTGGACTGGGAGCTGTCCACCCTCGGCCATCCCTGGGCCGATCTGGCCTACCAGTGCGCACAACTGCGCCTGCCCGCCGATTGCGCCATTCCCGGCCTTGGCGGTCTGGACCGGCAGGCGCTCGGCCTGCCCAGCGAAGCCGACTATGTTGCGCGCTATTGCGCGCTGATGGGCCTGGAGCAGATTCCCGACTGGGACTTTTACATCATCTTCAGCCTGTTCCGCTTTTCCGCCATCCTGCAGGGCATCCAACAGCGCGCGCTGCAGGGCAATGCGTCGAGCCAGAAGGCCAGCGACTACGGCAATCTGGCGCGCCCGCTCAGCGAGATGGCGGCGGCCATGCTGCCGCTGTAATTCGGCCTGCGCCGGCAGCGGCTTGTTCACTGGTGCAAAATTTGCCCATGCAAAACCCTTCCCGTGTGCCCGAAGTCAATGACATCCACGATGAGCCCGGCCACCTGATCCGGCGTGCCCAGCAGATTGCCGTGGCGCGCTTCCATGACATCCATGGCCGCCATGTCACGCCGATCCAGTACGCCATTCTCAGCACCCTGTACCGCTCGCCCGGCATTGACCAGGTCACGCTGGCGCAGCTGATTGCACTCGACACCTCCACCACCGCCGACATCGCCGCCCGCCTGGACGCCAAAGGCTGGATCCAGCGCGAGGTACTGCCACGGCGCCAGCGCCGCCTGTCACTCACGCCGCAAGGCGAGGAGGTGCTGCTGGAACTGCTGCCCGGCGTGCCGCTGGTATGCCAGGGCGTGCTGCAGGGCCTGGAAGACAGCGAAAAAGCCGAATTCATGCGCCTGTTGCGCAAAGTCGTGCAGCTGAACCAATCTGCGCAGCCTAGACCGGACCAGGAGCCACCCAACGAGGAATCTGGGCGGTAGAAATCGCCGAAGCGAAAAGCGACCCCGGCCAGGCCCGTTTTTGCCGCCCAGGTTCCGAGGGTTAATCCCGAGTTGCAAGTGCTTGCGTCAGCGCAGTCATTCCGTACAATGAATGTCAATCCGTATACTGAATGAAAGGCCCCCATGTTCCCCAAAAACACCTGGTACGTTGCCTGCACTGCCGAAGAAATTGACGCCAAGCCGCTGGGGCGAAAAATCTGCGGCGAGAACATGGTGTTCTACCGTGGCGAAGAAAACCGCGTCGCGGCGCTGGAAGACTTTTGTCCGCACCGGGGCGCACAACTGTCGCTCGGTTTTGTCCGTGACGGGCGGCTGGTCTGCGGCTACCACGGCCTGGAAATGGGCTGCCAGGGCCAGACTGTGTCGATGCCGGGCCAGCGGGTGCGTGGCTTTCCGGCGATCCGCAGTTTTCCGGTGGTGGAGCGCTATGGCTTCATCTGGGTCTGGCCCGGCGCCCCGGAACTGGCCACGCCCGACACCATCCAGCACATGGACTGGTACGACAACCCCGAGTGGGCCTACGGCGGCGGCCTCTACCATATCGCCTGCGACTACCGCCTGATGATCGACAACCTGATGGACCTGACGCACGAAACCTATGTCCACGCCAGCAGCATCGGGCAAAAGGAAATTGACGAAACCCCGTGCAAGACCGAGGTGCGCGGCGACCAGGTGATTACCAGCCGCTACATGGACAACATCCAGCCACCACCGTTCTGGAAAATGGCCCTGCGTGCCAACGGCCTGGCCGACGATGTGCCGGTTGACCGCTGGCAGATCTGCCGTTTCACACCGCCGAGCAACATCATGATCGAGGTCGGCGTGGCGCACCAGGGCCAGGGCGGCTACGACGCGCCGAACGACCAGAAAGCCTACAGCGTGGTGGTCGACTTCATCACGCCGGAAAGCGACACCGCGATCTGGTATTTCTGGGGCATGGCGCGCAAGTTCAAACCGGCCGACAAGGCCCTCACCGCCAGCATCCGCGAAGGCCAGGGCAAAATTTTTGCCGAAGACCAGGACATGCTGGAGCGCCAGCAACAAAATCTGGCGGCCCATCCACAGCGCCAGCTGCTGATGCTGAACATCGATGCCGGCGGCGTGCAGGCACGCAAAGTACTGGACCGCCTGCTGGCCCAGGAACGCAAGCAGGTCGGCCCATGAACCCGACGCCAAGCCTGGAAGTGCGCGTGGCGCACAAGCAGCAGGAAACCGCCAACATCTGCAGCCTGGAACTGCGCGCGCTCGATGGCAGCGCCCTGCCCGCCTTTGCGGCCGGCGCGCACATTGATGTGCATCTGCCGGGCGGTCTGGTGCGCCAGTATTCGCTGTGCAACGACCCACAGGAGGCTGGCCATTACCGGATCGCCGTGCTGCACGACGCGCAATCGCGCGGCGGCTCGCGCGCCCTGCACCAGCAGGTTCAGCCCGGCGATGTGCTGCGCATCAGCGCGCCAAAAAACCACTTTCCCTTGCACACTCCGGCGCGCCGCAGCCTGTTGTTGGCCGGCGGCATCGGTGTCACGCCGCTGTTGGCAATGGCCGAAACCCTGAGCCGCAACGGCAGTGAATTCAGCTTGCACTACTGCGCCCGCTCGGCACAGCAGATGGCATTTGCGGCCCAGCTCAGCAGCAGTGCCTATGCCAGCCGGGTGCAGTTCCATTTCGATGACGCGGCGGCGGAACAGCGGCTGGACCTGGCGCGCACACTGGCTGCACCCGCGCCAGGGACCCAGCTGTACGTCTGCGGACCGCGTGGTTTCATGGACGCCGTGCTGGCCACCGCACGCGCGCAAGGCTGGCCAGAAGCACAGCTGCATTGGGAATATTTCGGTGCCGAAGTTGCAACGCAGGCGCGCGACGCCGCGTTCCAGGTGCAGCTCGCCAGCAGCGGTCAAGTGATCGACGTGCCCGCCCACCAGAGCGTGGCGCAGGCCCTGGCGGCGGCCGGCGTGGCCCTCATGACGGCCTGCGAACAGGGCGTCTGCGGCACCTGCCTAACGCGCGTGCTGGCCGGCACGCCGGAGCACCGCGACAGCTACCTCACGCCCGAGGAGCGCGCCGCCAACGACCAGTTCCTGCCCTGCTGCTCACGGGCGCAAACGGCGTCGCTGACTCTCGACATTTGAAATCTGCAGCGGCGCGGCGCCACGCCGCTCGCGCTGCGGCGCAGCCGCGCCGGTCTGGAAAAAAGACACGCTGTGCTGCAGCTGGTCGGCCTGCTCCAGCAACTGCTCGCTGGTGGCCGCCAGCTGTTCCGATGCGGAGGCGTTTTGCTGCGTCGCACGCGACAGCTGCCCCATGGCTTCACCGATGTGCCCCACCGAATCGCCCTGCGCGGCACTGGCGGCGGCAATTTCCTGCACCAGGTCGCTGGTGCTGCGAATGCTCGGCACGATTTCCTGCAGCAGCCGTCCGGCACGCTCTGCCGTAGCCACGCTGTCACCGGCCAGGGCGCCAATTTCCTTGGCCGCTTCCTGGCTGCGCTCGGCCAGCTTGCGCACCTCGGCAGCCACCACCGCAAAGCCCTTGCCGTGTTCGCCGGCGCGCGCCGCTTCGATGGCGGCGTTCAAGGCCAGCAGATTGGTCTGGTAAGCGATGTCGTCAACAATGCGGATTTTGGTGGCAATCTGCTGCATCGCCGCCACCGTGCGGCCCACCGTTTCGCCACCATCTACAGCTTCGCGGCTGGCCTTGGCCGCCATGTCGCGCGTGATGCCGGCGTTGTCGCGGTTCTGCGTAATCGACAGCGACATCGAGGAGACCTGGGCCCCGGTCGCTTCGACACTGGCGGCCTGCTCGCTGGCTGCCTGGCTCAGGCTTTGTGCCGTGGCGCTGACCTGGCTCGCCGCACCCGTCAGCGCGTCCGAGGCCTGGCGCACTTCGCCCAGCACACGGGTCAGGTTGTCAGCGGTGCTGTTGGCGCTTTCCTTGACCTTGCCAAACAGGCCGGAATAGTCGCGCTGGATGCGGCAGGTCAGGTCGCCCTGGGCGAAGGCTTCGAGCAATTCGGCGATGTCGGTCAGTCCCTGCTCGCTGGCATCCATCAGCTGGTTCATGCCGCGCGACAGGGTTTCAAAGAATCCGACCTTGCCCTGCATATCCAGGCGGCGGCTGAAGTCACCCTGCGCTGCGGCATTGACCACTTCGGCCACCGCCAGTTCAACGCCAACCTCGGCGGTGCGGTCGGTCCATTCCACCACGGTACCGACACGCTCGCCCTGGGCGCTGAAAATCGGGTTCGCAACCAGCGCGAAACACAGACCACCAAGCTGGATCTGCGCCCGGTGGTTGGACTGCAGCGCCGCCAGCATGCCGCGCTGGTGCGCCGGACGCTTGTGGAACAGGTCAATGTTCTGGCCGATCAGCGCTGTTGCCTGGAACTGCGGCAGCAGTTTGCGCATTTCATTCTCATGGCGCTGCATCATCGCCAGCATGGTTTCGTTCATGAAGATGATGCAGTTGTCGGCGTCGGCAATCATCACATGGGTGCTGCACTTGTTCAGCGCGTTCAGGATGCGCACATTGGCCACCGCAGCATTGGCGGCTTCGGCCATTTTGCCGCGCGCTTCCTGCACCACGCGGGTGATGCGGCCCTTCTGGCCGGGGAATTCCTCGATCTGGTGCTGGAACTGGCCCTGGGCATATTCGTCCAGCAGGTCGACCAGGCGCATCATCACCGTGGTGTGCGAGCGCACCAGCAGATTGACATCGCGCGCCATCGCGCCATAGCCCCCCGGCAGGGCATCGGCAGGCATCTCGTGGTCCAGCATGCCGAGGTTGTGCTGTTCGGCCATGTGCGTTTGTGCGCGCTGGAAATCGGCCAGCACCGACTGCATGCTGGCCATGGAAGTCAGCAGCTGCCCGACTTCATCGGTGCTGTCTGCCTGCAGGTCGGCGTCAAGCACGCCCTGGGCGATGTCATCGGCGGCTTGCACTGCGCGGCGCAACGGCCGCGTAATGCCGCGCACCAGGTACATGCCAAACAGCGCGGCACCCAGCACGCCGAGCGCAATCGAAATTATCGACATCATGCGAATGCGCTGGTATTGCTGCGTCGACAGGTTGTATTCGGCTTCCGCCGAGTCCATCTGGAAGTCGAGCAGCGCATTCACCGCTTCGTTGACCACCTGAAACTGGGGCCGGATGGCCTCGGACTCGATCCGGTTCGCCTCCTTGATGTCATTGGCGCGCAACGCTGCGATGGCCGGCTGCAGCCCTTCCTGCAAAAACACCTGGCGCTCCTTGGCAAAGTCGTCGTTGAGCTTGCGTTCCTCAGGGCTGCCCGCCAGGGCGGTATAGGCACTCCACATCGTCGATAAGCGGGCGATCTTGTCTTCCACCGACTCGGTGCGCTTTTTAATCACCTCCGGCGTCGGCGTGATCAGGGTCAGCGCAATATCGAACTGGTTGCTGACCAGCAGCGTGCGCATTTCACCCACCATGGTGGTCTTGCGCAAATTGTCCTGATAGATATGGCGTGCATGTTCACTCGAGGTACCTATTCCGTAGATGCCGAGCGCGCCAATAAATACCAGCAAGGCACACAGCAATCCGAGTAGCAATACCAGTCGTGTCCCAATTCTCAAATTGCGAATCTGCACGGCATCTCCTTGTGTAGTTAGGCCTGCACCAGTGGAGCACACTGCATGCCAGCTGCACTATACAAAACTTCAACGACGTGCCGAAGCTATTTGCGGCTATTTACGGCTATTTGCTATTCGCCGCGCCATCTAGTTGCGGCTAGCCGGTTTTCCACGCCCAACCCGGCTCAAACCGTGTCCCAGGCCAGAATACGCCAGTAACGCAGCGCGTAGAGACCAAAGCCGGCGGCCCACAGCAATGCCGACACCAGCACCGCCTGCAGCAGCCACTGCGGCGCCAGCAGCGGCAGAACAACGCGCACCAGGCCCGCTGCCGCCACCAGCACATAGCACAGCAGCTCGGTGGTACCGGCCCGCAAAGGGCGTCCGGTGTGCCCCAAGGCGGTGCGCGTCATCATGCCGATCACCATGCAGCCAATGGCACCGGCGGTCAACGCGTGGGTTGCTACCGAACTGGCGACCCAGTCAAATTCGGCCATGGCGCGCAGCAGCAGATGCACCGGAATCCAGGCATAGGCCAGGTGCAGCACCCAGACCAGCGGCGTGCGCAGCGTCTTCCAGGGCTGCCACAGCCACCAGCGCGCCAGGTGCAGCATTGCCACCAGCGTCAGCAGCAGCGCCATCGGCCAGCGCGTGGCGTGCGCCGAGTCAAACAGCAGCACCAGCACAACGCCGGCCAGCGCGGCCTGTTCCAGCCGGTCTTTGCGCTGCGCTTTGGCGCCTGGCACGCCGTTGTTGGTGAACATCGGAATGACACGCCCGGCCATCACACTGAGCATGATCAGCATGGCGTCCAGGCCGAGGCCAATACCAGCCCAGCCGGGAATGCGCAGCACGCCCATGGCGCCCAGATGCAGCACCAGTTCGCCCAGCGCCATCAGCACCAGCAGCACTACGAAAAAGTAATTGCGCCGGTTGCGCGCGCGGTACAGCGGCAGCCCCAACCCCAGCGCCGCCGCCAGCGGAAAGGCCAGGTTCAGCGCCGCCGCCAGACCGGCATACGGCAACCAGACCGAGACCCGCCCAAGCACCCAGAGCAGCGCCATAGCGGCCAGCCAATGGCCGCTGGGGGTGGCCTGCCCGGTCCAATTGCGGCCGGCGGTGAACAGAAAACCGGTCACCACCGCCAAAGCAAAGCCAAACAGCATTTCATGCGCGTGCCACAGCGGGCCATGCAGATAGGCCAGCGGCAGCAGACCGGAAAACTGCAACGCCCAGAGCAGCACCGACACTGCCGCAAAGCTGCTGGCCAGCAGATAAAACGGCCGAAAACCCAGGTCCCACAAGGCAAAGCGGGGCCCGGCCTGGCGGCGACGCGGGCGCGGGTCGGCAATCTGGATCAGGGCCATGGCCAATCAGCCGCAGCTGCCGCAGCAGGGCGACGATTGCACGCTTGGTGGCGCTGCCTCGAAGCCCGGAAAGAGCAAATTGTTTTCCAGGTGGATGTGCTGCACCAGGTCTTCCTGCAGTTGCGCCAGACCGGCATACAGCGCGCGCCAGGTATTGCAAGCGCCTTGCGGCGGCGTCGCGTTGTGGCTGACTTGCGCCAGTTGTTCCAGCATTTCGCCATGGCTGGTGTGCTCTTCACGCATGACGCCGATGGGATGGCGCACGAAGGGATTGCCACCGGACTTCAGCATCGGAAACAGAATGCTCTCTTCCTTGTGCATGTGTTCCAGCAACTCCTCTTGCGCCTGCTCCAGCAATGCCGCCAGTCCGGCTGGCACCTCGGGGTGCTCGCGGTGCACCGCTTCGACCCGGGTTGCCATGCGGATCAGCTCGGGCAGCTGTTCGCGGTGCACGGCATGGTAGCGCTGCAGGATGAAGTCAATCAATGCTGCGGGTTCGGTCGGCGATGCGGTGTGTGGCGCGCGTTCCAGGGTTGCCAGTTCGGCCAGCAAGGCGTCCAGATCCAGTCCCTTGGCACTTGCTGCAGCGCGCAGGCTGTGCTGACCGCCGCAACAAAAGTCCAGCTTGTGGCGGCGAAAAATAGCGCTGGCACCGGGCAACTGAATCGCCATCTCGCCGATGGACTGCTCTGCATTCATGGCAATGTTTCCTTTTAAAGATTCATATAAAGTGCATGTATTCTATCGCATAAAATTCATCTGCAATGCATCTTTAATACACCCTTTCCTGCCGACCGATTGCCCTACGGAGCCGACCCATGCGACTGACCCAGTGGACTGACTACACCTTGCGCGTGCTGATGTACTGTGCGGCGCAGCAGCAGCGAGAAACACCGGTCACCATCACCGAGATCGCCGACAGCCACGGCATCTCGCGCAGCCACCTGACCAAAATCGTGCAGCAACTGGGCCTGCTGGGCCTGCTCGACACCACCCGTGGGCGCGGTGGCGGCATGCGGCTGAGCCAGCCGGCCGAGCGCATCAATCTGGGTGCCGTGGTGCGCCAGACCGAAACCGACTTCGCCATGGTCGAATGTTTTGACGCCCAGAGCAACCAGTGCGGCCTGATCCAGCATTGCCGACTGAAGTCGGTATTGCACCAGGCCACGGACAGCTATCTGGCGGTACTGGACAGCGTCAGCCTGGCCGACCTGCTGCCTTCGGCCACACGCAAGATCCACCTGGCGGCGCGCAGCGCGCCTGCCGGCACCGGCCGACCCGGCTCAAACGCCGAGAAAGCCTGACAGCGCGGCGCTGTCGGCCACCTCGGTGGCAGCGCCGTGCAGCACGCACTGGCCTTTTTGCAGCACCAGCGCACGATCGGCATGTGCCAGCACCTGGCGGTAGTCGCGGTCCACGATCAAGGTGGCAATACCGCTGGCACGTATGTCCGCAATCACGCGCCAGATTTCATTCACGATCAGGGGCGCCAGACCTTCGGTGGCTTCGTCCAGAATGATCAGCTCCGGGTGCGTCATCAGCGCGCGCCCGATCGACAACATCTGCTGCTCGCCGCCCGACAACTGCGCGCCCAGATTGCCGAGCCGCTCGCGCAATCGTGGAAACGTTTCCAGCACCCGCGCATAGGGCCAGTCATTGCGTCCGTCACGACCGCGCCGCGCCGCCATCACCAGGTTCTCGCGCACCGTCAGGTTGGCAAACACACCGCGCCCCTCCGGCACATAGGCCACGCCCAGGCGCGCCACCGCGTACGGCTGGGCCTGCGACATGTCCTGGCCGAACAGCGCAATCTGCCCGGCACGCTGCGCCACATGGCCCAGCAAAGTGCGAATCAGCGTGCTCTTGCCCATGCCGTTGCGGCCCAGCAGACCGAGTGTTTCACCACGCCGCATCTGCAGATCCACCCCGTGCAGCACATGGCTGGAACCGTACCAGGCATGAATGCCCTGGGCCTCCAGAATGAATTCGGATGTAGCCACTCAGTGCCCTCCCAAATAGGCCATTTGCACCTGCGCATTGCTGCGCACGCCATCGGGTGTGTCGCTGGCAATCACGGTGCCGTTGACCATCACGGTGACGCAATCGGCAATGCGAAACACCGCATCCATATCGTGCTCCACCAGCAAAATCGCATGCCCGGGGCGCAGACTTTCCAGCAGCGCCAGCATGCGTTCGGTTTCTTCGGCGCCCATGCCGGCCAGCGGCTCGTCCAGCAACAGCACTTGCGGCCGGGTCGCCAGGCACATGGCAATTTCCAGTTGCCGCTTCTGGCCATGCGAGAGCAAACCGGCCGGGCGATCCAGCAGGGTGTTCAGTCCACTGCGCCCGGCCACTTCCAATGCAGTGTCGGTACTTTGCCGGCACTGCTGGGCACTGCGCCACCACTGCCAGGGACGCTGGCAAGTGGCCTGTGCTGCTAGGCGGCAGTTTTCCAATACGCTGAAGCTCGAAAAAATCGTGTTGCGCTGGTAGCTGCGCCCCAGGCCAGCACGCGCACGGCGCGGCTGGTTCCAGCCGGTGGCGTCCTGGCCGAGCAACTCGACGCGGCCTTCCGAGGGCGGAATTTCGCCCGACAGAATATTGATCAGGGTCGACTTGCCGGCGCCGTTGGTGCCAATCACCGCATGCACGCTGCCGCGTGTCAGCGTGACCGAGACCTGGTTCAAAGCCACCAGGCCGCCCCAGCGCCGCGTAATGTCGCTGCCGCGCAGCAGAATCTCTGCGTCTGCCTTATGCATCGTGTTCTCCCTCCGGCGCGCTGCGCCCCAGCAAGCGTTCCCGCACCTGCGCCGGCACGCCCACCAGCCCCTGCGGCAGGGCCACCACGCTGGCAATAATGGCCAGCCCCAGGCCCAGATGCCAGTGCTTTGCCATGCTGCCAAACAAGGCTTCGGAACGGAACAGCTCCTGCAGCAGTGCAAACGCAAAGGCGCCCAGCAAGGCGCCGCGCAAATGGCCGATGCCGCCCAGAATAATCATGATCAGCACCGCGCCCGAGAGGTGCCAGCTCATCATTTCCGGATTCACAAAACCGTCTTTCACAGCGAACAGAAACCCCGCCAGTCCGGCGATGCCGCCGGAAATAACGAACGCTGCCAGCTTGTACGGGTAGGTGGAAAACCCGGCCGCCCGCATGCGCTGCTCATTCACCCGAATGCCCGCCAGCGCGCAACCAAAGCGCGAGCGCTTGAGCAGCGCCATGCCGACAAACACCAGCAGCAGACAGGCCAGCGTGAAGCCATACAGGCTGCGCGCCTGCTCCAGGTCCAGCAGCGTACCCAGGGCCGGTTTGAGCATCAGGTAAATGCCATCGGTGCCGCCGCCCAGCGGCGTGTCATGCACCACGTAATAGGCCATCTGGGCAAACGCCAGCGTGACCATGATGAAGTAGACGCCGCGCGTGCGCAGCGACAAGGCGCCAACCAGCAAGGCGTAGCCGGCCGCCGCCAGCACCGCCATGAGGAGCAGCCAGAGCAGATTGCCGGCCTCACTCTGCGGCGCCAGCAGCACCGTGGCATAAGCACCAATGCCGAAAAACGCCGCCTGGCCAAAACACACCAGTCCGGTGTTGCCGACCAGCAGTTCCAGGCTCAGCGCAAACAGCGCATACACCATGATCTTGCCGACGAAGTCGATGCCGTAACTGCCGGCAAACAGCGGCACCAGCGCCAGCGCGCCAAAACACAGCGCGACAAACAGAATGCGTGACTTGTGCATGCTTTGATTGCTATCCATCATCCGGCCCGAAACAGGCCATCCGGCCGCCACAACAAAATCAGCGCCATCAGCACATAAACCAGCACCCCGGCGGCCTGCGGCAACAACACCTTGCCAAAGGTATCCACCAGACCGACCAGCAAGGCGGCCAGCAAGGCGCCGCGGATCGAACCAATGCCGCCAATCACCACCACCACAAAGCAGATGATCAGCACCGTGTCGCCCATGCCCGGATAGACCGAGGACACCGGCGCTGCCACCATGCCGGCCAGCACGGCAATCGCCATGCCGGCGGCAAACACCACGCGGTAGAGGAACTTGATGTCGATGCCCAGCGACTGCACCATCTCGCGGTTGGCACTGCCGGCGCGGATCATCATGCCCAGCCGCGTGCGCGTGAACACAAAGTACATGGCCAGCGCCAGCGCCAGACAAACCGCCGAGATGAAAAGGCGGTAGACCGGATAGCTCATCAGTTCGCCCAGCGGCAAACTGCCGGAGAGAAACGCCGGCGCTTCCACGCCATGCACCTCGTCGCCGACCAGCAGGCTGCGCAATTCCTCAAACACCAGAATCAGACCGTAGGTCATCAGCACCTGCTGCAGGTGCTCACGGTCGTACAGAAAACTGAAGAAGGCCCACTCCAGCACATACCCCATGATCACCGCCAGCACCACCCCGACCAGCAGGGTACTGAAGAAGCCACCGCCAAAGGTGGCCGCCACCAGCGGTGCCAACGCATAGGCCATGTAGGCGCCCATCATGTAGAAACTGCCGTGCGCCAGGTTGATCACGCCCATGATGCCGAAGATCAGGGTCAGGCCGGACGCCACCAGAAACAGCAGCAAGCCGTACTGCAGTGCGTTCAGGCACTGGATCAGAAAAGTCGAAACATCCATGGGCGTTCTCTTGGCGCAGGTGCTTACAGACGGCAGCCGCGCGCCGGATCGGCGAGCGCCTTGCTGGCAATGCCAACCACTTTGTTTTCCTTGCCGCTGACCTGGCGCAGGTAGATGTCCTGCACCGGGTTGTGGGCGCGCGAAATCGTGAACGGACCGCGCGGGCTGTCGATTTTGTTCTTCTCCACCGCCGCCGAGAACTCGGCCTTCTTGCTCAAGTCGCCATTCACGGCCTTCAGGCCCAGCGCCAGCAACTGCGCCGCGTCATAGCCCTGCACCGCGTACACATCGGGCTGCAACTTGTAGGCCTTGGCGTAGGCCAGACGGAAGGCCTTGTCGCGCGGCGTGTCCAGGCTGTCGGCGTAATGCAAGGTGGTGAACAGGCCGTCGGCCGCGGCACCCTGGGCGTCCAGCGTGCCATCGGTGAGAAAGCCCGAGCCATACAGCGGAATGCTCTTCTTCAGACCGGCTGCTGCGTAGTCTTTGACAAACTTCACCGCGCCACCGCCAGCGAAAAAGGTGTAGACCGCATCTGGCTTGGTGGCCGCAATGTCGGTCAGCAGGGCCTGGAATTCCACATTCGGAAACGGCAGGTTCAGTTCCTTCACCACCTGACCGCCGCCCTTTTCAAACGCTTCCTTGAAGCCGCGCACGCTTTCATCACCAGCGGCATATTTCCAGGTGATCGTGACCACCTTCTTCAGGCCCTTCTTGGCCATCACTTCACCCATGGCGTAGCCGGGCTGCCAGTTGGAGAACGAGGTGCGATAGATGTTTTGCGCACACATCGGACCGGTCACGGCGTCGGCACCGGCGTTGGGAACAATCATCAAAGTGCCGCTTTCCTTGGCCACCTTGGCCATGGCCATGGCGACGCCGGAGTGCACCGAGCCAATAATCACGTCGACGTTGTCGCGCTTGATCAGCTTGTTCACGTTGTCGGTGGCCTTGGAGGGGTCGGACTCATCGTCCACCTTGACGAATTCGACCTCGCGTCCGGCAAACTGGTTGCTCTGCTCACTCAGGTACAGCTTGAAACCGTTTTCAATCGCCGTGCCGAGCGCCGCATAGGTGCCGGTATAGGGCAGCATCAGCCCGACCTTGAGCTTGGGCGCGCCTTGCGCCAACAGGGAGGCTGAGCACAGCAGTGCCGCAGCAGCCAGCAAACTGGAACGAAAAACCTTCATGGAATGTCTCCTCAATGGGCTTGTTGTAAAAATGTCTGCACGGCTTCTATGAGTCTTGGTGCCTGGTCCCGGTGCGGCGAGTGACCGCAATCGGGCAGCGCCAGTATCTCGCACTGGGGTGCTTGGCGGGCAATGCCCCGGATCTGCTCCAGCGTGCCGTAGGCGTCGTCCTCGCCCTGCACCGCCAGCAGCGGGCAGGTGATGGCCGGCAAGCGCGCGTCGATGCGCCAATCGCGGAAATCCGGGTGCAGCCAGATGTTGTTCCAGCGCCAAAAGGCCAGGCCGGGCTGCGCGTGGTAGCGCGCTAGGCGCTGCTCCATGCCGCTGGGCCCAAACTGGTCGCGCGCCAGGGCGATGCTGTCCAGCGTCACCGGCTCCACCAAAATATGCGGCGCCAGCACCACAGCACCGGCCAGTTGCGTCGGAAAGGTTGCGGCGTACAGCAGCGCGATCGAGCCGCCGTCGCTGTGCCCCAGCAGCCAGGGCGGCTGGCGCTGGGTGTCCACTTGCAAGGCCTGCAACAGCGCCGGCAGCACGGTGTCGGCCTGGTGCTGCATGAAGTCGGGTGTCCAGGCGACAGTGTCGTCGGTAGCGGTCGACTGGCCATAACCCGGGCGCGAATAGACCAGCCCGCGCCGGCCCGTGGCCGCGCACAGCTGCTGCGGAAAATCGCGCCATAGCGCCAACGAGCCCAGCCCTTCATGCAAAAACACGATCGGCGCGGCCGCACTGTCGTGCGCACCGACCCACTGGTATTCGATGCGCGCCCGCGCCTGCGGCAGCAGCAAATCAACGAAGGCCGGCGCCGCACTCATTGGGCGTCGCGCTCGCGCAGCTTGAAGCGCTGGATTTTTCCGGTGGCGGTCTTGGGCAGGTCCTGCACAAACTCGATCAGGCGTGGATATTTGTACGGCGCCAGCTTGTCTTTGACAAAGGTCTTGAGTTCCTCTGCTGTCACCGATGCGCCGTCTTTCAACACCACATAGGCCTTGGTCTTGACCAGCCCGTCGCCGTCCGGCACGCCAATCACCGCGGCTTCCAGCACCGCAGCGTGCTGCACCAGGGTGGCCTCCACTTCAAACGGCGACACATAGATGCCGCTGACCTTGAGCATGTCGTCGCTGCGCCCGCCATAGGTGTAACTGCCATCGGCGTTGCGCACATATTTGTCGCCGCTCTTGGTCCAGCCACCCTGAAAGGTTTCGCGCGTCTTGGCCCGGTTGGCCCAGTACATCATGGCCGCCGATGGGCCCTGGATATACAGGTCGCCAGGCTCGCCGTCCGGCACCGCCGCGCCGTCGTCGCCGCGCAATTCGATGGCATAGCCCGGCACCGGCCAGCCGGTGGTGCCATAGCGCACGCGCTTCGGAAAGTTGGACAGAAATATGTGCAGCATTTCGGTCGAACCAATGCCGTCCACAATGTCGATGCCAAAGTGGCGCTGAAAGCGCTCACCGAGTTCCGCTGGCAGGGCTTCCCCGGCCGACGACACCAGGCGCAGCGCGACCTCGGCGCGGGCTGGCAGTGCCGGGTGTGCCAGCATGCCGGCGAAGCCGGTTGGCGCACCGTAAAACACGGTGGGCTTGCGGCCACCGACGGCTCCGCTCCAGCGCTTGAAAGTGGCTTCCGGGGTGGGCCGTTCGGCCATCAGCAGCGTGGTCGCGCCGACGCTCATCGGAAAGGTCAGGGCATTGCCCAGACCGTAGGCAAAAAACAGTTTGGCCGCGGAGAAACAGAGATCGCTCTCCTGCAGCTCCAGCACGCCCTTGCCATACAGCTCGGCGGTCCAGTAGGGGTTGCCATGCGAGTGCACCGTGCCCTTGGGGCGGCCGGTGGAGCCGGAGGAATACAACCAGAAGCCCGGATCGTCCGGACTGGTGGCGGCCGGCTTGTGCAGTGGCTGGTGCGCCTGGACAAAACTTTCCATTTCCACTTCGGCCGGATGCAGCGGCGCCGCCGGTCGCGACACCACCACCTTGATCACTTCGTGGTCCGACTTGGTCATGGCCGCCGTCAGTGCCGGCAACAAGGCGCCCGACACCAGCACCGCCTGCGCCCGCGAATGCTCCAGCATGTAGGCATAGTCGTCGGCGGTGAGCAGCGTGTTCACTGCTACCGGCACCAGACCGGCATACATGGCGCCGAGAAAACTCACCGGCCAGTCATTGCAGTCGTGCATCAACAGCAGCACGCGCTCTTCGCGGCGGATACCCAGGCCACGCAGCCCGGCCGCCACCCGGCGCACGCGCTCTTCGAGCTGGCCATAGGACAGCGTGCCCAGGTCATCGACGAACGCCGCTTTGCTGGCGCGCCCGGCGTTTTCCTGCAACAAGTGCTGGGCAAAATTGAAGCGCTCCGGCAGCGCAGCGGGCGTGGTTTCAGTCATGGTCGGCTCCGTTCTTGATCAGGTCCAGCACCGCGGTGCTGGCTTGCAGCGCGCTGCGGCGATGGTAGAAATTCAGTGCCCGCAGGCCGCCCAGTTCTTCGCCGCCACCGGCGCGTCCGGGGCCGCCGTGCAGCGACTGCGGCATCACATTGCCGTGGCCGGTTTGCAGCGCGGCGACATCGGGCGTGATGATGTGTACCCGGCCATGGCTGTCGGCCAGTTCCTGTGCGGCACGTGCCAGCAGGGCGCTGGCTTCGCCGTACAGCGAGACCACCAGCGAGCCCTGGCCGCGCCGCACCAGCTGCAGCGCGTGGGCCAGACCGTCCTGGCCATCGGCGGCATCGCTGCGGTACGGCAGCAGCGTCGCCACCGGGCCGAATACTTCAGTGTCATGCACCCGGTCGGCAGCGTCGCTGCCTGCGGCGCTGCGCGTGCCGAGCAGGGTTGGGCCGACGCAGCAGGCGGTCGCGGCATCGGCATCCACCAGCGCATGGCTCCCACCGTCGTGCAGCACCTCGGTCTGTGCGCCCAGGTAGTGCAGGCTTTGCTGCACCGTGGCCAGCTGCGCCCGGTTCACCAGCGCGCCCATGCGCACCGTGTCGTTGCGCGGGTTGCCGACGGTGGTTTTCGCCAGGCGCGCGGCCAGGGCCGCAGCAACTTCGGCGTACAGCGCTTGCGGCACCAGGGCCCGGCGAATCGCGGTGCATTTCTGGCCCGACTTCACCGTCATCTCGCGCGCCACTTCTTTCACAAACAAATCCAGTGCGGCGCTACCGGGCTGGGTGTCGGGCAGCAACAGCGCCGAGTTCACGCTGTCGGCTTCGATGTTGACGCGCACCGAGCGCTGCGTCACCGCCGGATGCGAGCGGATCACGGCGGCGGTTTCGGCCGAGCCGGTAAAGGACACCACATCGAAGGGCTGCAACTGGTCCATCAGTCCGGCCGCGCTGCCGCACACCACGGACAGGGCGCCGAGCGGAAAAATACCGGCGTCAACCACGTCCTGCACCATGCGCTGGGTCAACCAGGCGGTGGTGGTCGCCGGTTTGACAATCACCGGCACACCGGACAACAAGGCCGGCGCGGCTTTTTCCCACAAGCCCCAGGACGGGAAGTTAAAAGCATTGATAAACAAGGCCACGCCGCGCGTCGGCGTCAGCACGTGCTGCGACTGGAACAGCGGGTCTTTGCCGAGCCGCGCCGGCTCGCCATCAAGCAGCGAGTGGCGCTCGCCCAGGCCGTCGCCAAGCTTGGCGTAGCTGCCCAGTGTGAAAATGCCGCCGTCGATATCCACCGCCGAATCATTCTTCACGGTGCCACTGTTGCAGGTGGCGATCTCGTAATAGGCGTCGCGGTTGGCCTGCAGCACCTGCACCGCGGCGCTCAGTAGCACGGCGCGCTGTTTGTAAGTCAGCGCGCGCAGCGCTGCGCCACCCTGCTCACGGGCAAAAGAAAAGGCCTCGGCCAGGTCCAGGCCGGTGGCGTCCACACGCACCAGTTCGGCGCCGGTGACCGGGTCGAACAAGGGCGTGCCAGCGCCGCTACCGGCCTGCCAGCGGCCGGCGACAAAATTGGATAACAAAGGAGTTGCAGTCATTGGGTAAAGTCGATGCGCCCTTGGGGCAAGAGGTAAAGCACCAGGGCGCGGCCCTGCTGCACGGTGGGGCGGTGCGCGCTGCCGGGGCCGTAAACCAGCCAGCCGGCGCCGCGTCCGTCAAAAGTGGCCTCCGCGTCGAGCGGCATGACCAGGTCAATTTCGCCATTCGGGTGGGCATGGTGCGGGCCGGCCAGGTTCTGCATATCGACCACGTCGACCGAGAAGCCCTGCAGGTCCGCTGCCGGTTTGAAAATTCGGCCGTAGCGCAGACCGCCACCTTCGCGGTCACACAGCCAGCCGTCACGCACGCCGTCCAGGCAGGCGGCTTTCAGGCCTTGGTAAGTGGCGCTGCTGGCACCGTGCTGGGCGTTGAGCCAGGCATCCAGGGCAGCGTCGAGGGGGCGGGAAGCCAGTTCAGCGGTCAGTTCGACCAGCATTTGGCGGAAGTCAGCGGGAGTCACCGGGCTTGCAGACACAATTCACTCTCCATTTGATGAATGCACTTGCCAATCCACAGAACATGAATTATTGTGCGTGCGGTGACGATACGACTGCACATCACCACTGTCAAGCAATATATTGCATGTACCCGGGTTAACACTTAGACCACTCATGACCTCAGAAGACGCGCGCGGCCCCCACGCTGATAAGAATCCCTTCCTGCTCGGCCTGGGCGAGCGCGTACGCTCACTGCGCTCGCGCCGGGGCATGACCCGCAAGGCCGTGGCCCAGGCCGCCGACATCTCGGAACGCCACCTGGCCAACCTGGAATACGGCGAAGGCAACGCCTCGATACTGGTGTTACTGCAGGTGGCCGGCGCCCTCAACTGCCCGTTGATTGAGCTGCTCGGCGATATCAGCACCTCCAGTCCGGAGTGGCTGCTGATCCGCGAATTGCTCGAGCACGCCGACGAAACCAAGCTGCGCAAAGCCCGCATCGCCGTGGCCGACGCGCTGGGCATGGGCGGCACCAGCCCGACCGCCAACTCGCGCATTGCGCTGGTCGGGCTGCGCGGCGCCGGCAAGTCGACGCTGGGCGAAATGCTGGCCCAGGACCTGGGTTTCCCGTTCGTCGAGCTGAGCCGCGAAATCGAAAAATTTGCCGGCTGCAGCGTCAACGAAATCCAGGCCCTGTATGGTATGGCCGCCTACCGCCGCTATGAGCGCCGGGCCCTGGAGGAAACCATTCAGATCTACCCGGAGGCGGTGATCGCCACGCCCGGTGGCCTGGTGTCCGACCCGGCCACCTTCAATGAACTGATCAGCCACTGCACCACGGTCTGGCTGCAGGCCGACGCGCACGACCACATGAAGCGCGTGATCGACCAGGGCGATATGCGGCCCATGGCCGCCAGCAAGGAAGCCATGGAAGACCTGAAGCGCATTCTGGTCGGCCGCGCGGCCTTCTATTCCAAGTCACAACTGCGCCTGGACACCAGCGCCCAACCCCTGGCTGCCACCTTTGAAGCGCTGCGCAGCATGGTCAGAAATTTGCTGCAGCTGCCCGCCTGATTTTAAAAAACATGCATAAAAGTGCTTGACTGCGCCAAAGCGCATGCATTATTATTCACATCACGATTTGCAAGCCCTTAGCTTCAAGCCCTTTTTACCGCCCCCGTTTACCGACCCCATTTCACCAAGGATGCCCACCATGCCCACCACCAGCCCCGCCCGCGTTGAATACCAGACCCACCCCAGCCAGTACCGCCACCTGAAGCTCAGTTTCAACGGCGCCGTCGCGACGCTGGCACTGGACATCGACGAGAGCGCCGGCCTGCGCCCGGGCTACAAGCTCAAGCTCAACAGCTACGACCTCGGCGTTGACGTGGAACTCAACGACGCCATCAGCCGCATCCGCTTCGAGCACCCCGAAGTGCGCACCGTGGTCGTCACCAGTGCCCGCGAAAAAGTGTTCTGCTCTGGCGCCAACATTTTCATGCTGGGCGTCTCCAGCCACACCTGGAAGGTCAACTTCTGCAAGTTCACCAACGAAACCCGCAACGGCCTGGAAGACTCATCGGCGCACAGCGGTCTGAAGTTCCTGGCCGCCGTGAACGGCGCCTGTGCTGGCGGCGGCTATGAGCTGGCCCTGGCCTGCGACGAAATCATTCTGGTCGACGACCGCTCCAGCGCCGTCAGCCTGCCCGAAGTGCCCCTGCTGGGCGTGCTGCCCGGCACTGGCGGTCTGACCCGCGTCACCGACAAGCGCAAGGTGCGCCACGATCTGGCCGACATTTTCTGCACCAGCGTCGAAGGCGTGCGCGGCAAAAAGGCGGTGGACTGGCGCCTGGTCGATGCCATTGCCAAGCCGGCCGTGTTCGCCGAAAGCGTGCAAAAGCGCGCCCTGGAACTGGCCGCGCTGAGCGACCGCCCGGCCGATGCCAAGGGCGTGGCGCTGCAGCCGCTGCAACGCACAGTGGAAGCCGATGCCCTGGTGTATTCCGCCGTGCGCGTTGACATTGACCGCGCCAAGCGCACTGCCAGCTGGACCATCTCCGCCCCCAGTGGCGCCCAGCCCGACAGCATTGCCGCCATCGAAGCCGCTGGCGACCAGTGGTTCCCGCTGAAGCTGGCGCGCGAACTGGAAGACGCGATCCTGCAAATGCGCACCAACGAACTCGATATCGGCGTCTGGCTGCTCAAGACCCAGGGCGATGCGGCCGCCGTGCTGCAGATGGATGCCACCCTGCAAGCCCACCGCAGCCACTGGCTGGTGCGCGAAACCATCGGCCTGCTGCGCCGCACGCTGGCGCGCCTGGACGTGTCCTCGCGCAGCCTGTTCGCCCTGATTGAACAAGGCTCCTGCTTTGTCGGCACCTACCTGGAACTGGCGCTGGCCTGCGACCGCAGCTACCACCTGGCACTGCCGAACGACGACAGCATCACACCGAAGATTGCCGTCAGCGCCAACAACTTCGGCCTCTACCCCATGATCACCGGCCAAAGCCGGCTGGAACGCCGCTTCTACAACGACGCCACGGCGATTGACGCGGTGCGCGCCCAGACCGGCAACCTGCTCGACGCCGACGCCGCCTATGCCCTAGGCCTGGTCACCGCCAACCCGGACGACATCGACTGGACCGACGAAGTCCGCATCGCCATTGAAGAACGCGTCTCCATGTCGCCCGACGCCATGACCGGGCTGGAAGCCAATCTGCGATTCAACGGTCCGGAAAACATGTTCACGCGCATTTTCGGCCGCCTCACCGCCTGGCAAAACTGGATCTTCCAGCGCCCCAACGCAGTCGGCGAATACGGCGCCCTCAAGGTTTATGGAAAAGGCGTCAAATCCGCCTTCGACTGGAACCGCGTTTAAGTCCCGCCCGGCCCGCCCCCTCTTACCCCAAGGAAAAC
>CAIUDG010000146.1 GCA_903897925.1 uncultured beta proteobacterium | reverse complement strand
TGCCCCCACGCTCCGCCGCTGCGCGGGTCGCTGCCCCCCGAGGGGGCTAATCCTCCTTGGGGCGGCCCGGCGGAGGATTGTTGCCCCCACGCTCCGCCGCTGCGCGGGTCGCTGCCCCCCGAGGGGGCTAATTTCCCCGGGCTAAGCCCTAAGGGAAATTGTTGCCCCCACGCTCCGCCGCTTGCGCGGGTCGCTGCCCCCCGAGGGGGCTAATTTCCCCGGGCCAAGCCCTAAGGGAAATTGTTGCCCCCACGCTGCGGAGTTGCGCGGGTCGCTGCTCCGTTACTCTTTAGCCGGCCAGTGCTGTTTTGACGGCGGCGGAGACGATTGACATTTCGGCTTTGCCGGCCAGGCGCGTTTTCACGGCGCCCATGACCTTGCCCATGTCGCCCGGGCCTTTGGCGCCGAGTTCGGCAACGATGGACTGGACTTCAACCAGCACTTCCTGCTCCGACATGCGTTGCGGCAGGTAGGCCTGCAGCACTTTCATTTCGGCAGCTTCCTTGTCAGCCAGGTCCTGGCGCTGGGCTGCTTCAAAGGCCGCGATCGAGTCCTTGCGTTGCTTGATCAACTTGTCCACCAAGGCCACCACAGCGGCATCGTCCAGCACGATGCGCTCATCCACTTCGCGCTGCTTGCAGGCAGCCAGCAACAGGCGGATGGTGCCCAGGCGCTCGCTGTCTTTGGCGCGCATGGCAGTTTTCATGTCTTCGGTGATTTGGTCTTTGAGGGACATTGGGGATTTCCTGCAATTTAAAAAAAGAAAAGCCCGCCGGAGCGTCCCCTGGCGAGCTTAGTGCCTGCGGCAACCTGCTGGTGCCTTGATGGCAACCTGCGAGTACCTTGATATCCCAAAGGAGACCAAGGACCCGTCCGAAGCTTAGTAAAGCTTCTTGGGCAGCTGCATGCTGCGGATACGCTTGTAGTTGCGCTTGACGGCGGCTGCCTTCTTGCGCTTGCGCTCTGCAGTGGGCTTTTCGTAGAACTCGCGCGCGCGCAAGTCGGTCAGCAAGCCCAATTTTTCAATCGTGCGCTTGAAGCGGCGCAGGGCCACGTCAAACGGTTCATTTTCTTTTACACGGATCGTTGTCATTACGTAATGAATTCCAAAATGTGCTGTCGCCAGTCGTCCGGGAAAGATCGGTGCCCGGGCGCCACGTTCAGCGGTAATTCCCGCCTTAACTAGTATTGGCCGACGGGGGACTGCCAAAGAGCCTGCGATTATATATCGTTCAGGAGCTGTGTTGTAACTTTGCTGCCAAACCTTGTGCACACGCGTGCGCACTAGCCCAGGCCCATTGGAAGTTATAGCCGCCCAGCCAGCCGGTAACGTCGACCACTTCGCCAATGAAATACAGGCCGGGCTGGCGCGATTCCATGGTCTGGCCTGACAGCGCTCGGGTGTCAACGCCACCTGCCGTGACTTCGGCCTTGCGGTAGCCTTCGGTGCCGATGGGCGTCAGTTCCCAATGCGACAGGCGTTCGGCCAGCGCGTTCAGGGCGCGGTCGCTGGCTTCATTCACCGGGCGCTGCCAGTCGTGGCCCCAGGCGCTGCCAAGTTCGACCCAGGTATCGGCCAGGCGCGCTGGCAACAGGGCGGCCAATTCATTGGCAATGCGCTTGCGTGAGTGGTTTTTGGCCTGGCGCAGGTGCGCAGCCAGGTCGAGGTCGGGCGCCAGATTCAGGGCAATGGGGCTGCCTTCCTGCCAGTAACTGGAAATTTGCAGCACGCCAGGACCGCTCAGGCCGCGGTGGGTGAATAACAGGTCTTCGCGAAAGCGCATGCCGGCCTTCTTGCTGCCGGTGGAAATTTCGACTGGCAGCGACAGCCCGGCCAGGCGCGCAAACGGCGCCCAGGCAGCTTCGTCAAAGCGCAGCGGTACCAGCGCTGGGCGTGGTGTTACCAGTGGCAGGGAAAACTGCCGGGCCAGGCGGTAGCCGAGGTCGCTGGCACCGATTTTTGGAATGGACAAGCCGCCAGTGGCGACCACCAGTGCGCGGCTGCGGACCGGGCCACGTGGGGTGTCGACTTCGTAGTTTCCCGGCGCCTCGGCGTAGCGAACCTGCTGGATGGCGCAGCCATGCCAGCGCTCCACGCCGCCGGCATCGCATTCGCGCAACAGCATCTGGATCAGGTCTTCTGCGGAGTTGTCGCAGAACAACTGGCCCCGGTGCTTTTCGTGAAAGCCAATGCCGTGTTTTTTTACCAGAGCGACGAACTGGGCTGGCGTGAAACCGGCCAGGGCCGAGCGCGCAAAGCGCGGGTTGTCGCTGATGAAATTGGCGGCTGTGACGTCGGTATTGGTGAAGTTGCTGCGGCCACCGCCCGAAATCCGGATCTTTTCAGCCACTTTTTCGCTGTGGTCCAGCACCAGCACTTTGAGGCCACGTTGCCCGGCGATGCCAGCACAAAACAGGCCGGCAGCACCGCCACCCAGCACGACCACGTCCACTTCATGCATGCGCGATTACTCTCTGAAATAAGGCTGGACGGGTCACTGCGCTGGCGCCGAATCGGCCAGCAGTTGCAAGATGCGTTGAACTTGCAGGGCAATCGGTGCCGGCACCGGCAATTGGTCGGCCAGCACGGACTGGATGTACGCGGCAGTCGGCCCGGCTTCGCAGCTGTTGGGCAGCCCCGGCAAGTCGGTTAACGCACCGGAGGTCGCTTCATGGCTGGCCTGCAGCACACCATGGACAAAGCTGCGCATGGCCGGCGCGCGGCGTGGGTCTGCCACCGCTTCGCCTTCGGTACCGCGCAACAGCAAGGCGCTGGTTTGCATGATGCCAATTACTTCGCCCATGGTCTGGGCATATTCGGGATGGGTGTAACTGCTCACCAGCAGGCTGGGGCCGGCATAAGGATTCATCAGTTTGACCAGGCTGTGCGCCGGATTGCGCAACTGGATCAGCCGACGTACATCGAGCAACCGTTGCAGCCCCGGGCTGAACGCCTGGGTCGGCACAAAATGCACCTGGCCATGCTGGCGGACCTGGTCCGGCGTGCTGGCCTGAATGCCCAGGGCGGACAGCACCTCCGAGGTAAACACGCGCCGTGACTCGGTGGCGGCGCCGTGGATCAACACGGTCTCGCCAGCGCGCGCCAGCAGCAGTGCCAGCAGTGGCGTCAGGACCGGCAGGCGGCGGGCGCCGTTGTAGCTTGGCAGAACCACCACGGGACGCGCGGGTGCGCCGGGCAAGGTCAGAATTTGGTGGATGCGCTGATGGGTTGCATCCAGAAAGCCGGACATTTCTTGTGGGGTTTCGCCTTTTATGCGCATTGCAAGGCAGAAAGCACCGAGTTCGACATCGCTAATGCTGCCGTCCAGAATTTGACCAAACATGTCTGCCGCATGTTCCCGGGACAAGGCGCGTGCGCCGTCTTTGCCACGACCAATGATTTGCAGGTAGTTTCCGATGCTCATGTGCCGATTGTCGAGGAATTTTCGTGCGAAACGCCTGACTGCCCGGGCGCCTTGTTTGGGAAATATCAGGATTTGATCAAGTTGTTTTTACTTACCTTGTGCAAGATAACTTCACTTTTTGCTATGAGGCGGGGGCAGATAGCTACCTCGATGTTCAAGTTATGAAAGCGCGATCAAAATCTTCGTACCAATCCATGCAAGTGGTGCTGGGCAGCCAGACCATCAAGGCATTTGTGGCTGCGCCGAAAGAGTTCAAAGTAATTGGCATTGTGCGCATGGGCCTGGAGTTTGGCCTGCTTGCGGTTACGGCTACTGGCCGCTATGTGCGTGTCAATGGTTCGGCCATTGAAGCGCTCGACCATGATGCGGTGGAAGCCGCCATCCATGTGGTGCGGGCCACTGGCCGTGGCGAGTCCTATGCGGCAACCCGCATGCACAAGGCGATGAATAGTTCAGACACGGTAGTGCAGCGCAAGCGCCGGCGCATTGTTCCTAGCGGCCTCGGCCTGGCGTTGCAGTCCGAGGCCTAGCGCCCAGGGCTATTCATGCGAATATATTTTTGCGCCCCAATCTTTGCACTGCTGGTGCTGTTCGGCGTGGCCGCTTGCGCGCCAGAAAATTCGCATGACGACGCGCCGCTGGCTACCTTGGCCCAGGTCCCCGGGCGCAACTATTTCAGCCTGAGCGTGCATCCCAACGGCCAGGATTTACTGTTTTTGGAATTGCGGGACGACTGGCCGGGGTATTTCCGCCTGCAGCGCTACCACCTGGGCACACGCCAATTGCAGTATTACCAGCTGCCGGCAGACTATGTTTACCGCGATGCCGCGTTTTCTCCCAGCGGCAACTACATTGTGTTGCGGCGCGCGCCAAACGTGCCTGACCAAGACGGCGGCTGGCGCAGCGCATTTGACCGCAGTGAAATTGCCGTCATGCGCGCTGACGGCAGCGATTTTCGGGTTCTGCCGCTGGCTGCGGGTTTGAAGATGGGGCCGGTGATGTCGCACGATGAACGGCGTATCGCCTATTGGCGCGCCACGCAGCGGCGCCCAGGAGCCAAATCATTTGCCGAAAAGTTTGACGTTTGGGAAGTCGACTTGCAAACCGGCACCGACCAGTTGTTTGCCAGTTC
>CAIUDG010000145.1 GCA_903897925.1 uncultured beta proteobacterium | reverse complement strand
GGCGGCACCGGTGGCGAGCGAGCCGGAGGCCTTTGTCGAACCCCCAGCGGCCACGGGCCCGGGCCCGCTGGAATTCACCCCTGTTGTGCCGCCCCCCGAGGCGACGGTTTCAGGGGCGGTGGATCTGGACCTCAGCGAAGCGCCGCACGACAACCTGATTGACTTTGATATTGACGGCTTCACCCTGGATACGCCGCTGCGGCCCGGCTCCAAGTAAGCTGCAGCGGCAATGGCTATCCAAAGCCATTGCCATGGTCGATGCCCCTAGCGCCTAACGCCGCACTTGCAGTGCGCCCGGGTTAATGATGTTGGTAGGGGTGCCCTTGATGAAATTCACCACATTGTCGAACGCGGCGCTGAAATACAGCTCGTAGCTGTTTTGTTCGACGTAGCCGATGTGCGGCGTACAAATGCAGTTTTCCAGGCGCAGCAGGGCATGGCCCTGGAGAATGGGTTCGGTTTCAAACACGTCTACGGCGCCCATGCCCGGGCGGCCACGGTTCAGCGCGCTGATGAGGGCATCGGGCTCGATCAGTTCGGCACGTGAGGTATTGATCAGTACCGCGCTGGCTTGCATCAATGCCAGATCGGCGGCAGTGACGATGTGCTGGGTGCTTTCGTCCAGGCGCAGATGCAGGGACAGGAAGTCGCTGGTGGAAAAAAATTCTTCGCGGCTGGGGGCAGCAAAGTAACCATCGGTAACGGCTTGTGCACGCGATGCCTGGCTGCCCCAGACCACCACGCGCATGCCAAAGGCCTTGCCGTAACCGGCGACCAGCTTGCCGATTTTTCCGTAGCCCCAGATGCCCAGTGTTTTACCGCCGAGCACCGTGCCCAGTCCAAAATTGGCGGGCATGGCACCGGCTTTCAGTCCGGCTTGTTGCCAGGCACCGTGCTTCAGATTGCCAATGTAGTGCGGCAAACGCCGTGCCGCAGCCATCAGCAGCGCCCAGGTCAGCTCTGCGGGAGCGACCGGTGAGCCTATGCCCTCGGCTACGGCAATGCCGCGTGAGGTGCAGGCTTGCAAATCGATGTGCGAGCCGATGCGGCCAGTTTGCGAAATCAGCTTGAGCCTGGGCAGCTTTTCAATCAGCTGGCGGTTCAGATGGGTACGTTCCCGAATCAGTACCAGCACGTCAGCGTCTTTGAGACGAACCGAAAGCTGGCCCAGGCCCTTGACTGTGTTGGTGTATACCTTGGCTTGGAAGGGGTCTAATTTGCTGGCGCATTCGAGCTTGCGTACAGCGTCCTGATAGTCGTCGAGGATCACAATATTCATAGCTGCAATTGTGCCCTGATGTGCGACGGGTTCGCGCGGAACATCAAAGTACCTCTTTGCCTCCGTATTGCCGTCCCCCTATTGCCACCCCCAAATTGCCGACGTCTATTCCCAATGACTATTACCAATACCTGTTACTTATTACCAATGCCTAATTCCAAATACCTATAAGCAACGCCAATCACATCCGCCTGTGGCACGGAGGCGCTGCCTGGAACCAGTGGCCGTTCCAGCAGTGGTTTAGGCGCCAGGCCCTTAGCCCTTAGCCCTTAGCCCTTAGTGCAGAGCGGCTTCCCGGGCCACCAGGCGGTCGAGTTCGGCGCAGACGTCGGCCATGCGGCCGGAAATCACCATGCGGCCGGAGCTGGCACGCGTCTGGCCGCTTTCCACTACGCGCACTACGCGCAGCGGCTTGCTGGCCGGCACGCTTGCCACAGAGGCGGCGGCCTGGAATGGTGCGTTGTACGGCGGCATGCCCAGGGGCCGCTGACGCGACAACGGCACCGGGCTCGGAACGTGCTGTGGCCTCTGCGGAGCCTGGGCGGCGGCCGAGCTGCGTGCACCAAACCACTGCTGGATGGCTGCCAGTGCGCGATGTTGTATGACAAGTGCGAGGTTCATAGGAGTCTCTCTGCTGGAACTTGGAACGGTTTACATGAGCATGGTGTTGCGGATCAGGCCGACCGCCAGGCCTTCAATCTCGAACGGCTCGCCTGGCTCAACCACGATGGTTTGGTAATCCGGATTTTCGGGATGCAGTTCAATCAGGTCGTTGTTGCGCTTGAAGCGCTTGACGGTGACTTCGTCACCCAGGCGGGCGACCACGATTTGCCCGTTTTTGGCATCTTTGGTGGCTTGTACTGCCAGCAGGTCGCCATCCATGATGCCGGCGTCGCGCATGGACATGCCGCGCACCTTGAGCAGGTAGTCTGGCTGCCGCTGGAACAGGCTGTTTTCCACGTAATAGGTTTGGTCTACGTGCTCTTGAGCGAGAATGGGCGAGCCGGCAGCGACGCGTCCAATCAGTGGCAGCGCCAATTGGGCCATGCCTGGCAGGGAAAGCGTAAATTGCTTGTTGCGTGACTCGTTAATCGACTTCAGCGTGTCGCTGCGCAGGCGAATGCCACGCGAGGTGCCACTGACCAGTTCGATGGCGCCTTTGCGTGCCAGCGCCTGCAGATGCTCTTCGGCAGCATTGGCTGACTTGAAGCCCAGCTCTTGCGCAATTTCAGCCCGGGTCGGAGGGGCACCGGTGCGGGCAATGGCACTTTGGATCAAATCCAGAATCTGTTGCTGGCGCGCAGTGAGTTTCGGGCTTTCGAGCATGCTGACTCCTAAGGTGTTTGGCGAAACGGGCAAAACGGGCAATATGGCTTTTAACGGGCTGTTGGTTTGTACACACTGGTTTCGCATCCAGTACCTGTATTTTTAAACAGTTTTTCTGATTTGACAAGGGGGACTTTGCTATATGCAAAAAAAAGTCGTGTTTCTGGGGATGGGTGGCACCATTGCCGGCCTGTCGGCGCAGGCGGCGGACCATGTGGCCTATGCCGCCGGTCAGGTGCCGGTGCAGCAAATTCTGGCGGGTGTGCCTGGTCTGGCCGACGCCTTGGCCGGACAGGCGCTGGTCTGCGAACAGGTGGCGCAGCTTGATAGCAAGGATATGGACGTGGCCCATTGGGTGCTGCTGGCGCAGCGCCTGCAGCATCATCTGGAGCAAGCCGATGTCAGTGCCTTGGTTGTTACGCACGGTACCGACACGCTGGAGGAGACCGCTTATTTCCTGTCCTGTGTGCTGTCGGCCGAATACTTGCGTTGCAAGCCAGTGGTGCTGACCTGTGCCATGCGGCCGGCCAGCGCGCACTTCCCGGATGGTCCAGGCAATTTGCTGGATGCGGCGGTGGTCGCCGCAATGCCCGGGTGCCACGGCCTGTTGCTGGTCTGCGCCGGAACCATCCATCGTGCGGCCATGGTGCAAAAAGTGCATCCGTACCGGCTGGATGCCTTTGATTCTGGGGAGGCCGGGGAACTCGGTTTTGTCGAAGCCGGGCGGGTGCGCTGTGTCGCCGAATGGGAAGCGCTGGCGGGTCCGGGTCTGCTGACGGTGGAGCAGCTGGCACAGGTGCAGTGGCCGCGCGTTGATATCGTGCATAGCCATGCCGGAACCGATGGCGCCCTGTTGCGTTGCCTGATTGCGCATGCAAATGCTGGCACCACGCCGCTGCGCGGGCTGGTGGTGGTGGCGCCCGGCAATGGCAGTATTCACCGGGCGCTGGAGCCGCTGTTGCAGCAGGCGCAGCTGCAGGGGCTGCGGGTGGTGCGTGTCAGTCGTTGTGCGCAGGGTCAGGTGGTGGGCGCCAGCGCTGGTAGCGTGCTGGGGGTGCCGCTGCCAGCAGTGAAGGCGCGCATTGCCTTGATGCTGGAACTGGCACGCGCCGACTTGCTGGGTGTGGCGTCGGCTCGGCCATAAAAAAAGGCCGCAGCGCGGCCTTTTTTGCAGTGCGCCAGGCCCGGGTCTTATTGGGACAGGGCTTCGAACACGCTGGCGGTGATGGCGTCGACATCACCCATGCCGCTGATGGCACGGTACTTTGGCGCATGGACGGCATCCTGGGCGGCCCATTCGGAGTAGTACTGCACCAGCGGACGGGTTTGCGCGCTGTAGACCTCCAGGCGTTTCATGACGGTTTCTTCCTTGTCGTCGTCACGCTGAATTAGCGCTTCGCCGGTCAGGTCATCCACACCGGCTACCTTGGGTGGATTGAATTTGACGTGGTAAGTGCGGCCCGAAGCTGGGTGCGAGCGGCGACCGCTCATGCGTTCCACAATGGCTTCAAAGGGCACGTCAATTTCCAGCACGTAGTCGATTGGCACGCCAGCTGCCTTCATGGCATCGGCTTGCGGGATGGTGCGTGGAAAACCGTCGAACAGGAAGCCGTTGGCGCAATCGGCTTGCGTCAGGCGCTCCTTGACCAGATTGATGATCAGCGTATCGCTGACCAAACCGCCGGCAGCCATCACTGCTTTGGCTTCCAGCCCCAGCGGGGTACCAGCCTTGACGGCAGCACGCAGCATGTCGCCAGTGGAAATTTGCGGAATGCCATATTTCTGGCAAATGAAATTGGCTTGCGTACCCTTACCAGCGCCAGGCGCGCCCAACAAAATCAGTCTCATGAAACCCCTCGAATAATTTTATGACCGTACAGTTCTGAAGATACTGGACATACCTTCCCCTATCCGCATGACAACCCGGGAGGATAGCATGCACGCCTATGGGAAAACTTACAGCGCTGGCACCCCGTCCCGGAATGCCTGGCGCACGCGTTCCAGGTCTTCCGGGGTGTCAACGCCAGCGCCGGGCGCAAGGTCTGTAGTGTGCACGGCGATGGCATGGCCGTGCCACAGGGCCCGCAGTTGTTCCAGTGCCTCGGTAGTTTCCAACGGTGCCTGGGGCAGGGTGGGAAACAGGCGCAGGAATCCAGCGCGGTAGGCGTAGATGCCAATGTGGCGCAGCGGCGCCGGTGTGGGCAGCGCCGCTTGCTCCGGGCTGGAGCCATCGCGCCACCAGGGTATCGGGGCACGGCTGAAGTACAGCGCCAGTCCGGCCGCGCTGGTGACAAGCTTGACGACGTTGGGATTGCGGAAATCCGCCACATCATGAATGGCGTGGGCTGCGGTGCCCATGCTGGCGCCCGGGTGCGTCGCCAGCAGCTCGGCCACGGCACGCACCAGGGCCGGGTCGATCAGGGGTTCGTCGCCCTGTACGTTCACCACGATGTGGCTGTCGTCCAGCGCGAGCAGGGTGCTGGCTTCGGCCAGCCGGTCGCTGCCGGAGGCATGGTCGGTTCGCGTCAGCACGGCGTCCACACCGTGGTCGGCGCAGGCTTGCAATATGCTGGCATGGTCGGCCGCCACCACAATGCGCACTGCCCCTGGCAGGCCCTGGCGCACGCGCTGCGCTACGCGCACCACCATTGGCACGCCGGCGATATCGGCCAGAGGTTTGTTGGGCAAGCGGCTCGATGCCAGGCGTGCCGGAATGATGACGGTGTACGGCTGCGCTGGCATGGCTTCAGCGGTTCAGTTCGTCGTCGCTCAGGGTGCGGGCCTCGTTTTCCAGCAGTACCGGAATGCCGTCACGCACCGGGTAGGCCAGGCGTGCCGAGCGCGATAACAGTTCTTGTTTTTCGCGGTCAAATTCCAGGGGGCCCTTGGTGACTGGGCAGACGATGATTTCAAGCAGTTTGGTGTCCATGGCCCGATGATAGCTGTCTCTTTAGCAGGGGCCGTAGCCGCGCCTCGAGTTCGGTGAACAGCGCTGCGTCCATGCTTTGCAGCAGCGGTACAGCAAGGGCATCTGGCCGATGTTTCCAAAGTTTCACGGCATCTTTTTCCGTGCACAGAATCTGGTGGCCGGCCCAGGCGGACAGGTCCAGTGTGGTGAAGTCGCAATGGTCGGGCAGTGCCAGCGTCTGCGCCAAGGGCACACCGGCCTGGCGCAAGCTGGAAAAGAACACCTCGGGCTGGGCGATGCCGGCCAGGGCTAGCAGTGGCCGCTGCGCGCTCAGCTGCTGCAGCGGCAGTTGCTGACCGTTGCGCTGCAGCGCGTAATTGGCCAGTTGCCGTTGCGCCCGATAGCCGGCAAAGGCTGGCGCGGCCCCGGTGTGCAGCACCAAGAGCGTAGCCGCCGATTGCCCACATTGGCGCACGCCGCTGCGCGGCCAGGGTTCGCGCAAGGGGCCGCTGGGCAGGACCCAGCCATTGCCAATGCCCCGGTCGTCAAACACGCAGATTTCCAGATCGCGGTACAGCGGGTAATGTTGCAGTCCATCGTCGCAGACGATGAGTTGTATTTCCGGGTGGGCGCGGTGCAAGGCGCGGGCGGCGCTGGTGCGTTGTGCCGCGACAAAAACCGGCGCCTGGGTGGCGCGGGCAATCAGCAGCGGTTCGTCGCCGACCTCGGCCGGGTCGGACTGCGCACTGACTTCCAGCGTATCGCGGCTGTGGCGGCCATAGCCACGTGACACCACACCGACTGCCAGGCCCTGTTGGCGCAGGTGCTGGACCAGGGCGATGACGGTGGGAGTCTTGCCGGCGCCACCGGCGACGGCGTTGCCGACTACCAGCACCGGGCAGTCCAGCCGTTGGGCTTTTTTCAGACCGCTGCGGTAGAGCCACTTGTGCAGGCTGACCAGTCCCAGGTACAGCGCGGCGATGGGCAGCAGCGCGCAAGCCAGCGCGCCGCGGCGCTGCCAGCCGGAGGTCAGCCGGCGGCTGAACGGCACCGATGCGGACGGGGTCACGGAGCGGAACTTAGGGGCCAGCCGTTTGCGACGACTGGGTGGCGAAGGTGATCTGGCTCAAACCGGCATGGCGCGCCGCCTCCATGACGGTGACCACCGACTGGTGCTTGGCGTTGGCGTCGGCGCTGATGACCACCACCGTGTCTTTGCTGCCCTTGGCGCCGTCGCTCAGGGCGGCACTGAGGAGTTCCAGGCTGTGCCCGGCCATCGGCCTGCGGTCTACGCTGTAACTGCCGTCGGCGCTGACTGTAACAACGACTTCCTTGGGATAGTCGTGCTGCGCGTCGGTGTCGGCAACCGGCAGCCGCAGCTGCATTTCGGTGAATTTGCTGTAGGTCGTGGACAGCATCAGAAAGATGAGTATGACCAGCAGCACGTCGATGAACGGAATCAGGTTGATTTCCGGTTCTTCTTTGGTTCGTGGCCGAAAGTTCATGGGCGTTCGCTTACTTGCGCAAGGCCTTGAGGTGGCGCACCAGGCGGTCTGCCGACAGCTCCAGGTGCAGCAGATAGGCATCCACCACGCCACGGAAATAGCGCCAGAAAATCAGCGAGGGAATCGCCACGATCAGGCCGAACGCCGTGTTGTACAAGGCGGTGGAGATGCCGTGTGCCAGCAGCGCCGGGTTGCCGCCATTGGCGCCCGGGGCTTGCGAGCCGAAAATTTCGATCATGCCGACAACCGTGCCAAACAGTCCCATCAGCGGCGCTGCCGAGGCGATGGTGGCCAGTGCCGCCAGGTAATGCTCGAGCCGGTGTGCCACCTTGCGGCCACTGCTTTCCATGTTGGCGCGCAGGTCTTCGTCACTGCAATGCGGGTCGGTGTTAAGGGTGCGCAAGCCGCTGGCCAGCACTTCCCCCAGCGCCGAATTTTTTTCCAGTTGCTGAATGACGTCGGTACTGGGAATGCCGGCGCGGGTGACGCTGATCACCTCATCGAGCAGCCGTGGTGGGGCGATTTTTGCGGTTTTGAGGCTGAGGAAACGCTCAATGACGATGGCCAGGGCCAGTACCGAGCAGATGATCAACGGCCAGATCGGCCATCCGGCGGCTTGTATGATAGAAAACAAGAAGTCACTCCACAGAAGGTTTGCCGACTGATTATGGCCCAGCAGATGTGTAATTTGACACACAGTTTTTGTGGATAACTTTGTGCACAACTGGGTCCCAGGGGGCCGCAAAGTCCCGAAAAATCAGCGTTTTGACACTTTGATGTCAATTGAGGCAGGAAAAAACTGAATGAAATCAAGGTACTTAGACCACGCGCTGGTGATTTTCCGGGGGGTCTTGCGGGCGTTTGTGCTTTGCAGCAAATTGTTGATGAGTGCACTGAGCCTGCCTTTGGCGGGTTGGGGTGCGCAGCATGTTTGAGCCGGATCGGTCGGCCACCCCGGTGTGGCAGGTGGGGGCTTTGTGCCGCGCCATTGCGCAGGCGCTGGAGGCTGGTTTCAACCCGGTCAGCGTGGTTGGCGAGATCAGCGGTTTTTCTCGGGCGGCGAGTGGGCATTGCTATTTTTCCCTGAAAGATGCCAATGGCCAGCTGCGCTGCGCCATGTTTCGCCGTGCTGCCAGTGTGCTGGTCGATACGCCGCGCGATGGCGACCGGGTGCAGGTGCGCGGGCGTCTGGGTGTGTATGAGCCGCGCGGCGAATTGCAGCTGATTGTGGAAAGTCTGGAGCGCGCCGGGCAGGGCAATCTGTTTGAAGAATTTTTACGGCGCAAGGAGCGCCTGGAGCGCGAAGGCCTGTTTGATCCGGCGCGCAAACGGCCGCTGGCCCGGATGCCGCGTGGCATTGGCGTGGTGACTTCGCTTGGGGCGGCGGCCTTGCATGACGTGGTGAGTGCGCTGCAGCGCCGGGTGCCGCACCTTCCGATTGTGCTGGTGCCGGCCAGCGTCCAGGGCGAGCAGGCGGCGCCAGAACTGGTGCGCGCGCTGCAGGCCCTTTACACCTGTGCGGCAGACCCGGCTTTCGCCACCCCGATCGACGCCATCTTGCTGGTGCGTGGTGGCGGCGCCATGGAAGACCTGTGGGCCTTCAACGACGAAACACTGGCCCGAACCATTGCCCGGAGTCCGGTGCCATTGGTCAGCGGTGTTGGCCATGAAACCGATTTCACGATCGCCGATTTTGTTGCCGACGTGCGCGCTCCCACGCCCACGGCGGCGGCTGAGCTGGTCAGTGCCAGCCAGCAGTCTGCGCTGCAGGACGTGGACGCCGCCGCGCAGCGTTTGCTGCGTGCGCTGCAGGGACGGCTGGACCGGGAGGCGCAGCAGCTGGATCGCGCCACGACACGGATTGGCCGCCTGAGCGGTGCCACCGAGCGCCAGCATGCGCAGTTGCAGGCGCTGTCGCAACACCTTGGGCATGCGCTGCGCCTGCGCTTGCAAAGCCAGCAGCACGCGCAGGAGCAGCAGGGGCCGGCCTTGCAGCGGGCATTGCAGCAGGGGCTGGCACGGCGCCAGGCGCAGTGGACCCAGGCCCAGCTGCGCCTGCAGGCGCTGGACCCGGCGCTGGTGCTGGCACGCGGCTATGCCTGGCTGAGCAACAGCAGTGGACGACCGGTGACCAGCGTCTACCAGGTCGAGCCGGGCCAGATTCTGAACGCCGTATTGGCGGATGGCGCCGTGGAATTGGCAGCGCGCAGCAGAATTCCCAATTAGTTTTTACAATCGCCCGATCCCCAATTAATCAACTGAGAGTGACTCATGGAACATACCCTGCCCGCATTGCCCTTTGCCATCGACGCCCTGGCTCCGGCTTATTCGAAAGAAACGCTGGAGTTTCACCATGGCAAGCACCACAACGCTTATGTCGTGAACCTCAACAACCTGCAAAAAGGAACTGAGTTTGAAAGCATGACGCTGGAAGAAATCATCAAGAAGTCCAGCGGTGGCATTTACAACAATGCAGCGCAAATCTGGAACCACACTTTCTTCTGGAACGGCATGAAGCCCGCGGGTGGTGGCGAGCCTTCCGGTGCCCTGGCCAGCGCTATCACGGCCAAGTGGGGCAGCTATGCTGCGTTCAAGGAAGCTTTCGTCAAGTCGGCCGTGGGCAACTTCGGTTCCGGCTGGACCTGGCTGGTGAAGAAGGCCGATGGTTCGGTTGATATCGTCAACACCGGCGCTGCCGGCACGCCGCTGACCAGCGCCGACACAGCGTTGCTCACAGTGGACGTGTGGGAGCATGCCTACTACATCGACTACCGCAACCTGCGCCAGAAGTTCGTCGAAACCTATTTCGACAAGCTGGTGAACTGGGGCTTTGCCGAAGCCAATTTCGCCTGATAACCCGGGTTTAAAGCGAAGCGACAACGGCGCCCTCGGGTAAGCCGTTCGCATATTTTGTTAAAACTCCTGACCCCATGATTGATCGCAAATCATGGGGTTTGGTTTTTTTAACAGGGCCTGGTGTGCAGAAGAAATCTTTCGCAAGGATTGAGCCCATTCCCGGTGCCACGCTGGCTACTTGAACCCGCCGCAGGTTCTGTCTGACGACTTAGGTCTGGCCATCGCGGCCAAACCCGACACCGGGAGCAAGCTGCCGCGGATTCACAGGGAAAGCGAGGAGTCTGGGCGGCAGAAAATGCGCCGGCTGCAAAGCGACCGCCAATTGGTTTTGTGGATTTCTTGAGGGCTGTTAAAGTCATTGGTCTTTATAATAGCTTTCATAAACGCTATGAAACCAATTTTTGAATTGATGGAATTGCCCGATCTGGCCGAGGACATCGGCCAGAACATCAAACTTGCGCGCGCGGCTAAAGGGTGGCGCCAAGAGGACCTGTCCCACGCCAGCGGGGCGAGCCTCCAAGCCATCAAAAACTTGGAGCGGGGCGCCAACGTTGAGCTCATCACCTTTTTGCGGGCCACAAAGGCTTTGGGCATGGGACGCGCCGTCTGGGAGGTGTGCCAGCCGACGCCGCAGACGCTCGATGAGCTTGAACGCGTGGAGCGCGCAAGGGTCGAGTCTGCGAGAGTGCGGCGGAAGCAATGAACAAGCGGGCCGCCCCGAAGAAGCAGCCGCGGCTGCAAGTTTTTCTGGACCAAGGACCAGGCGTTCCCGGCATGCTGGTCGGTGAATGCGCCTGGGTGCCAAGCGCCAGAACTGCGGCTTTTGAGTGGAGTCAGGAGGCGCTTAGCTCGGGCCTAGCGTTGTCTCCCTTGGTGATGCCAAGCCAGCCTGGCATAGCTTACGCCAAGCACGATCCCTTCTCGGGACTCCATCCGTTGTTTGCCGATTCGATACCTGACGGTTTCGGCTTGCGCTTGATGAACCGGGCCCTCAGTGAAGCTGGATACGACCTTGACGAGGCAACCCCCCTGCAAAGGCTCGCCTGGGTTGGCGAGCGGGGCGCGGGCGCATTGACTTACAAGCCCGTGATCGACGCCAATGTCAGGCCGCTGCTGACCACCATCTTCGACGCAGCCGTCTTGGCCTCCCGAGCCGAGGAAGAAAACTTCAAGGACATTCCCAGGCAAGCCATACGCGCCGGCGGCTCGGCGCTAGGCGCCAGGCCTAAGTTCTGGGCCGCCATCGGCCCCGACAAGACCAAGGTCATCCTGGGCGACCAGCCCAAGGTCGCCTCGGGCTTCGTGCCAATCCTTTTGAAGTTCGCGCCGACCAGAGGCGACAAGAATGAGCCCTTCCTCGAGGCGGCCTGCCTCGCGCTGGCCAACAAGCACGGCGTTAAAGGCGCCCGCGCGCAACTGCTGGAGCATCCCAGCGGGGCCGCTCTCGCGGTGGAGCGATTCGACCGCCTTCCCTCGGGAGCGCGGATTCACACACAAAGCGTCGCAGCCTTGCTCGGCCTCAATTTCCGAGAGCCCAGCCTCGACTACGCATCCCTCGCCAAACTTGCTCAAAAGATCGGAACAGCTTCCGATGTGGAGCGGCTCTACCGACAGCTTTGCTTCAATGTGGCCCTTTCTATGCGCGACGACCATGCTAAGAATTTCGCCTTCTGCATGGACTCTGCTGGACAGTGGTCCCTCTCTCCCGCGTTCGATTTGTGTCCTTCCACCGGATTCGGGCTTAGCCACGAGCACACGACCGCGCTCAATGGAAAAGGGAAGAACATCAGCCGCAGCGATCTGCTGGCGTTCGCAGCCTCTCTGGGGTTTTCGCCCCAGGTGGCTCAGGAAGGCATCGACAACGCACGCGCCGCCGCGGCGGAGTTTGAAGCCCACGCCGTAAGCCTTGGAGCCACGAAGAAGAAGTCAAATGCGTGGGCCAAGGCTTTCAAGGCGATTGACGTGCACCTTCAGCCAGTCTTGGTTCCAGGGTTTAGCCCGACAAACGCCCTGGCCCAATAAGAGCAACGATCTCGCGCAGTAACGCCATCGCAAGTGCGGTAGCGAGAATGGGTTCACCCGTTCACTTTATTTTCAACAGATCAAGCGAACGGCTTGGCCCTGGGGCGCCGTATTTTTGGGGCGCTTGGACTGGCGCAGGTTTACGACGTGAAGGGCTTGCCCGACAACTGGGTGCCGGCTTTCAGGCCTTTTTTGGCGAACCAGCCCTGGTTCACTTCCAGCACATAGCGCACCGGTTTGGTGGAGCAGTGCGAATTGGTGGTTTGCGGCTTCATGTCTTCCAGGTTGACGACGCTGCCATCGTCGGCAATAAAGGCGGCCGTCAGGGGAATCAGGGTGTTCTTCATCCAGAAACATTGGGTGCTGGAATTCGGAAATATAAACAACATGCCTTCCTGAGCCGCCATGCTCTTGCGGTGCATCAGGCCGATGGCGTGCTGTTCCGAGGTCTGGGCGACTTCCACGTCGAGCTGGTAGAAGCCGACCGTCAGGGTGGTGTGGGGCAGGTTGTGCTGGGCGGCGTCCTGGGCAAATACCGGTTGGCACAGTCCGAGCGCACAGGCGATGGATATTTGGATGAGATTTTTCATGCCGGTATTTTGAAGCATAAGTACGCCTAACAAAAACCGGCTAGCCAGGCGCCGGACCGCAGACAGTGCAGGCGTACCACAAGGTCCGGCAACGACGCCTGACGGGGCCTGACGGGTTTTGTCAGGCGCTCGAAGCAAAATAATTTTGCAATCGCGCCGGTTCCGGTCCGAATAGTGCCGCCGGTGCCGGCGCGCAAAATATTTGGGACTAGAATTCCCGGGTTCCTACACGCGCCGACGCCAGGCGCGGCCGGGTTCAAGCGATTCCCCTCAGCCACGGAGACTGTTTCCAATGTCGACATACCAGCACATCAAAGTTCCGGCCGAAGGCCAGAAAATCACGGTCAATGCAGACATGTCCCTGAATGTGCCGGACCAGCCGATCATTCCTTTCATTGAAGGTGACGGTACCGGGGTCGACATCACGCCGGTGATGCTGCGGGTGGTCGATTCGGCGGTCAACATCGCTTATGGCGGCCGGCGCAAGATTCAGTGGATGGAGGTCTATGCCGGCGAGAAGGCGACCCGCATTTACGGGCCGGATGTCTGGTTGCCGGAAGAAACCCTGCAGGCGGTGCGAGAGTACGTGGTTTCCATCAAGGGTCCGTTGACGACGCCAGTAGGTGGCGGTATTCGCTCCCTGAACGTGGCCTTGCGCCAGGAACTCGACCTGTATGTCTGCCTGCGGCCAATCCGCTATTTCGACGGCGTTCCCAGTCCGGTGAAAGAGCCGCAGAAAACCAATATGACGATCTTCCGTGAAAATTCGGAAGACATTTATGCCGGTATCGAGTTTGAAGCCGGCAGCGAAAAAGCAAAAAAACTGATCGATTTCCTGCAGCGCGAGTTCGGCATCACCAAGATCCGCTTCCCGCAGACCTCGGGCATTGGCATCAAGCCGGTGTCGCGCGAAGGCACCGAGCGCCTGGTGCGCAAGGCCATCCAGTACGCCATCGACAATGAAAAACCCAGCGTGACCATCGTGCACAAGGGCAACATCATGAAGTACACCGAGGGTGGCTTCCGTGACTGGGCCTTCGGTCTGGCGGTGAAAGAGTTTGGTGCCGAGCTGATGGACGGCGGCCCGTGGTGCCGGGTCAAGAATCCCAAGACCGGCAAAGACATCGTCATCAAAGACAGCATCACCGACGCCTTTTTGCAGCAGGTGCTGATGCGCCCGGCAGACTACAGCGTGATTGCCACCCTGAACCTGAATGGAGACTACATCTCTGACGCGGTGGCGGCGCAGGTTGGCGGCATTGGCATTGCGCCAGGCGGCAATCTGAGTGACACCGTGGCCATGTTTGAAGCCACCCATGGCACGGCACCCAAATATGCCGGCAAGGACTACGTTAATCCGGGCTCCGAAATACTGTCCGCCGAAATGATGCTGCGCCACATGGGCTGGGTTGAAGCGGCCGACCTGATTATCAGCTCCATGGAAAAGTCAATTCGCGGCAAGCGCGTTACCTATGACTTCGCGCGCCTGATGGCTGGCGCGATCCAGGTCAGCTGCTCGGGCTTTGGCCAGGTCATGATCGACAATATGTAGCCCTATAAATAGGCGCCCCTTCAAAAACCCCAAGCGGTTAATCTGCTTGGGGTTTTTTTACTGTCTGTGGATATCCGCATGGCCGGTCCGGTCTGTCGATTAACATACGGGCCAATAATAGATTTTCAAAAAACAGGGGGAAATACATGAGAAAAGTATCTGCGTTCATTCTATTGGCGGCATGCTTTTGGGTGAACACCAGCAATGCCAAAGAACTGACGTCCGGTCGTGCGGCGGAAAACTTCACGAAGGGTGAGAAGTTCGAAAATGGTTCCACGTTTGACGGCTATCCGATTTATCCGGGTGATGGTGCTTGGACCATAGACCGTATTTCCAACACTGACAGTGGCGCGCAGAGGGAAGCGCAGTCAGTGAAGTTTGGCAGCCTGTCGCTCAGGCAAATCGACCCCGCTGGATACTGGCTTGCGTCGATGTTCGTGACGGTGAATTCGAGCACCGTTGGCGGCAACCAGTATTACGGGGGCAACCCATGTGGTGGGCAGCATGTATTCGTCGAGTCCAAAATCTCCGCCCAGAATGACAATTGCCTGGCGATTGATGCAGGTTCCTACAAGGCGGGCGCTGAGTCGAATACCTACTTGCGTATTTCTGTCACACAGACGCGCAGCGGTGGGCGCCTATATGCGCTGACATTGGTTTTAAGGCCGGATGCCTTTGGATTTAAAAATACGACGCCAAACCAGTGGCAGGCCAGTGAAATCAATGACGATCCACGGCGTCAGGAATTTATGGCCAAGCTACGGTTGCTGGGGCAGCAACTGCGCGATGCAACAGAAAAAGCCATTGCGTACGATAAGCCCAAAGATGCGTTTGACAAGGTTCCCTCTTTTCACAGCCTGATGCCTTAGCGCATAGCTGCTGCGCAGACACCAGGGAGCTTGGATCGGCGCGCGGACGGCGCGCCGCCACGACCCGGGTTCAGCAGGGAGTGATTAAGTATGGTGTGATTCAGTAGGGTTTGAAGTTGCTGCTGGCTGCTGCGTTCGGTTTGCTCAGTTGCGGCGCACGCATGCGGCGTTCCACAGCCACCGGTACCGAGACATTGGAGCGCAGACGCGGCGCTTCAGCTTCACCGGTCTTGAAGAAGGCCACCGACTGTTGCAACTGATTGGCCTGGCCGGACAGTTCTTCGCTGGTCGCGGCCAACTGTTCCGAAGCCGAGGCATTTTGCTGGGTCGCCTTGGAGAGTTGATCCATGGCGCCGCCAATCTGCACCACCGATTCGCTTTGCTCAGCGCTGGAAGCCGCAATTTCCTGCACCAGCTCACTGGTGCGCTGGATGCTCGGCACGATTTCGTCGAGCAGTCGGCCGGCGTGCTCTGCGGTGGATACGCTTTGTGTCGCCAGGGCGCCGATTTCCTTGGCCGCATCCTGGCTGCGTTCAGCCAGTTTGCGCACTTCGGCAGCCACTACGGCAAAGCCCTTGCCATGTTCGCCGGCGCGGGCCGCTTCGATGGCCGCATTCAGTGCCAGCAGATTGGTCTGGTAAGCAATGTCGTCCACGATGCCGATCTTGGAGGCAATCTGCTTCATTGCGCCTACGGTCTGGTTCACCGCGCCGCCACCCTGGGTGGCTTCCTTGCTGGCTTTGCTGGCCATGCCGTCGGTGATGCGGGCGTTGTCGCTGTTCTGGCTGATCGAGGCCGACATGGCGTCGATCTGGGCGGTGGTTTCTTCGACGTTGGCGGCTTGCTCGCTGGCAGCTTGCGACAGCGATTGTGCGGTGGCGCTGACCTGGTTCGCCGCGCCGGTAAGGGCGTCGGCGGCGTTGCGCACTTCGCCCAACACCCGGGTCAGGTTGTTGGCGGTGGTGTTGGCGTTGTCCTTGACCTTGCCAAACAGACCGCTGTAGTGGTTGTCGATGCGCTGCGTCAGGTCACCATTGGCAAAGGCTTCCAGCAGGTTGGAGATATCGGTCAGGCCGCGCTCGCTGCTGTCCATCAGCTGGTTCATGCCCTTGCCAAGGTTTTCAAAGAAGCCGGTTTTGCCCTGCAGGTCGACGCGCTGTGAAAAGTCGCCTGCGGCGGCGGCCTGCACCACGGCATCGATTTCGCGTTCGGTGGCCAGCTGGTCGGTAATGTCTTCCCACTGGCCGACCGAGCCAAGCCGTTCGCCGTCACTGCTGATCACCGGGCTGGTGGTGACGTCGTAAGTCCGGCTGCCGAACACCACTTGTGCGTGTGCGGCCTGGGACAGGGTGCGCAGGCGCTGCAATACGGCTGCGCTGTCGGCATAGAGCATGCCGATGCTGCCACCGACGAGCTTGTCCGGATCGAAGCCGGGAATCTGCCGGCGGAAGCCTTCAATATCGCGGTGCAAGGTGTTCTTCAGCGCCTCATTGATGTAGATCACGGTGCCATCAACGTCGGCGATGCGCACTGGCGAGTTGACTTTGTCCAATGCGGTGCGGATGCGCAGATTCAGGTTGGCGGCGGCGTAGGAGGCCGACATGGAGCCGCGCACCGCATTGATGACTTCACTGATGCGGCGTTTCTCGCCTGGCAGGTCTTCCATCTGCTGCTCGAATTTGCCGTTGGCAAACTGTTCCATCAGGTCAATCACGCGCTGGTTTACGTCGATGTGCGCGCGCACCATGTCGTTCACGGCCTGGGCCAGCTGGCCATAGGTGCCAGGCAGGTTGTGCGCCGGCATGGTGTGGCTGATGGCGCCGGCATCGTGCTGTTGCGCCATTTCGGACTGCGCGGCCTGGAACTGGTTCAACACGTTTTGCATGTTGTCCATGGAGGCCATCAGGTGGCCGACTTCGTCTTCGCGCTCGGTGCTCAGCGCGTTGCCCAGCTCACCTTCGGCAATGCGCGCGGCTGCTACGCTGACCTGCTGGATCGGACGAATCACCATGGCACGCATCAACAGGTACAGCAAGACCGAGATCACCACCACAATCGCCAGACCGGCCATTGCGAAGCGGTTGCGCAGCGCCTCAATTTCCACCGTGTATTCATCGGCATAGGTGCCGCCGGCGACGAGCCAGTTCCAGTTTTTGATGCTGGTGAAGGCCACAATCTTGTCGCGTGCAGCGGTTTCACCCAGCTCTTTGTTGATCCAGGGATAACGAATCGTGCCTTCTTTTTGCTCCAGCATGTCCTTGATGAAAGCGCGGCCACTGGAGTCTTGCGCACCCAGCAGATTTTTGCCTTCGGCGGCCGGGTGCACTACCAGATTGCCCAGGGTGTCACCCGGGCGGGCGTCGAGCACATAGAAGTAGCCGGATTTGCCGATCTTCAGCCCGCGGATGGTGTCCTTCAGGGACTTCAGATAGTCTGAAAAGTCGAGGCCGACGAAGCTCAGGCCGATCACCTGGCCTTGTGCGTCCTTGATCGGGTCGTACTGGGTCATGTACTGGCGCCCGAACAGGGTCGCCAGCCCGGTGTAGTTGTTGCCCGACAGCACCGCCTGGTAGCCCGGGTGCTTGTGGTCCAGCACGGTGCCAATGGCGCGCTCGCCCTTGGCATTTTTCAGCGAGGTATTGATGCGGATGAACTCGTCGCCGGATTTGACAAATACGGTGGCCACTGCGCCAGTCAGCTGGGTGAACTGGTCGACCAGCGGGAAGTCCAGGTTGACGGTGTTGCCTTCGTGCTTGAGGGTCGGCGTGCTCACGCCATTGACCAGCACCGTAGCGGATGTCAGTTCCATTTTTCCGGCCAGGCGCGACTGGAAGCCGTGCGCCAGCAAATCGGTGCGCAGGCGCAGGTCGGCATCGGTGCCTTCCAGCATGTTTTTCAGCATGCGGGTCTTGTCCGTCAGTTCCAAGGTGGCGCGTGATTCGACGTTTTGCGCCATCATGGAGCCGATGGCCATGACGCACACGGTGAGGACGCTGGCAACCAGGGCAAAGTTGCACACTGCCAGCTTGGTACCCAAGCCAAGTCGACGCCAATTCAAACCAAGCTGCATACGAAGGTTCCTTATTTGATGGTCCGCACCCACTGCTATACCGCGGAGGTATAGCCGCCAACGGGTAGCGGATCTGCATTCGCATTGATACCGTGGCAATGTACAACACTGCGCGGTGTGGATGGCGCAACGCTGCCGAATTTCTCGAGGCACAGTGTCCTAGCGTGCAATTTGTCACGGGACTTGAAAATATTCGTGTGGGCACTATCGCGGGGACTGAATGCAGTTTCTGCAGTGCCCGATAGAATGAAACGCATGGCCACAAATAAACCCGTAAATCCTCCTCCGTCCCCAGTACGCGTCCCCGACCGGGACGAGGGCGGCTCCGTGGTGCTGGAGCGCCGCACGCAACAGGTCAAGCCGCCACAGATGTACCAGGTGCTGATGTTGAATGACGACTACACGCCAATGGAGTTCGTGGTGGTCGTGATACAGGAATTTTTTGGTAAAGATCTGGAGTCGGCTACGCAAATCATGCTGAAGATCCACCTGGATGGGCGTGGCGTGTGTGGCGTATACAGCAAGGACGTGGCAGCTACCAAGGTCGATCAAGTGCTGGAAGCTGCCCATAAAGCAGGCCATCCGCTGAAATGTATCAGCGAGCCTATTGAATTTTGAACGGCATCCCAGACCTAGCCACTAGGACTATTAAAACCGTTTACAGTTAATCACCACCGCAAGGCAAAAAGGAACTCACATGATTGCCCAAGAACTGGAAGTTAGCCTGCACATGGCGTTTGTCGAGGCACGCCAGCAGCGCCACGAGTTCATTACCGTCGAGCATTTGTTGCTGGCGCTGCTGGACAATCCTAGTGCCGCTGAAGTGCTGCGTGCCTGCTCCGCCAACCTGGATGATCTGCGCAAGTCATTGAGCAATTTCATCAAGGACAACACGCCACAGGTCGCCGGTAGCGACGAAGTCGATACCCAACCCACGCTGGGTTTCCAGCGTGTGATTCAGCGCGCCATCATGCACGTACAGTCCACTGGCAGTGGCAAAAAGGAAGTCACCGGCGCCAATGTGCTGGTGGCTATTTTTGGCGAAAAGGATTCGCATGCCGTGTATTACTTGCACCAGCAGGGCGTGACCCGTCTTGACGTGGTCAACTTCATTGCCCATGGCATCAAGAAGAGCGACCCGCCGGAAGCCGCCAAATCGAGCGAAGCGCCGAATGAAACGGACGAGGGCGGTGGCGAAAAGAACGAAAAGGCCTCGCCGCTGGAACAGTACACCGTCAACCTGAACCAGCTGGCCAAAGACGGCAAGATTGATCCGCTGATCGGCCGCGAGTACGAAGTCGAGCGCGTGATCCAGATTTTGTGCCGTCGGCGCAAGAACAATCCCTTGCTGGTGGGCGAAGCCGGCGTCGGCAAGACCGCCATTGCCGAGGGCCTGGCCTGGCGCATCACGCAATCCGATGTGCCGGAAATTCTGGCCGATTCGGTGGTCTATGCGCTCGACATGGGCGCCTTGCTGGCGGGCACCAAATACCGGGGTGACTTTGAACAACGCCTGAAGGGCGTGCTCAAGGCGCTCAAGGACAAGCCGCATGCCGTGCTGTTTATTGACGAAATTCACACCCTTATCGGTGCCGGTGCGGCCTCGGGCGGCACGCTGGATGCGTCCAATCTGCTCAAGCCCGGCCTTAGCTCCGGGCAGCTCAAGTGCATTGGCGCCACCACCTTTACCGAATACCGTGGCATCTTCGAAAAAGATGCGGCGTTGTCGCGCCGCTTCCAGAAGGTCGACGTGGTCGAGCCAACCATTGAGCAGACGGTGGAAATCCTCAAGGGCCTGAAGTCGCGCTTTGAAGAACACCACAACGTCAAGTACGCGGTGGCCGCATTGCAGGCCGCAGCCGAGCTGAGCGCCAAGTACATCAATGACCGCCACTTGCCCGACAAGGCGATTGACGTGATTGACGAAGCCGGTGCTGCCCAGCGCATTTTGCCGCCGAGCAAGCGCAAGAAAACCATCAGCAAGACCGAGGTCGAGGAAATCGTCGCCAAGATCGCGCGCATTCCGCCGGCCAATGTCTCCAACGATGACCGCGGCAAACTCAAGACACTCGAGCGCGACCTGAAAAGCGTGGTGTTCGGTCAGGACAAGGCGATTGACGTGCTGGCATCCGCCGTCAAGATGGCGCGCTCCGGCCTGGGCAAGGGCGACAAGCCAATTGGCTCTTTCCTGTTCAGCGGCCCCACCGGTGTTGGCAAGACCGAAGCCGCCAAGCAGCTGGCCTACATCATGGGCATTGATCTGCTGCGGTTTGACATGAGCGAATACATGGAGCGCCACGCCGTCAGCCGCCTGATTGGTGCGCCTCCGGGCTATGTCGGTTTCGACCAGGGCGGCCTGCTGACCGAAGCCATCACCAAGAAGCCGCATTGCGTGCTGCTGCTGGATGAAATTGAAAAAGCCCATCCGGACATTTTCAATGTGCTGCTGCAGGTGATGGACCACGGTTCCCTCACCGACAACAACGGACGCAAGGCCGACTTCCGCAACGTGATCATCATCATGACCACCAATGCCGGTGCCGAGACCATGAACAAAGCCACCATCGGCTTCACCAATCCGCGCGAGGCGGGTGATGAGCAGGCCGATATCAAGCGCCTGTTCACGCCGGAGTTCCGCAACCGCCTGGATGCGCAAGTCAGCTTCAAGGCGCTGGATGAGACGGTGATTCTGCGCGTGGTGGACAAGTTCCTGCTGCAACTGGAAACCCAGCTGGCCGAGAAGAAAGTCGATGTCACCTTCACCGACAAGCTGCGCAAGCATCTGGCGAAGAAGGGCTTTGACCCGCTGATGGGTGCACGTCCGATGCAGCGCCTGATCCAGGACACCATCCGCCGGGCGCTGGCCGATGAACTGCTGTTCGGTCGCCTCACCGATGGCGGCCGCCTGACGGTGGATCTGGACGACACCGACGAAAGCAAGACCGAAGTGCTGCTGGACATCCAGCCCTTGCCGAAGAAGGAAGGCAAGTCCAAGCCCGAGGAAGCGACTGCCAGCTGATAGTGGTAGCGAATAGCGGGCGTTGTAGCGTACGCTTCCTGCACATGGTTGGGCAACGGGCCCGGCTCCCACGGAGCTGGGCCCGTCCCGTTTCTGCTGCGGGCCAGTCGCAAGCGCAGCGCTTATGCTCACGGCTGGTCTATCTGATTACTGCATGTCCCTGAAATTTATCCACCTGCGCCGCCCTTGTGGCTGGCGTTCTGTTCCTTTGTTGCTGGCGACTTTGTTGCTGGCCGCTTGTGCCAGCGCCCCGGTGCCGCTGCAAACCCAGCAGCAGCCGGGTTCCCAAACTGCGGCCGTGGCGTCGCCGGCGGGGCCACCAGCAGCCCCTGTGCCACCAGTACCGCTTGCGCCACCACCACCACCGCCACCACCGAAAATACCCCCGCGAATTGGCCTGGCCCTGGGTGGCGGTGCGGCGCGGGGCTTTGCCCACGTCGGCATCATTCAGGTGCTGGAAGAGGCCGGTATTCGTCCGACCCTGGTGGCGGGCACCTCGGCGGGTAGCCTGGTGGCGGCGCTCTATGCCAGTGGCAAAAATGGCCGGCAGTTGCAGCAAATTGCCGAATCGATGGATGAGTCGACCATCGCTGACTGGACCTTGCCGATTTTCAGTCGCGGCATGCTGCGCGGCGAAGCGCTGGCGCGCTATGTCAATGGCCTGGTCGGTTCGCGCACGATTGAGCAACTGGTGATGCCGCTCGGCATTGTGGCGACCGATCTGAACAGTGGCGCCGAAGCCATCTTCCAGCGCGGCGACACCGGCACCGCGGTACGGGCTTCGAGTTCGGTGCCGGCGGTGTTTCAGCCGGTGCGGATTTCGGGGCGCGACTATGTCGATGGAGGTCTGGTATCACCGGTGCCGGTGAGTGCCGCACGCAAGATGGGCGCCGAGCTGGTCATTGCGGTCGATATTTCCAGCCCGCCGGACGGCAATCTGGCCGGTGGCACGCTGGACATCCTGATGCAAACCTTTGCCATCATGGGCAAGAGCATCAACAACTTCGAACTGCGCGATGCCGACGTGGTGGTGCGCCCGGCGCTGCTGGGTGTTTCCAGCGCCGACTTCAGTGCCCGTAAGCGTTCGATCGAGGCCGGACGCCAGGCCATGCTGCAGGCCTTGCCGCAATTGCGAGCGGCGATCGCGGCAAAGACGCATTACTGATGTGCCGCAGTGGGCCGGTGACCTGCCATAACGTAATCGGTTCCCCTCTTTAAGATAGGCGCCCCCCCTGAGCTGCCATGTCTGAGACCCTTCAAGCCATAAGTTTGTTCGCTATTATGGACAAAAAGTAAATAACTTGTCCATAATAGCGAAATGCCGCGCAAGCCACCAATCGTCTTTCCGCAGGAGCAGAGGCTGCTTTCCCAGCTGGGAGAGCGGCTGAAGCTTGCGCGCATGCGGCGAAAGCTGAGCAACGCCGTAGTGGCTCAGCGAGCGGGCATCTCAAGAACCTCCCTCTACAAAGTGGAGGCGGGCGACCCAGGGGCAACTTTTGGCACTTACATGAGGGTCCTGGCAGTCTTGGGCCTCGAGGCCGACATCAATGCACTGGCTGCAGACGACAAGGTAGGCCGCAAGCTGCAAGACTTGGCACTCGAAGCGCCGGCGTCAGCACCGCGACGCCGGCGAGCTGCCACAAATGAACCGCCGACCCCTGCCGTCCGTCCGGATGGTACTGGGAGCGCGGCATGAGCAACCAAGACAACGCCTTGGAAGTCTGGCTCGATTGCGATCTGGGGCCGCCATGCCTGGTGGGCACCTTGGCACACGACCGAGGCCAGCTTTGGTTCCAGTACGAGCGCGTGTGGCTGCGCGACGCGCGAGCGTTTGCGCTTGACCCAGACCTATCGCTGGACGAAGCGCCGTTCTTTCCCAAGCCAGAACTGGGTAACTTCGGCATCTTCCTGGACTCGTCTCCTGACCGATGGGGCCAGACGTTGATGAAGCGGCGAGAGGCGCTGCAAGCCAAGGACGAAAAACGCGCGCCGCGGACGCTGTATGCGTGGGACTTCCTCCTCGGTGTGCAGGATTTTACGCGGCAGGGTGCGCTGCGCTTTCGGCTTGCCGGCACTGAGGAATTCCTGGGCAACGAGAAGATGGCCGCTCCGCCCATCACTACTCTGCGCGAGCTCGAGGCGGTGGCATATCAGCTGAGCAGCCGCCGCATTGATGACCTCGACGCGTTGCGCAAATGGCTGTCCGTATTGGTCGCGCCTGGCGCATCTTTAGGTGGAGCACGGCCAAAAGCTAACTTCACGGAGGCGGATGGCTCCCTGTGGATTGGCAAATTCCCGGCGCGTGACGACGACCGGGATATTGGCGCCTGGGAGCTCGTGGTCCACGGTCTCGCGCTGAAGGCGGGGGTCGATGTTCCTGCCGCGAAGGCAGTGCGCTTGAACAATGAGTTCCACACCTTTTGCGTGCGGCGTTTTGACCGTGTCAACGGAACGCGACGGTTTTATGCCTCCGCGATGACTTTGCTTCGCAAAGAGCAGAGCGAGGGCACAAGCTACCTGGAGCTGGCCCAGTTCCTTCGGGGCAAGGGTGACAGTGCACATGTGGCTGCCGACTTGGAGCAGCTATTCCGCAGGGTGGCGTTCAACGTCGCAATTGGGAACAGAGATGACCACCTGCGAAATCACGGGTTCATACTGGGCGCGACAGGCTGGCGCTTGGCGCCGGCGTTCGACGTGAACCCGAACATCGACAAGGCAGAGCACGTCCTCAGCATCGATGACGCAGACAACCGTCCGAGCCTCCAAACAGTTCTTGCCACTGCAGCCTTCTACGGGCTGACCCAAGAACGGGGCAAGCAGATTGTCGAAGAGGTCGCTTCTGCGCTTGATGGGTGGGAAAACCTGGCAAGGCAGGCCGGCATTGCCCGTGGCGATGTGGAACTCACCGTCGGGGCTTTTTCCGCCCACGCAGAATATCGGTCCGCAGCGCGGTAGGGGGGCGCCTGCGGTCTGCCAGTCCCGATACGATTTCCTCTGGTTTTTGGTGCTTTTTGGTGGTTTTGCGGCCTGAAATTGGCCCCAGAAGACGTTCCACGCAGGGCGCTCTAATTTGATTTTTTCCCGCATCAAAAGTCACGTAACTTTTTGATTTAAAAGGGAAAGGGCCAGCTGCTGGATAACTCCCGCGTACAGACAAAAAAAGGCCCCGTCTTGCAACGAGGCCTTGAAGGGATCCCTGAACCTGATGGTTACGAAAGGACCCGAGGAGACAACTGGTAGAAACCGGGGTTTCTGATGGCCTGAATTATCTCAGGGTTTTCCCGCAGTTTCCAGATCAGACACGCAAAATTTCAAACTTTGCGTATCTTTTCTTAAAATTAACGCTTCTTGGCGGTAGCTTGCTTGGTAGCAGCGGTAGCCGAAGTGGCCACAGCGTTGTAGTTGGCTTCAGCAGCTTCGGTAGCTTGCTTGACAGCCTTTTGCACCGATTCCAGGGCGTTGTTGGCAGCAGAAACCGAGCTCTTCATCACGGCAACCAGGGCTTCCGAACCAGCAGGAGCGTTCTTGGAAGCGCTGTCCACCAGGTTGGAGAACTTGGACTGGGCTTCAGCAGCTTGGTCTTCAGCAGCCTTGGTGAATTCAGCGCCAGTGACGGAAGCGATGTCATACAGGTGACGGCTGTAAGCAGCGGCCTTTTCAGCCAGGGGCTGGAACAGGCTGGATTGCAGAGCCAACAGTTCTTGCACGTCTTTGACGCTCAACACGGACTGGGTGTGGCCAGCGGCTTCGCTCAGGGCGGCCTTGGAAGCAGTCAGGTTCAGTTCAACGATTTTTTCAACGCCTTCGAAAGCCTTGTTGGTCAGGCCGAACAGGGTTTCGATATTGGCTTTGTGTGCGGCTACAACTTGTTCAACGGTCAGTGCGGTCATGTGGGCTTCTCCGATTGGTAGGGTAAAAAATCTACGTTAGCAACGGTGCACAGTATTCGGGAACCCGGCTATGTTGCAGCGCAGCATGGAACGAATTGTAGCCATCTTGATAATGAACGCAAGCGAAATTTGTTGCGGCGCAACAAATTAGACCGGATTTTCTAAAAACACCGATATTTGCTGCAGCGTCACATGCCCGACACGTAAGGCTTTTTTGCCTCCGCGCGACTGGCAAAATCGGGGGCTATGCAAACTACCACGTCCGCCCAGAACGCCTCTGTCCAGCCTGCAGCCCAGCCTGTAGCACAGCCTGTAGCTCAGCGTGCGCGCCCACAAACGCGCAGCGCTTATCCCCTGTTTCGCAGTATCCCGACGCGCTGGAGTGATAACGACGCCTACGGCCATGTTAATAACGTGGTTTATTACAGCTGGTTTGATACGGCGGTGAATTCCTGGCTGATTGAAAACGGCGTGCTGGATATTCATGGTGGCGCCTGCATCGGCCTGGTGGTGGAAACCCAATGCCATTATTTTTCGCCGCTGGCATTCCCGCAAACCGTGCAAATCGGGCTGCGCGTGGCGCATATTGGCGCCTCCAGCGTGCGCTACGAACTCGGCGTGTTCGGCGACTCGGATATAACTGCAGCCAGTGGCCATTTTGTACACGTCTATGTCGATGCCGTAACACGCCGGCCGACGCCCTTGCCAAGCCCTCTCAAAACTCTCCTGGAGACCCTGAAATGAATTCTTGTACGGTGGATGCTGCCATCCAGTCCCGTAAATCGACGCGTGCCTTCACGGCGCAAGCGGTTGCACGTGCGGACATTGAACACATTCTGGAATGCGCCAGCCGGGCCCCCTCGGGCACCAACTGCCAGCCCTGGAAGGTGTATGTGTTGCAGGGCAGCAGCCGGGATGCCCTGGTGGACAAGGTCTGCAGCACCCATGACGCCATGCGCAGCGACCCGGCGCTGGCCGCGCAGTTCCGCGAAGAGTACGACTACTACCCGGAAAAATGGGTCAGCCCCTACATCGACCGGCGCCGCGAGAACGGCTGGAGCCTGTATGGCCTGCTCGGCATTGGCAAAGCCGACAAGGACAAGATGCACCTGCAACACCAGCGCAACTTCCGCTTCTTTGACGCTCCCGTGGGCCTGATGTTCACGGTTGACCGCGTGATGGGGCGCGGCTCGCTGGTGGACTATGGCGGCTTCATGCAGAACATCATGCTGGGCGCGCGCGGACGCGGGCTGGACACCTGCCCACAGGCGGCATGGAACGGTTTTTCCAAGATCGTGATGCCGCACATCGGCGCCGGACCTGACGAAATGCTAGTCTGCGGCATGGCCCTGGGCTATGCCGATAGCTCCGCAGTAGTGAATACATTGCACACCCCGCGGGTGCCGGTGAACGACTTCACGACCTGGCTGGACTGAGCCACTGATGGGGGAAGTCCTGTCGGGCCTGCTGAACGGCCTGGGCTATGCCAGCACGCTGTTCCTGATGGCCGCCGGGCTGACGCTGATCTTCGGCGTCACCCGGATCGTCAACTTCGCGCACGGCAGTTTTTACATGCTGGGGGCGCTGATAAGCGCGCAGATACTGGTGAACTGGTGCCCGCAGTGGGGTGACAGTGCGCTGCTGTACCTAACCGCCATGCTGCTCGGCGCGGTGGCGGCGGCGCTGGTGGGCGGCCTGTCCGAATTTCTGCTGCTGCGCCGCCTGTACGGTGCGCCCGAGCTGTACCAGCTGGTGGCAACCTTTGGCCTGAGCCTGTTTCTGCACGACGGCCTGCGCTGGCTGCTCGGGCCGGAAGAACTGTTTGCACCGCGCTTTCCCGGACTCAAGGGCGCGGTGGAGCTGGCCGGCAACTATTTTCCCGAATACCAGTTGCTGACCATCGCCCTGGGACCTTTGCTCTGGCTTGCCTTGCACCTGGTGCTGGGCCACAGCGGCTGGGGCATTCGTTTGCGCGCGGCGACGCAAGACCGGGACATGCTGGCGGCCCTGGGCGTCAGCCCGAAACCGCTGATGCTTGTGGCGGTGGTGCTGGGCTGCGGCCTGGCCGGGCTCGGCGGGGCCTTGCAATTGCCGCGTGAGCCGGCCAACCTGCAAATGGACATCAACATGGTGGTGGAAACCTTTGTCGTGGTGGTGACCGGTGGTCTGGGCAGTCTGGCCGGCGCCTTTCTGGCGGCATTGCTGATTGGCCTGGTGCATGCCGTGGGCAGCAGCCTGTTCCCGCATGCAACTCTGGTGCTGGTGTTTGCCACCATGGGCGTGGTGCTGACGCTGCGTCCGCAGGGCCTGCTTGGCAAAGCGCTGGCGCCATTGCCGCACGAGCAGGGCGTGCCCTTTGTGCTGTGGCCGCGCTCGGGTCTGCGTTTTCTGTCGCTGTCACTGGCCTTTGGCATTTGCATGCTGGTGCTCGGCATGTGGGACCCGTACTGGCAGTCGCTGGTCAGCGATGCCCTGATTTTGCTGCTGCTGGGCGTCAGCCTGCAGGCCATGATGGCGCTCGGCGGGCTGGTCAGTTTTGGGCACGCGGCATTCTTTGGCGTCGGTGCCTATGCGGCGGCCTGGATGCATCTGCACTGGGGCAGCACACTGCCGCTGGTGTTGCTGGGCGGCGCCGCTGCCGGCGCGGCACTGGCCGCCGCCGTGGGCGGCGTGCTGGTGCGCAGTTCCGGGGTCTATCTGGCCATGCTGTCGCTGGCGCTGGCGCAGGTGGTCTGGGCCGGGCTCAGCCAGTGGGACGCGGTCAGTGGTGGTGACAACGGTTTGATTGGCCTGCAGCTGGTGGCGCCGGGCGGCAGCCTGGGTTTTTCCCTGCTGCTGGTGGCGCTGGCCCTGACTGCGGTGGCACTGCTGCGGCGGCTGGTGCGCTCGCCGTTGGGCGCGGCACTGCAGGCCGGACGTGACGCGGCGCAGCGGGCGCAGGCCAGCGGCTTGCCTTTGTTGTCGCTCAAATACCGCATTTTTGTGGCCAGTGCCACGCTGGCCGGTCTGGCCGGGGCGCTGTTTGCGGCGCACAAGGGCTCGGTGTTTCCGGCGGTGGCCTCGGTGTCGACTTCGGTGGATGTGTTGCTGGTGGTTTTGCTGGGCGGCCTGCACCAGCTCTGGGGCAGCGTTGCCGGTGCGCTGGTGCTGACCCTGGCCAGCAGTGAACTCGGGCGTGGTTTCGACTACTGGCGCGGTGCGCTGGGCTTGCTGGTGATGCTGATCATGGTGCGGGCACCGTCCGGTTTGTTGGGCATGCGCAGGCGTGGAGCGGGCCATGGCACTTGAAGTCACGGGCTTGTGCAAAAACTATGGCGGCGTGCAGGCGCTGCGCGGTATTGACTTTGCCGTGCAGCCGGGTGAATGCGTCGCCCTGATCGGCCCGAACGGGGCTGGCAAATCCACCACCTTTGCCTGCATTGCCGGCCAGCTGGCGGCCAGTGCCGGCAGTGTGCGCTGGTGTGGCGAGTCGCTGCAAGGCTTGGCGCCAGGCCAGCGTTTGCAGCGCGGCATTGCGCGTACCTTTCAGGTGGCGCAGACCTTCGAGGCCCTGCCGGTGCTGCACAACGTTGCCTTGCTGCTACAGCGCCAGCAGGGGTGGTCGGCCTGGCAGGTGCTGGGCCGGCAACATGGCGAGGACGCCATGGCCTTGCTGGCGCAGGTCGGTTTGCAGGCGCAGGCGCAACAACGCGCTGGCAGTCTGCCCTATGGCGCCCGAAAGCGGCTTGAGTTGGCCATGGCGCTGGCCGGCATTGCACTGCCGGACCCCGGCGCGCAACGCCTGCTGTTGCTGGATGAACCGGCAGCCGGCCTGGCCGCCACCGAGCGCCAGCAACTGATGCAACTGGTGCGCGGGCTGGCGCAGGGCGCTGCGGCGGATGGCCGCGCCGGCCTGGCGGTGCTCTACACCGAACACAATATGGACGCCGTGTTTGGCGTTGCCGACCGGGTGCTGGTGCTGATGGAAGGCCGCATCATTGCGCAGGGCAGTGCCCAAGAGGTAGCCGACAACCCGCTGGTGCAGCAACGCTATCTGGGGGCCGCCTGGCGCCAGCACATGGCCTTGGCGGAGGCCGGCCATGCTTGAGCTGCGCGGACTCGATGCCTGGTGGGGACCGGCGCAGGTGCTGTTCCAGGTGGCGCTGACGGTACAGCCGGGCGAGCTGGTGCTGCTGCAGGGCTTGAACGGCGCCGGCAAATCCAGCCTGCTGCAGGCCATCATGGGGCTCGGGCCACGGGTGCGCGGCAGTGTGCGCTACCAGGGCCAAGACCTGAGCGCCAGCGCCGCCGACGTGCGGGCGCGTGCCGGACTGGGCTATGTGCCGGAAAACCGGCGCCTGTTTGGCGAACTCACGGTGCAGCAAAACCTGCTGCTGGCAGCCCGGCCACGCCAGGACCGGGTTGCACTGCAGCGCCATTTGCAGGAGGTCTTGGCGATGTTCCCGGCGCTGGAGCCGGCCTTGCCGCGCCTGGCCCTGCAACTCAGCGGTGGCGAACAGCAAATGCTGGCGCTGGCGCGCACCCTGATGACCTCGCCCTCCATGCTGCTGCTGGACGAGCCCTGCGAGGGCATCGCTCCGGTGCTGGTGGAGTCGATTCGCGAAGTGCTTTTGAAATTGAAGCAACAGGGCATGCCGATGCTGATTGCGGAGCAAAATGCGCTGCTGGTCAGCCACGCCGATCGGCTGATTACACTGACTGCCGGGCAACTATCAGGCGCCAACACACCATGATCATTACCAGCCTTCTGGACACCGACCTCTACAAGTTCACCATGATGCAGGTGGTGCTGCACCAGTTCCCCGGGGCCCAGGTGGAATACCGCTTTCGCTGCCGCAACCCGGGCGCGCCACTGGCGCCGTTTGTGGACGAAATCCGCGAGGAAATCCGCTCGCTGTGCAGCCTGCATTTTCAGCAAAGCGAGTTGGCCTATTTGCGCTCGATGCGTTTCATCAAGAGCGACTTTGTCGACTTTCTGGGCCTGTTCAAGCTGAACGAAAAATACATCACGGTGACGCCCCGCGACTCGGGTGAAATCGACATCGCCATTGTCGGCCCCTGGCTGCACACCATTTTGTTCGAGATCCCGGTGCTGGCCATCGTCAATGAAGTGTTCTTCCGCAACACCCAGACGGTGCCGGATTTTGTCGAAGGCCGCAAACGCCTGGACGTGAAAATCGGCCAGTTGCGTGCCGAAGGCCTGAGCGACCTGAAAATTGCCGACTACGGCACGCGGCGGCGCTTTTCGCGCGCCTGGCACGAGGAAGTGATGCGCGTGCTGGCAGCGCGACTGGGCACCTCGCACAGCCCGGGCCACACGCGCAGCGTGCCGGGCCAGCTGGCCGGCACCAGCAACGTCTGGCTGGCCATGAAGCTCGGCTTGACACCGCTGGGCACCATGGCGCACGAATACCTGCAGGCCTGCCAGGCACTCGGCCCGCGGCTGCGCGACAGCCAGATTTATGCCTTTGAATCCTGGGCCCGCGAATACCGTGGCGACCTTGGCATCGCCCTGAGCGACGTGTATGGCATGAGCGCCTTTCTGCGCGACTTTGACATGTACTTCTGCAAACTGTTTGACGGCGCCCGGCACGACAGCGGCGACCCGTTCCAGTGGGGCGAGCGCATGCTCGAACACTACGCGCGCAACCGGGTTGACCCGCGCACCAAGACGCTGATTTTCAGTGACGGCCTGACCGTGCCGCGCACCATCGAGCTGTACCAGCAATTTCGCGGACGCTGCCAGCTGGCCTTCGGCATTGGCACCAACCTGACCAACGACCTGGGCTACGAGCCCCTGCAGATTGTGATCAAGATGGTGCGTTGCAACGGGCAGCCGGTGGCCAAGCTGTCGGATACGCCGTCGAAGAATATGTGTGAAGACGAGAAATACCTGGCCTATCTGCGCCAGGTGTTTGACATTGAACAACCCGTTTGAAAGTGCCGCCCCATGTCCCAAGCCGCCATCCTTGTCACGCGCGCCATTTTCCCCGACCAGCTGGAGCGCCTGCAGGCGCAATTTCAGGTGGAGTCGAACCAGCAGGACAGCATCTGGTCGCCAGACGAGCTGGTGGCGCGGCTGCAGGGCAAGGCCGGCGTCTTCATGACCGGTGTGGAAAAAGTGGATGCAGCCCTGCTGGCGCAGTGCCCGCAACTGCGCATCTGCGCCAATATGACGGTGGGCTACAACAACTTTGACCTGGCCGCCATGAGCGCGGTCGGCGTGCTGGGCACCAATGCGCCCGACGTGCTCACCGAAAGCACCGCCGACTTTGCCTTTGCCCTGCTGTTGGCCACCGCGCGCCGCATCACCGAGAGCGAGCATTACTTGCGCGCCGGTCTGTGGAAACACTGGCGCTACGACCTGTTCGCTGGCGCCGAAGTGCATGGCAGCACGCTGGGCATCATAGGCATGGGCCGCATCGGCCAGGCAATTGCACGGCGCGCGGCACTGGGCTTTGGCATGCGCGTGGTCTACCACAACCGCTCGCGCCTGAGCGCCGAGCTGGAGCACAGCTTGCACGCCGAATACCTGGGCAAGCAGGCCTTGCTGGAAACTGCCGACCACGTAATGCTGGTGCTGCCCTACAGCGCCGCCAGCCACCACACCATTGGCGCCGCTGAACTGGCCTGCATGAAGCCCAGCGCCACGCTGATCAACGTGGCGCGCGGCGGCATTGTCGACGACGCGGCGCTGGCGCAAGCCTTGCGCGCCGGCACCCTGGCGGCGGCCGGGCTGGATGTGTTTGAAGGCGAGCCCGCAGTACACCCCGATTTGCTGACGGTGCCCAACGTGGTGCTGACACCGCACATTGCCAGCGCCACCGAAGGCACACGGCGCGCCATGGCCGCGCTGGCGGTGGACAACCTGATCGGCTACCTCAGCGGCGGCGCAGCGCGCACGCCACTCAACCTGGCGCAGCTGGATACGGGGGCGCAGGCAGCGCGGGTCGCATCGTGAGCGGGTGGAGCGAAACGGCGCAGCTGGTTCTTGCCGCTGCCAATACCGCGCTGCTGGTCTGGCTGCTGCTGCGTGCCCGGCCTGCAGCATCGGGTGCCGTGCAACAGCAGCAGGAAGAAGCCGCACAGCAGCGCCTGGCGCAGGCCCTGGGCCAAAGCAGCCAGCAACTGGCACGCGAGCTGCGCCAGGAAATTACCGACAGTTCGCGCGGCGCACGCCAGGAACTGGCACAAAACCTGGGTCTGTTGCAGCAAAGCCTGACGCTGCAGCAAAAGTCGCTGACCGACACCCTGAGCACCCAGCTCGGCCAAGTGTCTGAGTCGAATGCCCGGCGCATGGCGGAAATCCGCCAGACGCTGGAAACCCAGCTGCTGCAAATGCAGTCCACCAACACCGCCAAGCTGGAAGAAATGCGTGCCACAGTGGATGAAAAATTGCAGTCCACGCTGCAGGCGCGCCTGGGCGAAAGCTTTAAACAGGTGGCCGACAGCCTGGAACAGGTGCACAAAGGCCTGGGCGAAATGCAAATGCTGGCGCAGGGCGTGGGCGACCTGAAGCATCTGCTGAGCAACGTCAAAACGCGCGGCATGTTTGGCGAAGCCCAGCTTGCCGGCCTGCTGGAACAGGTGTTTGTGCCCGACCAGTACGCGGCCCAGGTAGCCACCATTCCGGGCAGCAAGAACCTGGTGGACTTCGCCATCAAACTGCCTGGCCGGGGTGACGACGGGCAGGTATTGTGGCTGCCGATTGACGCCAAGTTTCCCAACGAAGATTACGCGCGCCTGCTCGACGCCCAAGGCCGTGCCGACGCGCCAGCGGCCGAGGCCGCCGCCAAGGCGCTGGAAGCGCGCATTCGCCTGGAAGCCAAGTCGATCAGCGAAAAATACATCGCGCCGCCGCACACCACCGACTTTGCGATTTTGTTCCTGCCGACCGAAGGCCTCTATGCCGAGGTGCTGCGCCGACCCGGCCTGATGGAAAGCTTGCAGCGCGAGCAGCGCATCACGCTGGCCGGGCCAACCACCTTGCTGGCCATGCTGAGTTCGCTGCAAATGGGTTTTCGCACGCTGGCGCTGGAAAAGCGCAGCAGCGAGGTTTGGCAGGTGCTGGGTGCGGTGAAGACCGAGTTCGGCAAGTTTGGCGACGTGCTGGCCAAGGTCAAGGCACAGACCGAAACCGTGCTCAAAACCCTGGACAGCGCCCAGGTGCGCAGCCGCGCCATGGGCCGGGCCCTGAAACAGGTGGAAGCACTGCCCGAACGGCAGGCCCAGTTGCAGCTGCCAACCGACGCCGATCTGGACGGCGAGGGCGACGACGCGGCAGCTTAGTCGGTGGGCAGCTGGTAGAAGCTGCGAATCATGTCCCAGGCCTGGTGCGGGTCGTCGGTGTAGTGGAACAGGTCGAGGTCTTGTGGCGAAATGGCGCCTTCTTCGACCAGCACGTCGAAGTTGATCAGGCGTTTCCAGTAGTCGGTGCCGAACAAAATAATAGGCACCGGCTTGGCTTTTTGTGTCTGCACCAGGGTGATCACTTCAAACAGCTCGTCCAGTGTGCCAAAGCCACCCGGGAAGGCCACCAGGGCCTTGGCGCGCATCATGAAATGCATTTTGCGGATGGCAAAGTAGTGGAACTTGAAACTCAGTGAGGGCGTGACGTAGTCGTTGGCCTTTTGCTCGTGTGGCAGCGTGATGTTCAGGCCCGGCGTGGGCGCGCCCATTTCAAAGGCGCCACGGTTCGCCGCCTCCATGATGCCGGGGCCGCCGCCGGTGCAGATGAACAGGCGATCTTCCGGGCGCCGGCGTGCGCTGTAGCCAGCCACCAGGCGGGCAAACAGGCGGGCGTTGTCGTAGTGCCGGGAATTGCGCATATCGCGCTGGGCCTGCATGATGGCTTGCACGTCGCCGGTGGCCTGGGCTGCGCTCAGGCGGCGTTCGGCTTCTTCCGGGGCGGGGAAGCGGGCGCTGCCAAACACGACTACCGTGTTTTCAATGCCTTGTTCGCTCTGGTCCAGATCGGGTTTGAGCATTTCCAGCTGAATGCGGATGCCGCGGGTTTCGCGGCGCAGCAGAAATTCGGGGTCGGCAAAGGCCAGGCGGTAAGCGTCGGCTTCGAGTTCATGGCCTTCGGCTACGTGTTGGTTGAGTTCGGCCCAGGCGGCGACGATGCGGCTGTTGGCGAGGTCTTGTGTGTTTTCCATGCGGCTGATTGTGACTGAGGCGGAGGGCGTTTTGTGCGGCTGGCTTGTTCAATCGTGGGAAATTTACACACAAAAATGGCGTTGTGTTTTGGGGCTTTTTCTCCGGCTGTATGGGTGTTCGCTGCCTTGCTTGACTGTTCTTTTCTTGTCCGCTGGATGTGTTGGTTCGCGCTTCGTCAGTCTTCGCCCACTACGCGGACGCGCAACGCAGCGAGCGCCTATGGCGCAGGTGGCAGAGAACCCAAGCAGGCGTGCTCCGCACCGCGCTGCGCGCTATGTTTGCGTGGTAGTCCTGCATGGTTGGTGTGCCTGCACTGCGCGCCTGCGGGTTGGCAGGGGCTGACGAAGTGGGTGTGCGTTCTCCGGCCTCGGGTCGCCGGGGGCTGCTTTGGGTGCGCTTGCACCCCCGCACAAATACCGCTATCGTCACACCAGCTCTGTACAGCGGCGAATCCAGGCCTGCGCCCGCACACCCACTTCGCCAACCCCAAGATATTTTTGTAAATATTGTGAGAG